>NZ_JAUJED010000020.1:0-123497 GCF_030442075.1 Vibrio sp. TMPB1044 | reverse complement strand
ATCTCACGCATCTCACGCATCTCACGCATCTCACGCATCTCACGCATCTCACGCATCTCACGCATCTCACGCATCTCACGCAGTATGTTACAAGCAATAAAAAGCCCCGCAAGCTTTCACTTGCGGGGCTTTTTTAGCTAATTGAGAAAAAGGCTAATTACTTACCAGCTTCTTTTTCTGCTTTAACTTTTGCAATCACTTCGTCAGCAACGTTAGTTGGACATGGTGCGTATTGTGCGAATTCCATAGAGAATTGGCCACGACCAGAAGTGATAGTACGTAGGTGACCGATGTAGCCGAACATCTCAGAAAGAGGTACGTCAGCTTTAATACGAACACCAGTAACGCCAGCTTGTTGATCTTTGATCATGCCACGACGACGGTTAAGGTCACCGATAACATCACCAACGTGATCGTCTGGAGTGAACACGTCAACGTTCATGATAGGCTCAAGAAGTTGCGCGCCAGCTTTAGGCATAGATTGACGGAATGCACCTTTCGCTGCGATTTCAAATGCGATAGCAGATGAATCGACTGCGTGGAAGCCACCATCGAACAGTTCAACTTCAACGTCTAGAGTTGGGAAGCCAGCTAGTACGCCGTTTTCCATCATAGATGCGAAGCCTTTCTCAACTGCAGGCCAGAATTCTTTAGGAACGTTACCGCCCACAACTACAGAGTTGAACTTGAAGCCAGAACCTGCTTCGCCTGGTTTGATACGGTAATCGATCTTACCGAATTGACCAGAACCACCAGATTGCTTCTTGTGCGTGTAGCTATCTTCAATTGCTTGAGTGATAGTTTCACGGTAAGCAACTTGAGGAGCACCTACAGTTAGGTCAACGCCGTATGTACGCTTAAGGATATCTACCTTGATGTCTAGGTGAAGCTCACCCATACCTTTCAGGATAGTTTCGCCAGTCTCTTCGTCAGTCTCAACTTGGAAAGATGGATCTTCTGCAACCATTTTACCGATCGCGATACCCATTTTCTCAGAACCGCCTTTATCTTTTGGAGATACAGCGATTGAGATTACTGGAGTTGGGAATACCATTGGCTCAAGCGTTACTTGGTGCTTAGGATCACATAGAGTGTGACCAGTTTGCACGTTCTTCATACCAACGATCGCAATGATGTCACCAGCTTGTGCGCTAGTTAGTTCGTTACGGTCATCAGCTTGCATCTCAACCATACGGCCAACACGTTCTGTCTTGCCAGTGAATGAGTTAAGAATCGTGTCACCTTTGTTCAGTTTACCAGAGTAAATACGAACGAAAGTTAGAGCACCGAAGCGGTCATCCATGATTTTGAATGCAAGCGCTTTGAAAGTTTCATCTGTAGAAACGATAGCGTGTTCGCCAGTTTCTTCGCCGTTCTCATCCATTAGAGGTTGAGGATCAACTTCAGTTGGTGCTGGTAGGTAATCTACTACAGCATCAAGGATAAGTTGCATACCTTTGTTCTTGAACGCAGAACCACAGAACGTAGGGAAGAATGCGATATCACGAGTACCTTTACGGATACAACGCTTGATGTCTTCGATAGAAGGCTCTTCACCTTCCATGTAAGCTTCCATTAGGTCATCGTCTTGCTCTACAGCAGTTTCGATTAGCTCTTCACGGTATTGCTCAACGTCATCAACCATGTCCGCAGGAACATCTGTGATTTCGTAGTTTTCAGGAAGACCAGTGTCATCCCAAACGTATGCTTTACGGCTTAGTAGGTCTACAACACCAACGAATTCGTCTTCACGACCAATTGGTAGAACCATAACTAGAGGAGTAGCACCTAGAACGTTTTTAACTTGGTCAACAACGTTGTAGAAATCTGCACCCATACGGTCTAGTTTGTTAACGAAGATCAGACGAGATACTTCTGATTCGTTAGCGTAGCGCCAGTTGGTTTCTGATTGAGGTTCAACACCACCAGAACCACAGAATACACCGATACCGCCATCAAGAACTTTAAGAGAACGGTATACTTCAACTGTGAAGTCAACGTGTCCAGGAGTATCGATAACGTTTAGACGGTGATCGTTCCAAAAACAGCTTACAGCTGCTGATTGGATAGTAATACCGCGCTCAGCTTCCTGTTCCATGAAGTCAGTCGTTGATTCGCCATCATGTACTTCACCAGTCTTGTGGATTTGACCAGTTAGCTTAAGGATACGCTCAGTGGTAGTTGTTTTACCCGCATCAACGTGCGCGAAAATACCAATGTTTCTGTATTTCGATAAATCTGCCATTGTCTTACTCTGTTAATAGGATATAAAATGCGCGCAGAGTATATCACAATCTGTGAAGACTGATAGCTTTGCATGCATTTGGGACTAAAAAACTTTGCCTTTTTCTAACATATAGAAAAAGGCAATCTATAGAAACAATCTAAGTGACTGTTAAGTTTAGTGCTAACCTAAAGCGTACATAGCGCTCAAGTTAGACTGAATTTCTGCTGTATAGAGTAGCTGAAGTGAGCTCAATTACAACTCATCAAAAGCATTAATTGCTTCCGATAATTTTTTCACACCGTGGATCTGCATTCCAGGAATGCCTCCTTTAGGCATGTTTGCTGCCGGTACGATCGCTTTCTTAAAGCCGTGTTTAAATGCCTCATTAAGGCGCTCTTGCCCACTCGGTACCGGTCGAATCTCACCCGCTAGGCCCACTTCGCCAAAAACCACTACATCTTTTGGTAATGCACGGTCTCTGAAACTTGAAAGTAGAGCCATCACCAACGCAAGATCAGCACTGGTTTCGGTTACTTTAACACCACCGACGACATTCACAAACACATCTTGATCAGCCATTTGTAAGCCGCCGTGTTTATGCAGCACCGCTAATAACAACGAAAGCCTGTTTTGTTCTAGGCCGACAGCGACACGACGCGGGTTAGCCAGCTGGGAATAGTCCACAAGAGCTTGGATTTCAACAAGCAGTGGACGAGTACCTTCCCACACAACCATAACCGAACTGCCCGAGGTTTCTTCTTCACCACGAGACAAGAAAATCGCTGATGGGTTGCTGACTTCTTTTAGTCCTTGGCCTGTCATAGCAAACACACCGAGTTCATTGACCGCACCAAAACGGTTTTTGTGGCTGCGCAATGTTCTAAAGCGGCTATCGGTTCCGCCATCCAATAGAACTGAGCAGTCAATTATGTGCTCAAGCACTTTTGGCCCGGCTAAGGTGCCGTCTTTAGTTACGTGTCCCACTAAGAACACAGCAACATTATTTTGTTTTGCGTAGCGCGTTAGTGCAGTTGCCGATTCACGAACCTGAGCGACACTGCCCGGTGAAGATTGAACATCCGCGACATGCATAACTTGGATTGAATCGATAACCATGATCTTTGGCTGTTCTTTTTCCGCAACCTGACAGATTTTATCAACGTTGGTTTCAGAGAGCATTTTTAAGTGCTCCTTTGGTAATCCAAGTCGAGAAGCGCGCATCGCAACCTGCTGCAACGATTCTTCACCTGTGACATAGAGTGTCGGTAATTGAGAAGAAAGCTGACACATGGTTTGCAACAACAAGGTTGATTTACCAGCCCCTGGGTTACCACCAATCAGGATTGCAGCGCCTGGTACCACACCGCCACCGAGTACGCGGTCGAGTTCTTTGAAGCCACTGCTAAAGCGTGGCACTTCTTGTAAGTCGATTTCCGACAACGTTTGAACTGATGACTCGGTTGCACCACCAGCATAACCACTCAATCGTTCATTACGCGCTACCTGAGGTGAAGCGGCTAACCTAACTTCTGTAATCGTGTTCCAAGCACCACATGCGTTGCACTGCCCCTGCCAGCGTGGAAAGTCAGCACCACAGTCATTACACACATAAGCTCGCTTTGCCTTAGCCATAAAACCTCAATAATTTACTCAGTTACACAATGATGTTGTCAATTTGTGACTTATTTGACCGTACGGGTGAAAATAAACGTTGCAGTCATACCACTTATACTTAAAGATCGATTTAAACTAGTCGATAACATAAATGCACCGTCCATTCTAACAAGAAAAGTATGCAGCAATCTGAAATTCTATCTGTAGCAGAGCGTCTTATCCCGGCCTACCACGCCGAAGATTTCGAATTCCTTCTTTCTCAAATGACAGAAGGCGAATCTCCGTCTCTAAAACTGCTGGTTAAAATGGAACTGAATCGTATCATGGCTCCGTGTACAAAGAGCATTGATTTACGTGGGCGCATTGATAATGAATGTCGTCAGTTCACGTTAGACGGCCGTAAGCACTGGCTCGATGATATCGCCTTAAACGCGTATCAACGTGGCACTAAAAAGTTTAAAGGTTACACAGAAGGCGCATGGGAGTTAGTAATGACTCCGCGAACTCAGCCAATGAGCGTAGTTAAAACATCTTCTCAAGGTAACCACGACATTACTAGCGCCAACAGTCCGTATGAAGCGGAAGCGATTAACCTAGGTTACGACTTAAAGCGCCAAGAGAACAGACTCAAGATTAGCTCGCAGGTTGAGATCACCACATCGAAAGGGCAAAGCCTACATGGTGTAACGGTTGATATCTCTCCGTCGGGTGCAAAGTTCAAGGTGCCGAGCACCTTTAGATATAACCTCGGCGAGATCATCAGCGTTAAGTTCACAGAGCTTATCGAAAAGTCCCAAGAAAATGATGTTAACCAAGCGGTTGAATTTCGTGTTTTGGGTATCGACGAATCCTATGAGAACAACGCGGTCAAATTTCTAAGAACCATCAAGGTAAGCGACAACAATGTTGTGGCTCGCTTACTCGATGAGTCTTTAAATAGCACCAGTAAAAAAACCAGCCATGAGAACCAAGATAGGATCATTCGAACTCGTACGCGAGGAATCGAACACACCTATCTAAAGCATACTTGTAACCTTCCGCTGTTCTTCAGCGGCAGTGAATTAAAGCTTGCCCTACTGACAGATAACAACCATCCGTTATGGCAATACTGGCACGACGAGCGAAATCAACAAGCGCTAGGCACCCTGTTCAACGAGCAACGTATGAACCTGCTGGCTAAGCCAGGAGTGAAGGGAACCAGTAACGTTATCTACTCTTTTACCCATGAACACCAAAACAAGACCTTATTCTATTCAATGATGCTACCTGAAGCCTCTCGTGAACAAAGACAACTGTTCTGGCACATCGGTGGTAAACGTAAAAGTTGGAAAGCGTTCAAGTTCTCGGTTTTCGAACTTTCAGACACCGAGCGACAAGCATTAGCTAGGCACTCGGATACGCTGGCCCAAAGCTCAGCTCAACTGACGCATTGCGGAATCTTGCAAGAGATCGGCGATCACGAAAGTGCAGCTGACTATCTTCTGAGTGAAAAGCCACGTATTCCAAGCAGTGAATTAAACCGCTTCCGTCACCCACGTACTGTCGTCGGCAATATTCAAAGCATCTACTTTGACTCTCAGACCCGTCGTAAAGAGCCGAGATACCAATTTAAGTCACCGCTGCAGCTTACATCACAAGATGGCGCAGCGGCGAACGGACACACCTTAGATATATCTAAGCGTGGACTGAGCATTAACCTTGAACACCCAATGGTCCTCAAGATTAATGATCCTGTATTGGTGAACTTTAATGAACTACAGCTTTATGACAAGAACCTGCCACTGAGCACCGTGCCTTACCAGGTGATTCGAGTGAGCCCGAATGGCCGCAACGTGCAACTGGTTATTGCCGAGAACGCCAAGACGATGCGTACCATCGCTTTCCTTAATGGACTTATCGATCAGAATCAAAGCAAGCTGATTAAGAAGCAAGAGATACTGCCAACACATTCGCTGCTCGAATCTCTGCACAACATTTTGTTAAGCAAGATGGTCAGCAACCCAATATTCATTGATAAGCCAGGTTCAACGCTGCGCTGTAAGATCATTGGTGTGAATTTTCCATTAAATAAGCACCTAACGTTACTTGCTAAGCTTGGCCATAATCAAAAGTTCTCACTCGAGCCGATTTTCAAAGGGCACTCTAATTCACTGTTAGCTGAGCCACTGAAAAGAATTGAAGGTGCAGAGCCGAAACACCATGACGTATACATTGCCGCGGTAAAGTTTGGCGACAAGATCCAATCGGTACACACCAAGTTGGTCAAAGACTTCGCCTCAGCAAAGGAACGCATCTTATTCATTAAGAAAGCGCAGCATTTAGGTGACGTGTATGTATTACGAGTCACGACTGCACCTATCTTTAATCCGTTGACGAGTTTATTCCAGTCGGATTTAGAAGAGCTTTCACGCATCAGTATGCATCAAGCTAAGAAGCTAGAGAATGAAGTTACTGCATTTATCGGTTATGGCGAGATAGAAGATATTACTGATGAAGTGTTGATTCGATTGGAGCTGACTCGTTAGGTCAGCATCAATTTGCTGGGTTTGAAAATAGAAAAAGCAGGCTCATCACCTGCTTTTTTTCTGAGTCACTATTGCCAATAAGATACATAGCCAATAGCACTTAGATAGGACCCCTAAGGTTTCGCTTGCCAACTGATCTTCTGCTGCTTAGCCAATACACCCGACAAGATGCACAGCACCCCGCCTAAACCTGCATAACGCACAGCGGTTTGAGCTTGTTGCTCTACTTTCGGTTTCGCGTGATAGGCAATACCTAAACCTGCAGAACCCATCATAACCAAGTCATTAGCACCATCACCAACGGCAACGGTATTGTGCAGTTCCAATTCGTATTCTTCAGCTAACTCTACCAAGATATCCGCTTTGGTCTGCGCCGAAACAACATCTCCTAAGACTTCACCCGTCAACTTACCATTGACAATCTCAAGCGTGTTTGACTGAGCATGGTCAAGATCAAGGGTATCTTTCAGGTAATCAGAGAAGTAAGTAAAACCGCCTGATGCAATCGCTGTTTTCCAGCCAAGTTTATTCAGAGTATTCACCAGCCCGACCAAATCTGGCATGAATGGCAATGACTGACGCACTTGCTCTAATATCGACTCATCCGCACCTTTGAGTGCTCCTACTCGTTGGCGTAGGCTCTGTTCAAAATCGAGCTCGCCTTGCATTGCTCGTTCTGTGATTTCAGAGACTAACTCTCCCACTCCAGCCAGCTTGGCAATCTCATCGATGCATTCAATTTGAATCGCTGTAGAATCCATATCCATTACGATCAAACCTGGCTTAGATAAGTCTGGGACCTCGCTAAGGCAAGCATAATCAAGCTTTAACGCTTGGAGGATTTCTTCGTGTGCTGGTGTTAGATTGCCTGACATCAGAGCCACTTCATAATGCCCTACCTTCCACGTATCGAGGATGGTGTTGTAAGTGCCAGTGAAGAAGTCGATGTCATCGAATGATTGTGGAGATAGATACTCACCGAACACAATCCAATTGGCTTTGGATTTAGCGAGTTGAGAAGCGAAACGAGTCTCAGGGAGTCGAGTTAATAATGTGGTATGCCTTTTTATCGGCAGATATTTCTGAGCGTCCATGTGTATGATTCCTAATTAACTATGCTAAACGTTAACCTATTGCAATTTGAAAACGCAAGTCTCAATATGTCTTAATCATAACATTTGTTTATTTCAGGCTTCGTGAAACATGAATGAATCATTGTTCTCAATACGTAACGCTTTACGAATGCTAGCCCTCATTTTGCTGGCTACCATGTTCGTTGTAACGATTAAAAATACGGTCGTGATCAGTAAAGGTAACGAGAAGATCCAAGCGAAACAGTTGGAAACTCTTACCAAGCTGCTTATCTCTCAGGCATCACTTTCAGCCAGCAAGATGATCACGCAACAAGACCAAGAGCGATTGCTTGATCTTACTAATCAGCTATCTCAAGACCGACTGGTGTTTGATACCACCATCTATGATGCAGAGGGTATTCGACTGGCTTCGAGCGAAAAAGCTCTCTCCGTACGCGAGGTTCTTGGCTTAGATACGCCACTTTCAACAGCAAGTATCGGTAGACAACAATTAGTTGAACCTATTTATTCACCAGAGAAGACGATCATTGGCTTTATTCGAGTGACCTTCGAAACGGGTAAGATGACTGCAATTTCTGATCACCATTATCGCAAAAGTGATCGCTACATGATCGGTATGGTGCTGATGGGTTTTGTAAGTGGTGTGCTGTTTGTCATGCTCATTCGTAGAAGGAAGACTAAAACTGGTGAGAATTTGCTGCTCAAAAATGCTAGCTCATAGACATCTCGATTCAGCAGAAAAAGGACTCTGTATAGCAAGCTGCTAGCAATGTGAGAAATTCGACGGAGTTCTCGGTTGAGTTAACAACAGCCAATGACGTTAGTGCTAAATACAATAAAAAGCCCCGAAGCTCAGGCAGCAACGGGGCTTTTTTTTATCTGTTAACTTACCAAGCTAAGACAAATAAATATTATTCTTGGTCACCAAGCAACACTGAGTCTAATGCGATAACCATCATGTCGTTGAAAGTCGTTTGACGTTCATCTGATGTGGTTTGCTCACCGGTCTTGATGTGATCAGAAACAGTACAAATCGTTAGAGCTTTGGCGCCGTATTCAGCACATACACCATAGATACCTGCAGCTTCCATCTCTACGCCAACAATGCCGTATTTGTCCATTACTTCGAACATCTCTGGATCTGGCGTGTAGAACAACTCAGCCGAGAACAGGTTACCGACTTTTACGCCGACACCGCGAGCTTTGGCTGCATCTTCTGCCGCGCGCACCATCTTGTAATCCGCAATAGCTGCAAAGTCATGACCTTTAAAGCGAATACGGTTCACTTTAGAGTCAGTACATGCGCCCATGCCGATTACCACATCACGCACTTTGATATCTTCGCTCACTGCACCACAACTGCCGACACGAATGATCTTCTTCACACCAAAGTCTTTGATCAGCTCAGTCGCGTAAATAGAACAAGATGGGATACCCATACCATGTCCCATTACGGAAACCTTACGACCTTTGTAAGTACCGGTGTAACCAAACATGTTGCGAACGTCGCACACTTGAACCACTTCTTCTAGGAAGGTTTCAGCGATGTATTTAGCACGTAGCGGGTCGCCTGGCATTAAAACTACGTCAGCGAAATCACCCATTTCAGCATTAATATGTGGAGTAGCCATTGAAAATATCCTTAATCTCAAAACAAAAAAAGAAGAGAGAGGTTTCCCTCTCTCTTCGTTAACTATTATAGAAAGCTTATACCGTGTCCCATTGGCGATGTGCCAAAGTATGACGCTAAGCTTTGACCGATATCAGCGAAAGTATCGCGACGGCCTAAAGAACCTGCTGGAACCTTTTGACCGTAAACAATCACAGGGATGTGTTCACGAGTATGGTCAGTACCTGGCCATGTCGGATCACAGCCGTGGTCAGCCGTTAAGATAAGTACATCGTCTTCTTTCATCATCTCGATGATTTCATTGATACGACCATCGAAGTACTCAAGTGCCGCTGCGTAACCCGCAACATCACGGCGGTGGCCGTAAGCTGAGTCGAAATCAACGAAGTTAGTGAACACGATAGTGTTGTCGCCCGCTTCATTGATCGCTTCTTTGGTTGCTTCAAATAGCGCAGGGATACCTGTTGCTTTGGTTTTCTGAGTGATACCACAACCCGCGTAGATATCAGAGATCTTACCAATTGAGTGAACGTTACCGCCCTTCTCATCAACCAACTTTTGAAGAATGGTGGCTGCAGGTGGCTCAACAGAAAGGTCACGACGGTTACCAGTACGCTCAAATTGACCTTTACCTGGGCCAATGAACGGACGAGCGATAACACGACCAATGTTGTAGTCTTCGAGCTCTTCACGAGCAATCTGACAAAGGTCTAATAGGTTTTGTAGGCCGAATGTCTCTTCATGACAAGCAATCTGGAAAACAGAGTCTGCAGAAGTGTAGAAGATAGGCAAGCCAGTCTTCATGTGCTCTTCACCTAGGTTATCTAGGATTTCCGTGCCAGATGAGTGGCAGTTACCTAAGAAACCAGACAGGCCTGCACGCTCAAGGATGCGGTCAGTCAGTTCTTTTGGAAAGCTGTTCTCTTTGTCAGTGAAATAGCCCCAGTCAAACAGTACCGGAACACCTGCGATTTCCCAGTGACCTGATGGCGTGTCTTTACCAGAAGACAACTCAGCAGCGTGACCGTAAGCGCCAATGATCTCAGCGTCTACATCCATACCAGGAGCAAAACGACCTGTAGACTCTTTGTGAGCCATCGCTAGACCTAGCTTAGACAGGTTTGGCAGCGTCAGTGAACCTTTACGATCTGCATTGTCTGCAAGACCTTGGTCACAATGATCTGCGATGTGGCCCATAGTGTCAGAACCTACATCACCAAATTTGTCCGCATCCGCTGTTTCACCGATACCGAATGAATCTAAAACTAAAATAAATGCTCTTTTCATTTTCTTCACCAACTTATTGCTCTTTACACCAGAACTCTGTTTATCGGTATACGCTAGGCATACCGATATCTGTTATTTACACGTCTTCAGAACGAATCTGACGGTAAACGTCTGGCGTTGCTGTATATTCTCCGCCCACAGTGATTGCATTTTGTAATGCTGTTGCAGCTTCTTGCCACTGTTGTTCGTTGCGAGCATGAATCATTGCTAATGGCTTATCTTCACTTGTTACTTCACCTAAGCGAATGAAGTGATCAAAACCGACTGCGTAATCAATGCTGTCAGTTGCTACGCGACGACCGCCGCCCATACCAACCACAGCCATACCAATTGCACGAGTATCCATTGCTGATACCACACCGCTTTCTAGCGCGTACACTGGTTTAATAATGTCTGCTTTTTCTAGGTAGTTATCGTAGTTCGTTACGAAATCTGCTGGACCACCAAGGCCCGCTACCATTTTACCGAAACACTCTGCTGCTTTACCGTTATCCAGCACTGCCATCAGTTTTTCACGCGCTTCATCTGAATCTTTAGCTAGGTTACCCAGCACCAACATTTCAGCACACGATGCTAGAGTGATCTCTAACAAGCGTGGGTTACGATATTCACCCGTTAGGAACTGAACCGCTTCACGAACTTCCACTGCGTTACCCGCTGAAGAAGCCAATACTTGGTTCATGTCCGTTAGGATTGCCGTTGTTTTAGTACCCGCACCGTTTGCTACTGCAACGATAGATTTCGCTAGCTCTTCTGACGCTTCGTAAGTTGGCATGAATGCGCCTGAACCTACTTTTACATCCATCACTAGAGAATCAAGACCAGCTGCCAGTTTCTTAGATAGGATTGAAGCCGTGATTAGCGAGATGTTATCGACTGTTGCTGTGATATCACGAGTCGCGTAAACACGCTTGTCAGCAGGGGCTAGATCGCCTGTTTGACCGATGATCGCTACGCCAGCATCTTTAGTTACTTCACCGAACACTTCGTTAGTTGGTGTAATGTTGTAACCTGGGATAGATTCTAGCTTGTCTAGCGTACCGCCAGTATGGCCTAAACCACGACCAGAGATCATTGGAACGAAACCACCACATGCTGCCACCATAGGGCCAAGCATCAGAGAAGTAACGTCGCCAACACCACCAGTAGAGTGCTTATCAACGATTGGGCCATCAAAATTCATGTGGCTCCAGTCAATCACCATGCCTGAATCACGCATTGCACACGTTAGTGCGATACGCTCTGGCATGGTCATTTCATTAAAAAAGATTGCCATTGCGAATGCTGCAATTTGGCCTTCAGAAACCGTATTTTTAGCCACGCCTTGAATGAAGAAGTTAATTTCTTCAGCTGTTAAGACTTCACCGTCACGTTTTCTGCGAATAATTTCTTGAGGTAGATACATTAGTGCCTCCCAAACTCTAGTGAGTATGGTTTGTAGGGAAAGAGGTTATGTGGAGTGGCTTGACGCCACTCCATCAAACAGACTTGTTATTATCAATACTCTAAATATTTGGCGTTGCAGTTAGGCGACTATTCTCTTGAAAGAAAATCGAAGTTCATTCCTATGAACATAGAGGCTCTATGTGATTAGGACGGCCGGCGAACCGGTGAACTAACGCAGTCAACAACGCTGCGGCGTCAAATATGACGAGTAAATTAGTATGCTGCTGGATCAGCAGTTTGGTCTGTCACTTCTAATGTATTAAGAAGGTTCGTTAGTAGGCTTGAAGCACCAAAACGGTAGTGCATGTTGTCTGCCCACTCAGCGCCTAGTAGCTCATCAGCCATTGCTAGGTATAGTGCTGCATCTTCAGCAGTACGTACGCCACCAGCTGGTTTGAAACCAACTGTTTTAGCAACGCCCATGTCACGAATAACTTCAAGCATCATGCGCGCGTACTCTGGAGTCGCGTTTACTGGCACTTTACCTGTTGAAGTTTTGATGAAGTCTGCACCCGCTTCGATACAGATTTGAGAAGCTTTCTTAATAAGTGCTTCTTCTTTTAGTTCACCCGTTTCGATGATCACTTTAAGTGTGATGTCACCACAAGCTGCTTTACACTGTTTCACTAGCTCAAAGCCAACTTCTTCGTTGCCAGCAATAAGAGCACGGTATGGGAATACTACGTCGACTTCGTCTGCGCCGTACGCTACCGCTGCTTTCGTTTCAGCAACAGCAATTTCGATGTCGTCATTACCATGAGGGAAGTTAGTTACAGTCGCAATGCGTACTTCTGGAGTACCTTGCTCACGCAACGCTTTCTTAGCGGCTGGGATAAAGCGAGGGTAAATACAGATTGCAGCAGTGTTGCCAACTGCAGTCTTCGCATCATGACAAAGCGCGACTACTTTTTCAGTAGTATCGTCGTCATTTAGCGTAGTTAGGTCCATAAGTTTAAGTGCACGTAGAGCTGCTGCTTTTAAATCGCTCATTTCTATCTCCGATCAATATATTCAAATAGTTAACTACTTCGCCACCCATCCAGTATAGATGGATATTTTAGTAATGCTCAGTAGTCACAAATGAACGGACTTGGTTCCTTGAAGACTTGATAACTTTCGCTACCAATTGCAATCCTTGTCACCGCACAGTACCAGTTTGGTCTATGGCACAACAAATCAGTCATGTTGTGTCTAACATCTATAGCGTATCGCTAAGTTTGGCTTAATCCCAGAACAATAACCTTTGAACGAATCCAAGCGGTCACTTTCTTGCCAACAAGAGACATCCTATCCCTTAAGCTTATACATTATAGGTATCCATCAATAAATTGTAGTGCTCCTTAGAACGCAAACGGTTTGTATCTCAAAAAAACATTCTAGACCCATTATTGAATCCCAGCATCAGCTCATGCTCATACTCATACTCAAAATCACTAGGCCTAAAAACAAAAAAGCCCCGCAGCAATTTCTTGCTACGGGGCGATATTATTATGGCGTCTATATATCTAAATCTACTTGATTAGAAAGATAGGAAGAAGCCAGCAATTGTTGCTGCCATCAAGTTAGATAGAGTACCAGCAATAACCGCTTTAACACCCATACGAGCGATGTCGTGACGACGAGCTGGTGCAATACCACCTAGACCACCTAGAAGAATCGCAATTGAAGAAAGGTTTGCGAAACCACATAGTGCGAATGCGATGATAGCTTGAGTCTTCTCAGACATCACTTGACCAGTTGCTGCAACAACTTGAGCATTTTCACCAACGTAAGGTACGAAGTTTAGGTATGCAACGAATTCGTTAACAACTGTCTTCTGACCAATGAAAGAACCAGCGATAGTTGCTTCTTCCCATGGAACACCAATGATGAATGCTAGCGGTGCGAAGATCCAACCTAGAAGAAGTTCTAGAGTTAGGTTTTCCATACCGAACCAACCACCGATGCCACCTAGGATACCGTTGATTAGAGCAATTAGACCGATGAATGCTAGTAGCATTGCACCAACGTTAAGAGCTAGTTGTAGACCAACTGATGCGCCACCTGCTGCTGCGTCGATAACGTTAGCTGGTTTGTCATCGCCACCGTCCATTTCGTCAGCGATGTTGTCGTCTGGCGTATCTGTTTCAGGCTTGATGATTTTAGCGAATAGTAGACCACCAGGTGCTGCCATGAATGACGCTGCAACTAGGTACTCTAGAGGTACACCCATAGATGCGTAACCTGCTAGTACACCACCAGCTACAGAAGCCAAACCACCACACATTACTGCGAATAGTTCAGAGTTAGTCATTTTAGGAACAAAAGGACGAACAACTAGAGGCGCTTCTGTTTGACCAACGAAAATGTTTGCTGCTGCAGACATAGACTCGGCGCGAGAAGTACCTAGAGCTTTCTGAAGACCACCACCAAGAACTTTGATTACAATTTGCATTACACCAATGTAGTAAAGTACAGAGATAAGTGCAGAGAAGAAAATCAGAGTTGGTAGTACTTGGAAAGCAAAGATGAAACCGATACCGTCAACTGAGAAGTTAACTAGGCTGCCGAATAGGAAACCAGTACCGTCTTTACCGTAGTCGATCACGTTTGCTACACCAGCAGAGAAACCTGCAAGTAGATCACGACCCCAAGGGATGTAAAGTACGAATGCACCAAGTGCGAATTGGATAGCGAAAGCGCCACCCACTGTTCTTAGATTAATAGCTTTGCGGTTGTCAGATAGTAGTACTGCGATTGCGATCAGTGCAACCATTCCGACTAGGCTCATAAACAGGCTCATAGTTTATGACTTCCTTATTAGTTATTTATTGGCGTGTTACAAAATGGGGCTATAAAGCGGAGGCAATTATACTCATGCGACCACTAATAAAGTAATGCCGTCCTCACACTTTCGTACAAGATTCATGTACCATTCACACGCAAATGTGAGCTAAATCACAAGCCCAATGCAATTTACGCAAACGATAAACAAAAACCTTCGATTTTATTCACATATACCGAATGCGCGATGGCTATTTTGCCAAACTTGCGCTGCAATCGATTGCTTTGGCTCTTTTCTAAGCAAAAAAAGTTCATTTAAGATCGTAACTAAATGTTTGGAATGGTTAACATTTCCTTGGTTTCCATGCATGGGCATGTCAGGAGCATCCGTTTCCAATACCAAGTATTCAAGCGGCAATTTCGCGATGGTTGTGCGTGTTTTTTGTGCTCTTGGGTAAGTTATCGTCCCACCGACACCAATATAGAAACCGAGCTTGATCCACGCTAAAGCCTGCTGTTCACTCCCTGAAAAACCGTGAATCACACCTCCTAAGGTGAACTTGTGCTGCTTTATTAGCTCGATAAGTCGGTTGTAAGACTTCCTTTCATGGACAATCAAAGGCAGCTCAAACGCCTTCGCTAGCTCCATTTGTTGGATGAAAAAGCGCTCTTGTTTCTCTCGTTCAACGTCCATAAAAAAGTCGAGTCCGCACTCGCCTATCGCGACACATTGACGCATTTTAGAAGAGAGTAATTGGCGCAGCTCTTCAAATTGCACCTCATCCGCTTGCTCTAAAAAGTAAGGATGAAAGCCTAGCGCGTAATAAACGTTGGGGTAGGATTGCGCAATTTTCTCAAGCTTATGCCAGTTATTTTGACCTATAGAAGGGATGAGCAGCTTCTCAACTTGCGCTTGTTTCGCTTCTTTAAGGTAGCGATCAATACTTTGATCAAGTGTAGTTCCCTGATCAATTACAATATTTTGCTTAAACGCCTCAAAATCCGCATGGCAATGAGTATCAAACAGCGGAAAGTCACTTATTTGCTGTGTCATCTTTTCCATTCTCTGCTTTCTGGCCTTGCAGGTCACGACGATAAGGTACACAGCTACGCTTATTTTCAGGCGTTAAGCCAAGCTCTTCACACCACTTATCGTATTTCCTAACCCAAGCTTTTATCCAACCCAACATACTCATGCTCAAATCTCAGTCTCCATCCTCAGATAACACGTATTAAAAAACGCCTACTGCAGAACAATAGACGTTTTTGTTTAACTCGAATAGAGCTCGGAGAAATTAGTGCTCGCGCGTCGCTCGAAATTGAACTTCAGGGAAACGCTCAGAAGCTAGGTTCAAGTTAACCATAGTTGGTGCGATGTAAGACAGGTTGTCACCGCCATCTAACGCTAGGTTAGATTGGTTCTTACGTTTGAACTCTTCCAGTTTCTTAGCGTCATCACACTCAACCCAACGAGCTGTTGCAACGTTAACACCTTCGTAGATAGCTTCCACGTTGTATTCCGCTTTCAAGCGCGCTACAACCACGTCGAACTGAAGTACACCAACCGCACCAACGATCAAGTCGTTATTCTGCATAGGACGGAATACTTGTACTGCGCCCTCTTCTGAAAGCTGAACCAAGCCTTTAAGAAGTTGCTTCTGCTTCAGTGGATCTCGTAGGCGAATACGACGGAATAGTTCAGGTGCGAAGTTAGGAATACCAGCGAACTTTAGGCTCTCACCTTGAGTAAAGGTATCACCAATCTGAATAGTACCGTGGTTATGCAGGCCGATAATATCACCCGCGTATGCTTTCTCAGCTCGTGCACGGTCACCCGCCATGAAGGTTACCGCATCAGAGATACTTACGCTCTTACCAGTACGAACATGATTCATCTTCATACCTTGGTTGTAAGTACCCGAAACGATACGCATGAATGCGATACGGTCACGGTGTTTAGGGTCCATATTTGCTTGGATCTTAAATACGAAACCCGAGAACTTCTCTTCAGTCGCTTCAACATCACGCTCATTCGCTTGGCGTGTTTGAGGAGCTGGAGCCCATTTAGTTAGACCATCAAGCATATGGTCAACACCAAAGTTACCTAATGCAGTACCAAAGTAAACCGGCGTTAGCTCACCCGCTAGGAACAAGTCGTGATCAAATTCAGGACAAGCACCAATAACAAGCTCTAGCTCTTCACGTACGCTTTCCGCTAGATCAGCACCTACCGCTTCATCTAGCTCTGGGTTATCTAGACCTTTGATGATACGAACTTCTTGGATCTCGTGGCCGTGGCCAGATTCATACAAGATCGTTTCATCACGGTGAATGTGGTAAACACCTTTAAACTCTTTACCACAACCAATAGGCCATGAGATAGGAGCACAAGCCATACCTAGCTCGCTCTCTACTTCATCAAGCACTTCCATTGGATCACGGACGTCACGGTCAAGTTTGTTCATAAACGTTACGATTGGCGTATCACGTAGACGTGTTACTTCCATTAGTTTACGAGTACGATCCTCGACACCTTTCGCAGCATCGATAACCATCAAACAAGAGTCAACCGCAGTTAGTGTACGGTACGTATCTTCCGAGAAATCTTCATGTCCTGGAGTATCTAGTAGGTTTACTAGGCAATCATTGTATGGGAATTGCATTACCGACGTAGTTACCGAGATACCACGTTCTTTTTCCATCTCCATCCAGTCAGATTTAGCGTGCTGGTTAGAGCCACGGCCTTTTACGGTACCCGCTTTCTGAATCGCGTTTCCGAATAAAAGAACTTTTTCAGTAATCGTGGTTTTACCCGCATCCGGGTGAGAGATAATTGCAAACGTTCTACGTTTGCTCACTTCTTGTTGGAAAGACATAGTCGCCCTTTGCTGATCTAAAGCGTAAAAAGGGCAAGTAGATAATACTTGCCCTTGAATTCTGTGTGCGGATTATACAGAAAGCGTGTCACTTTCTAAAGGGTCAGTTTACACCCTATTTTGTGGCTAATTCTGTGGTTAGTTATTTAGTCGGCTAAAAACGTAACATGACTAGCTAAACGACATGAAAAGATAGCTCATAATGATCGCATCTTCGTTGCCTTGCTTGGTTGGGTAATAATTACGACGACGGTCTACTTCATTAAAGCCAGCCTTCTCGTAAAGATTAAAAGCATGCACATTACTTTCACGAACTTCCAGCCAAGCACTCTCGGCGTCAGCTTGTTCGCACATATCAAGGAAATATTCAGTTAACGCTTTCCCATACCCTTTGCCTTGTTGGCTTGGGTCTACCGCAATATTAAGTAACGTGACTTCACCAACGATGTTCTGGGCGAAGAAGTATCCGACTACTTGCCCATCGACTTCAAGAACATGATGACAAGCACCTCGACTATCGAGATCGCGAATCATGGTTTCAGACCAAGGGTGAGAATGCGCGGTCTGCTCTATCTGCCAAATAGCGTCTAGGTGTTGTTGTGAAGTCGGTAAAAATTGATTAGTCATAAGCACAAATTTGTTGCCATAAGTCGCGTCGATGTTGGTTATTACCATTGATGTCAGACAGTAATGGAGATTGAAGCGTTTTTGCATTCAGCTCTTGGGCAGACTCACACCCAGCAAACCATACCCATTCAACATCACCGAGTTCGATATAAGTTAGGTGTTGAGGCTGAACGTGTAGTGCCTGAGATAAATCAAGCTTGATACTCTTGAGTACACGCTCAAACATCACGGCGAGATCTTCCTGAGGTTTTTCAGGCGAAACCAAAAGTAACTTGCAATCACTCGCTAGCGGAGTCAGTTTAGATTCATAACCCGCCAAACGTTCTGGGTGACTAAGCTCCCATTGGCTTATGCCCATCTCTTGCAGGTATTGTGCGTGTGTTTGTGACATATCTAGCAGTTATAACCTTAGGTTGGTGGTGGGAGGCTTAATCAGAGCAAACTTTAAAACAGTCCATTAGAGTTGGGCTGATACTAACAAAAAATAAAGGAGCATCAAGCTCCTTTATTTAGACCAAATCAGTTTGCATCATATTGCGTTGGAAATAGCTTTATAACTCGTTGAACTCTGGGCTGTAAGCTACCTCGCCAGGACGCCCCGTAAGAGCACCTTCTACCAACTCAATCGCTTGAAAGGCGCCTTCTGGCACATCCCAAGTACAACTCAGGCCAAATTCACTTGCAGCTTTGAAACCAAAGCGACCGTAATAAGCTGGATCACCCAACACAACGCAAGCTGGATAACCGAAATCAACCAAAGTAGAAAACGCATCTTCAACCAGTGATGTGGCAATACCTTGATTGCGGAACTCTTCCTTCACGGCGAGAGGTGCAAGCCCTTGCCAGTTATGGTCTTCGCCATCAAGCGTCACAGGGCTAAACATCAGGTGACCAACCACCTCACCATCATCTGAACAAGCCACCAGCGACAAGGTTAAATGACTATTCTCACGTAAGCTCATAACCAAATTAGCTTCTGCATCCGTTTCAAAAACAGATTTCAATAAACGATCAATGACAAGTATATCTGCCGGTGCTTCAGTTCGAATAAGCATTCATTACCTCACTTTGTGTATCTGGGGATTGTACTCCCTTCTGCACAAAATCAGCTAATTGATTTAACAAAGTTTTCATAGGGCTCGGCAATACGTCCAAATCTACGCTATCCATCAAGTTTTTAACTTCTAAACCTAACTCGGTATCGCCCTCAATAGACAGTCTACGTTGGAAGAAAAGCGTATCTGGGTCTTCTTTACGCCCCGCAATCAACACAAGATCGTTAAGATTACCGCTAAAGCTTACATCTTCAGCCACCTCTTTATCAGCTACAACTAGTTGCTCATTTTTGTAGCTAATACACCAACTTAACCCCATATCTTTTATTGAGACTTTAAGCCACTTGTCTTCTAAAAATTCAAAGTCACCGTCATCTAAAGCTTCCTTAAAGACATTCTTAAGCGCCTCCAACAAGGCTCTTTTTTGTACTGTTTGAGGCAATAACTGGACTGGAGATCGCAAAATTGATGCGGCATTTTGAACTAGTTGAGTGCGAATCTTGTTTATCACGTGACTTATCCGTAACTTTGTCAATAATATGGAATACATCATAGATGATGTTGAGATCTCAGTTACTGTTATGTATCAAATTAACTTCTGTTTGATGCTCGACCTTTAATATCCTGAAAATCACAGTTATAGTAACTCAGGTAATGAGAATTACAGCGGTTCGCTGCACTCACAGGTAAATATCGATAGCTACACAAAAAGTAATAAATATTTATCGATAGTGAATATTCAAGCTCTTGGAGAATTGGTAGTACTTTGATGCCTCCCCAGCAACTACAACATTGGTTTACCCAGCTAACTGCAAACAGTCCGTTCTTTTTCGCAGTACTTGATGCTCAACATAACTATTTTATGGTGAATGAGCGTTACTGCGATATTGCTGGTTTGAGTCAAACAGAGCTTGTAGGCATGAATGACCGTCAAACATTGGGCGAGCAATTCTACCAGCACCTTAAACCTTACTATGAGCGTGCATTTAATGGCGAGTCGATTGAGGCCGAAGTCACCCTCAACGAAACCGATCTCGATACCAGCCTTCACTTCAGCCTGTCTCCGCTTACCAATGGCAACAAAACTGACTACATTGTCTTTCATGCCTTCGACACATCAGAAAACCAAGTACTCGTCCGTTCTTTAGAAGAATCTGAAGCAAAATTTCACAAACTATCTCACCTACTCCCAGACGGGTTACTGCTAGTTGAAAGTGACTACATCTTGTCATCCAACCCAGCTGCAGCGCGCTTGCTTGGCTTTAACTCCACCATAGAGTTAATTGGCGAAGAGTTGGGACGCCTATTTATCGATGAACAAACCAAAACAGTCTTCAATAATAAACTCAGCTCTATTATTTCTGAGTCTGGTTTGGTTTGCTTAACGGGTGCCCGATGCGGCTTTGAACGTAAGGTTCAGCTCAACATCGACTCTACCACCGTTCTTGGAAGTAACACTCAGTTGGTGCTTATTCAAGACGCACAAGAAACCGCAAAACAATATACATCGGCAAACAGTGAAGATGCCTACATCGATGCACTGACCAAGCTCTACAACCGAGTTGGGTTTACTAAGCGTCTTGAGCAATTCATTCACAACGATACGCCGGTTGTGATGCTTTACTTAGACATTGATAACTTTAAAAATATCAATGATTCACTTGGTCATCACATCGGTGACAAAGTGATTAAAGAGGTCGCCTCACGCCTTAAACGTTTACTGCCTCGTAAAGCCGTAATTGGGCATTTAGGCGGTGATGAATTTGGTATTATCCTGCCAGAACCCGAACATCAGCGAACACCTGAAATGCTCGCTGAAAAGATCATTTCCCTGATCAATCAACCTTTCGATCTTCACCATTTTAGTAAACGCTTAGCCTGCTCGATTGGTAGTGTGAGCTTTCCTCAAGACGGTACTGATGCTCGTATCTTGCTGCAAAATGCAGACACAGCAATGTATGAAGCCAAAGATCGTGGTCGCAATCGTCTAATCAAGTTCAACGAACAGATGAACAAAGAAGCGCGTATGCGACTGTGGCTGGAGATTGAACTACAAAAAGCGCTGCAACAGAATGGACTTGAGGTTTGGTATCAACCTAAGGTCAACGCACGAGATTTCACCATCAACGGCGCTGAAGCTCTAGTTCGTTGGAAACATCCTGTAGAGGGTTATATTAGTCCAGCGGCGTTCATCCCTGTAGCGGAGCGAGCCGGCCTTATCGAACAACTTGGTCGTGTGGTTATGCGTGAAGTATTTGCTACGGTTAAGCGCTGGAAGATGCAGGGAATTCTCCCTGGTCGTGTAGCAATCAACCTTTCTCCTGAACAGTTTGGAAATCCGAAGCTGATTGATTACATGGAAAAGCTGCTGCGTTCGACAGAGCTTGACCCAAGTGCGATTACATTTGAGCTAACGGAAAGCGCGGTGATGAGTGACAGTGAACACACACTGCAAATGCTCAACGCGATTAAAAAGCTCGGCTTCGCTCTATCGATTGATGATTTCGGTACCGGTTACTCATCACTATCTTACCTAGCTCGCTTCCCAATTGATGAACTTAAGATAGACCGTGCTTTCATCTCTGATATCGATACCCTACCAAAGCAAATTACTGTAATTGAAAACATCATCAACCTTGGTAAGTCTCTCGATTTAACCGTGGTTGCTGAAGGTGTAGAAACCAGTGAGCAAGCGACTCTACTGTCTAACCTCAATTGTAGTTCAATTCAAGGCTTTCACTTCTATCGCCCTCAACCAAAACAAGATGTCGAAGAGCTATTTGCCCAAAATCGTCGCCATAAGAACTAACAAGCCGATTCAAATATCTCACGTTCAAGCCAAGCCAACATGTAAAACGGTCACTCGTCAGTACCTCAAACGGAGTAAAAGCAGATTTATCCATCTAAACCTGCCTTACATCAATTCCGTCATTCACAATTCTTCATAAAATGCCCGCTTCAACTTAATTCTACTGGTAGTGAGCAAATGGAACTCTTATGCCCAGCGGGTAACTTACCTGCTTTGAAAACCGCCATTGATTGCGGTGCGGATGCTGTCTATATCGGATTCAAAGACGATACCAATGCCCGACACTTTGCAGGCCTAAACTTTGCAGGTAAAAAGCTCGATCGTGCTGTGCAGTATGTACATGACCACAACAAGAAAATTCATGTTGCTCTAAATACGTTTGCTCACCCAAATGGCTTCGACCGTTGGACCAATGCCGTAGACAACGCCGCTGCACTGGGTGTTGATGCGCTGATCATCGCAGACATCGCTGTGCTTGAGTACGCTGCAAACAAATATCCAAATCTAGAACTGCACCTATCGGTACAAGCATCTGCGACCAATGCGGCGGCTATCGACTTCTACCACAAAAACTTCAATGTTAAACGTGTCGTATTGCCGCGCGTATTATCAATTCATCAGGTTAAACAGCTTTCTCGTAACATCACTTCTGACGTTGACCTTGAAGTATTCGCTTTTGGTAGCTTGTGTATCATGGCAGAAGGCCGATGCTACCTCTCTTCATACATGACGGGCGAATCACCAAACACAGTGGGCGCTTGTTCTCCTGCGAAATACGTTCGCTGGCAAGAAACAGAAACGGGCCTAGAGTCTCGCTTGAATGAGATCCTTATCGATAAGTATGAAGCAGGTGAGAACGCTGGCTACCCAACGCTGTGTAAAGGCCGCTTTGAAGCCGAGATCGATGGTGAACGTAAGCGCTATCACGCACTTGAAGAGCCCACCAGCCTCAACACGCTATCCATGTTGCCTGAGCTTTTCGCTGCAAACGTTGCCTCAGTGAAGATTGAAGGCCGCCAACGCAGCCCTGCTTATGTAGAGCAAGTGACTCGTACTTGGCGCGCTGCTATCGATCGCTACTTAGCGAACCCAGAACAATACCAAGTTGAACAAGCTTGGAATGCGACACTGGCGAATGTATCTGAAGGTACACAAACCACGCTTGGCGCTTATCACCGTAAATGGCAATAGAGCCAAATGGAGAACTCAATGAAATACGCATTAGGCCCTCTACTTTATTTTTGGCCAAAACAAGACGTTGAAAGCTTCTATGAGCAAGCGAAATCAAGCTCTGCTGACATCATCTACCTAGGTGAAGCTGTATGTTCAAAGCGTCGAGAGATGAAAGCGAAACACTGGATGGACATTGCTAAAGAGCTGTCTGCTTCCGGTAAGCAAGTTGTACTCTCGACCATGGCATTGTTGGAAGCGCCAAGCGAAGTCAACATCATGAAGAAGTACATCGATAATGGTGACTTTGCGATCGAAGCCAATGATGTATCTGCAATTCAACTAGCTAGCGAAAGCAAAGTACCTTTCGTGGTCGGCCCTGCAGTAAATACCTACAACGCACGCACACTGAACCTGTTCTTGAAACAAGGTATGACGCGTTGGTGTATGCCGGTTGAGCTTTCTCGCGACTGGCTAAGCAACGTAATGACACAGTGCGAAGAGCTGAACATCCGCAACAAATTCGAAGTAGAAGTATTTAGCCACGGCTATCTACCGCTTGCTTACTCGGCTCGCTGCTTTACAGCTCGCGCAGAAAACAAAGCTAAAGACGATTGCGAAACATGCTGTATCAAGTACCCAACAGGGCTACAAGTAGAAAGCCAAGAAGGCCAATCAGTATTCAACCTTAATGGTATCCAGACACAATCAGGCTACTGCTACAACCTAGTCAATGATTTGCCAAACATGCACGACCTAGTTGATGTGGTTCGTTTAAGCCCACTCGGTATCGATACCTTCTCTGAAATCAATAATTTCAGAGCAAACGAGCAAGGTCAAAAACCGATGAAGATTGAAAGCCGCCAATGTAATGGTTACTGGCATCAGCTTGCAGGTTTAGACGTTAAGAACATTTAGTTCTTCGCATTGGACTAACCAGCAACAGATACAAAAAAGGTCTAGCATTCGCTAGACCTTTCTAATTCGACTTAAGAAACACAACCTATGCCGTCGCTGTTTCCATCGGCGAGGCATCGAGCTTCTTTAGGTCTTTGTAGAGCATTACCATCACCACCACACTTAGCGCGATGTTAGACAGTGGGTACGCAATCCAGATCCCCGGCACACCATACAACTTAGGCATAATGTACAAGAAAGGTAGTTGGATAAGCATATTACCTATCGTCACAAACATCGCTTTGCTGCCCTTGTTCACTGCTTGATAGTAAGCTCCTGCTACTACCAAGAAGCCATCCAGCGCCAGTGCAAACATGTGAAGTCGAATACCCAACACGGTGTACTCAACTAGCTGAGGTTCGTCTGAGTTAAATACTGATACAAACTCCCGTGGGAACGCGTTCAGAAGCAACACGAACGCCACACCAATCAATACCGAACTCATCATCGCAATCTTAAGTAGCTTACGGATATTCGCTTGGTTACGCGCGCCATGGTTGTAACTCACCAAAGGTTGCATACCGTTGGCGATACCTTCAGCTGTGAGATAATAAACCGTCACGATGTAACCCAAAATCGCGTAAGCGCCAATCATCAACTGATCGCCATATTGGGAGAACAAGGCATTGTGCAGCGCCACCATCATCGAACCATAAGCGTACATAAAGAAGCTTGATGTACCAATGGCGAAGATTTGTGGAATCACATCGAGCTTCAGTCTCAACTCATTCCAACGTAAACGTAGGTTTGCTCGACGTGAGAAGAAGTAAGCCAAGCCGAGACCCGTTACCACAAACTGGGCAATCGCTGTTGCTAATGCCGCGCCCATCAACTCCCAACCATAGAGGGCGATAAACAGGTAATCGAGTACGATGTTAATTACCGCACCAACGATCATCAATATGGTGGCGAGATTAGGGCTGTCATCATTGCGCAGTAAAAACGGCATCGCGATCGAACCTAGCGTGAAGACACCGGCACCAATCAGAATGTGTAGGTATTGCAGACCAAGCTCGTACACTCGCCCTTCAGCACCCTGCCAAAGCAAGAAGTTATCAGCAAACAAAAACAACAATGCCGAAACAATAGGCGTGATCGCTAACAGCAAGGTTAAACCCGTTGCTAAGATCTGCTTAGCGCCTTGAGTATCTTTTTCACCTTGGCGAATAGAGACCAGCGCACCTGTACCCACCCCCACTAACATACCAATACCGAGAATCGAACCAATCACAGGCCACGCAACATTGATACCTGCAAGCCCATCAGCTCCCACATAGCGGCCAATGAAGATGCCATCCACCACTTGATACAGGCCATTAACCAACATGGCTGCCACGGTAGGGATTGTGTATCGCCAAAACTGGCGACTAATTGAGTTACTCATTTTTTACTCTACTTTCATTTGTGAGTCGCATATCAATAAGATATGACTCGAAAAATTAGTTAACAAAGCTAACTAAATATCTAAATTATTTACTTCAAAGCCTTATTTAATAATAGATTTAGTTGTTGAGACTCTTGCTCAGACAAACGACTTTCCAGTATCTGTGCCATAACCTGATAGATCTTACTTTCTTCTTCCAAACCCACTTCTGCTTTATTGGTCAGTACTACTAGCTTAGATCTCGCATCTTCGAGCGAAGCTTTACGTTCAACAAGGCCCTTTCTCTCAAGCCTCTGAACCATAGTGGTCGCTGAAGGCTTGGTGACTTGCATCTCAATCGCAAGATCAGTTAATCGGATCGGTTCAGGAGATGCTTGAATAACCTTCAAATAGTCATACTCATTGAAGCTCAATTGACAAATAGGCTCTTCATTTACCTGAGTTCGCCATATCTTAGAGGCGAAGCGCTCAATCTTTTCTAAATTCTGGTTCAGCATATTCATCCAATCAAAGAACAACATTTAGTTAGCAAGGCTAACTATTTTAGTATTGTTTAAATTAAAAGCAATCAAAAATGAGCCCCCCTGTTTATAAAAAAAGAGCATAAAAAGGAGCATAAAAAAGCCGCTGACAGGCAGCGGCTTTACGGAATCAAGATGTATAGCTTACTTAGCGTTAGCTTCTTCTTCGGCCTCAGCCAACTTAACTTGCGCTAAGTGCTCGGCTTTAAGCGTAGTGAAGATACGACTTAGCTCTAAGAAAGAGTAGCGGTGCTCCACATATTCATACACGTTGAAAGACACTGACAACTTGTATAAAGAGATCGCATTCGCGTAGTCACCATTCATGTGGTAACGCTTAGCAAGGTAAAAGTATGTCTCTGTTAGGCGCTGCGCAAGTAAAGTGTTATCACGAGTACCGGTTAAAATCGCCTTGAAAGCCTGCTCTTCAGTAATGTCATCAAGCATAATCGCGACTAATACCCAGCCCCACTGCTCATCACGGCTCTCGTAACGTTTTTGTAAATCAAGCTTAGCTTGCTCTGGCGTGAGCTCATGCTGAATGATGTACAACCACAGAGCACGAAACGGATCGCTAGGATCATCGGCGTAGTGCTTCATCATTTCTTCGTTAGCTAAGTCGTAACGCTCGCCATAATAAAGCGCGATAGAGCGGTTTCTTTCTGCGTAAGAGTTTGCAGGATCAAGCTCTAACGTAGAATCAAAAGATTCATAAGCCGCATCAAACTCCCCTACCTGCGTAAAGTAAACACCCAAAAGGTTGAAGATATCAGGTTGAGCAGGGTTCAATGAAAGAGATTGGTTGAAGTCGAGACGCGCTAGATCACGCAGGCCAACACTGTCGTAGTAATTACCACGTTCAAACAGCATCTTAGCTCGAACTTCATCGTTCAAATCTGGGCGCTGTAATAGCTGACTAAGACGTGCAATTTGAACTTCTTGCTGAACGCTTGGTTGCAGTGGCACAGCCATCGGTGGATAAACCCAACGTGAGGTGTTATCTGATGTTGTCGCACAACCTGTTAGTACAAGCAGTAAACACATACTCGCGGTTTGAAACCATTTCACAAATAATTACTCCTGTTATGACCGCAATAAAAAAGGGGAGCGATATGCTCCCCTTTATAACATGCTTTGTTGACGATGGGTTAGAAATCACTAAAAAGCGATATCACCATCGACACACTGAGAATTACTCAGCTGCAGGTGCTTCGCCTTCAGCTGGCGTTTCAACTGCTTCTTTCATGCTTAGACGTACACGGCCTTGACGATCAATTTCAAGAACCTTAACTGGTACTTCTTGACCTTCAGTTAGGTAATCAGACACTTTCTCAACGCGCTTGTCAGCGATTTGAGAGATGTGTACTAGACCATCTTTACCAGGAAGAATAGTTACGAATGCACCGAAGTCAGCTAGACGAGCAACTTTACCTTGGTAAATGCGGCCAACTTCAACTTCAGCTGTGATCTCTTCGATACGACGGATTGCTTCTTTAGCAGCAGCGCCTTCAGTAGCAGCAATCTTGATTGTGCCATCGTCTTCGATTTCGATTGTAGTACCAGTTTCTTCACAAAGAGCACGGATAACTGCGCCGCCTTTACCGATAACATCTTTGATCTTATCAGAGCTGATTTTCATTGTGTGGATACGTGGAGCGAATTCAGAGATATCTTCACGAGCACCAGAGATAGCTTCATCCATTACAGAAAGGATGTGCTTACGTGCACCTTGCGCTTGGTTAAGTGCAATTTGCATGATCTCTTTAGTGATACCTTCGATCTTGATGTCCATTTGAAGTGCAGTGATACCAGCGTTAGTACCTGCTACTTTAAAGTCCATGTCACCTAGGTGATCTTCGTCGCCAAGGATGTCAGAAAGAACAACGAAATCGTCGCCTTCTTTAACAAGACCCATTGCGATACCCGCAACAGAAGCTTTGATTGGAACACCAGCATCCATAAGCGCTAGAGATGTACCACATACAGAAGCCATTGAAGAAGAACCGTTAGATTCAGTGATTTCCGATACAACACGAACTGTGTATGGGAATTCTTCAACAGAAGGCATTACTGCTTGGATACCACGTTTAGCAAGCTTACCGTGACCAATTTCACGACGCTTAGGTGAACCAACGAAACCAGTTTCACCTACACAGTATGGAGGGAAGTTGTAGTGTAGAAGGAAGTTGTCTTTCTTCTCACCCATTAGGCTGTCGATGATTTGAGCATCACGTTGTGTACCAAGCGTTGCAGTAACAAGTGCTTGAGTTTCACCACGAGTGAATAGAGAAGAACCGTGTGTACGTGGAAGAACACCAGTACGTACGTCTAGCGCACGAACCATGTCTTTTTCACGACCGTCGATACGTGGGTTGCCAGCGATGATGCGGCTACGTACTACGTTTTTCTCTAGAGAACCAAGCATGCCGCGGATTTCGCGCTCATCTAGGTTTTCGTCTTGTGCAATTAGAGCTTCAACAACGTCGTTCTTGATTGCGCCAACTTGCTCGTAACGAGCCATTTTCTCAGTGATCTGGTACGCGTCAGATAGACGTGTTTCAGCAAGTTCAGCAACTTGAGCTTTAAGCTCAGTGTTAACTGCTGGCGCTTCCCAGTTCCAAGCTGGAGTTGCTACTTCAGCAGCAAACTCATTGATTGCTTTGATTACAACTTGTTGTTGGTCGTGACCGTAAACAACAGCTGAAAGCATTTCTTCTTCAGATAGGTTATCTGCTTCAGATTCAACCATTAGTACTGCGCCTTCTGTACCAGACACAACTAGGTCTAGTTTAGAGTTTTCAAGCTCAGTATTTGATGGGTTAAGAACAAGTTCGCCGTCGATGTGACCAACACGTGCAGCACCGATAGGACCATTGAATGGAGCACCAGAGATAGCAAGCGCAGCAGACGTTGCGATCATAGTGATCATGTCCGGGTTTACGTCAGGGTTGATAGAAACAACCGTAGCGATAACTTGAACTTCGTTTTTAAACGCACTTGGGAAAAGTGGACGAATTGGACGGTCAATCAGACGAGCTGTTAGTGTTTCGCCTTCAGATGGACGACCTTCACGCTTGAAGAAGCCACCAGGGATTTTACCCGCAGCGTATGTACGCTCTTGGTAGTTAACTGTTAGAGGGAAGAAGTCTTGACCTGCAACTGCTTCTTTCTTAGCAACAACAGAAACGAATACTGATGTATCGTCCATAGTCGCCATTACAGCAGCAGTAGCTTGACGTGCAATTACGCCCGTTTCTAGAGTAACGGTGTGGTTACCGTACTGGAACGATTTTACAACTGGTTTTTCAAACATTGTATATCCTTAGCTCTAAAGTCAGACTTTAGATTAAGTGAATAATGACTCAAGATATTACCAATCGCGACTAGTGAAAAGGGACTTAGAATAGTGACTCTTTGTATGAGTTCATACGCCGAATTAAGACCAAATCCGCCTTTGAATAGTCGCGACCTATTGGCCGACATCTGTGACTGTAATCTCTTGAGAGGTTGATTGCCAAACGTTGAAAACGCTATAGGCGGGCGTAGTATAAACTATTTTTATTAGGAGAGATATTTCCTATCAGAAAAAGCCAGATGATATTCTGAGCATCCGGCCTAGCATTTTCTTACAGGCACAAAAAAAGGAGCATAAATGCTCCTTTTCTTCAAACTGTCTTTGCAGACATCGCTATTAGCGACGTAGGCCTAGACGCTTGATTAGGTCTTGGTAACGAGCAAGGTTTTTGCCTTTCAAGTAATCAAGAAGCTTACGACGGCTAGAAACCATACGTAGTAGACCACGACGGCTGTGGTGATCGTGTTTGTGCGCTTTGAAGTGACCTTGTAGGTGGTTGATAGAAGCAGTAAGTAGTGCTACTTGTACTTCTGGTGAACCTGTGTCGCCTTCAGATTGTGCGTATTCTGCAACGATTGCTGCTTTAGTTTCTGCATTCAGAGACATAATTCTCTCCTGATAAGAGTAAGTTTATATTTGTAGCAGCCAATCTCTGATTCAGCCGCTACGCGAGCCGAGGATTATAGGGAAGTTTGTCAGTTGGTGCAATAACAATCGAACCCATTAAAAACGAAAAAAGCGAACCACCTAAATTAGGCGTTCGCTTTCTGTCTTATTTGCTCGCTTTTCAAGGCTAAACACTAATACCTAATTCGGTTTCAGCGCTACGCTTGTGGCTCTTCATCTCTGAAAACAACCAAACGCTTCGGTGCAACTCGGCCATCTTCAGCAATCTGAGCAACGCCGACAAACAGCTTCTCTTCGCCACTTGTCATACGAACCGTACCTTCAGTTGGCGCACCAGCAACTTGAACTGGCATACCATGCTGAACTAGGTCAGTCAGTTCCGCGTTCAGGTTTACTTCTGGTAAATCTTCAACGGCAGTGTCCATTGGCATCAACAGTGGATCAAGCAGCTCTTTCGGTGCAATTTCTTGCGCCTGTGCTTGCTCTAGGATCTCGTTTAACTGCTCCAAAGTCACCATACGCTCATATGGGTACTTCGCTACACCTGTACGACGAAGCATGGTCACGTGAGCACCACAACCTAGCATTTCACCAAGATCGTCGGTAATTGTGCGGATGTAAGTACCTTTCGAACAATGCACTTCCATTTCAACTTCATCACCTTCAAAGCGAAGCAGTTCAATAGAGTACACTGTAATCTTACGAGACTCACGAGGAACCTCGATACCTGCACGTGCGTATTCGTACAAAGGCTTACCTTGATACTTCAATGCCGAAAACATTGATGGTATCTGATCGGTTTCACCCTTGAAGCTCGCAATGCAACGCTCAAGCTGTTCTTGGGTCACGTTAACATCACGCGTCTCAACCACTTCACCATCAGAGTCAGAGGTATTGGTACGCTCACCAAGCTTAGCAATAACAACGTAGCGCTTATCAGAATCTAAAAGAAACTGAGAGAACTTCGTTGCTTCACCAAGACAAATTGGCAGCATGCCAGTCGCAAGAGGATCCAGAGCACCGGTGTGCCCTGCCTTCTCAGCAAAGTAAATACGCTTTACTTTTTGCAGTGCATCATTAGACGAAATGCCAGTCGGCTTATCTAATAGAATTACCCCGTTGATAGGGCGACCTTTACGACGGCGAGCCATTACTCTTCGCCCTTAGACTGAGTTTCGTCAGTGCGGCCAGCTTCTTCTTGCTTACGCTTGTCGTCATTCAGAACTTCACTTACTAGGTTAGACATACGCATGCCTTCTACTAGTGTGTTGTCATAAGTAAAACGAACTTCAGGCGTTAGGCGGTGGCGAATACGCTTACCAAGAGCCATACGAACTGGCACTTCATGCTCTTTAAGAGCTTTAAGGCATGATTCAGGTGTTTGCTCACCAACACATAGAAAAGTCACGAACACTTTTGCGTATGCAAGGTCACGAGACACTTCTACGTCTGAGATAGTTACCATACCAATACGTGAGTCACGAACTTCACGTTGTAGGATAAGAGCAAGCTCTTTTTGAAGCTGCTGAGACACACGTTGTGTGCGGCTAAATTCTTTTGACATTTTCTTTTCTCACTTAGAAAGATGGGGGGCTTGGTAATTACCAGCCCCCCATGGTGTATTCAACAACCGATTACTTATTACCTTTACTAGTAATGTTAGTAACCTTAGTCAATATGTCGAGTCGTACAGACTGATTAGTCTAGAGTACGTTTAACCTCAACGATTTCGAATACTTCGATCTGGTCACCAACGCGAACGTCGTTGTAGTTCTTAACGCCGACACCACACTCGTAACCGTTCTTAACTTCTTGAACGTCATCTTTAAAGCGACGAAGTGACTCTAGTTCACCTTCGTAGATAACAACGTTTTCACGAAGTACACGGATTGGGTTGCTACGCTTAATCGTACCTTCAGTAACGATACAACCAGCGATTGCACCAAGTTTAGGCGACTTAAATACGTCACGAACTTGTGCAAGACCAATGATCTCTTGACGGAATTCAGGAGCAAGCATACCGCCCATCGCCTGTTTAACTTCGTCAATCAATTGGTAAATGATTGAGTAGTAACGTAGATCTAGGTTTTCGTTCTGAACCGTGTTACGCGCAGTTGCGTCAGCACGAACGTTGAAACCAAGGATGATAGCGTTAGAAGCTGCTGCAAGAGTTGCATCAGTTTCAGTAATACCACCAACACCAGAACCTACGATGTTCACTTTAACTTCGTCAGTTGACAGTTTCAGTAGAGAGTCAGCAATCGCTTCTACAGAACCTTGAACGTCAGCTTTAAGTACAACGTTAAGCTCAGCAACTTCGCCAGCCGTCATGTTCGCGAACATGTTCTCTAGTTTCGCTTTTTGTTGGCGAGCTAGTTTAACATCACGGAATTTACCTTGACGGTAGTTCGCAACTTCACGTGCTTTACGCTCATCACGTACAACAGTCGCTTCGTCACCTGATGCCGGTACGCCAGAAAGACCTAGAATTTCCACAGGGATAGATGGACCTGCAGTTTCGATGTCTCTGCCGTTCTCATCGCGCATTGCACGAACACGGCCGTACTCTTGACCACAAAGAACGATGTCGCCTTTGTTTAGAGTACCAGACTGTACTAGTACTGTTGCAACTGGACCGCGACCTTTATCAAGACGAGATTCAACAACAACACCAGACGCCATGCCTTCTTTAACCGCTGTAAGCTCAAGAACTTCAGACTGAAGAAGAATTGCTTCTAGAAGACCATCGATGTTTGTACCCTGTTTTGCAGAGATATGAACGAAGATGTTCTCACCGCCCCACTCTTCAGGGATAACGTCGTATTGAGCTAGCTCATTTTTAACGTTGTCTGGGTTTGCACCCTCTTTATCGATCTTGTTCACAGCAACAATCAGAGGAACGCCTGCCGCTTTCGCGTGCTGGATTGCTTCGATTGTCTGTGGCATTACGCCATCATCTGCAGCTACTACAAGTACAACGATATCTGTCGCTTGAGCACCACGAGCACGCATAGCTGTAAACGCCGCGTGTCCAGGAGTATCAAGGAAAGTGATCATGCCGTTGTCAGTATCTACGTGGTAAGCACCAATGTGCTGCGTGATACCGCCAGCTTCGCCAGAAGCAACGTGTGCTTTACGAATGTAATCAAGAGTTGAAGTTTTACCGTGGTCAACGTGACCCATGATAGTAACAACAGGAGCACGACCTTCAGCGATAGCATCGCTATCACGGTCAGCTAGTACTGCTTCTTCAAGTTCGTTTTCTTTACGTAGGATTACCTTGTGACCCATTTCTTCAGCAACAAGTTGTGCTGTTTCTTGGTCGATCACTTGGTTGATAGTCGCCATAGCGCCCATCTTCATCATTACTTTGATAACTTCAGTTGCTTTAACTGACATTTTGCTCGCCAGTTCAGAAACAACGATAGTTTCGCCGATAGCAACGTCAGATTTAGCAACAGTCGCTGACTTATCGAAGCCTTGCTGCATTGAAGTTGGTTTAGCAAGCTTACCTTTACCGCCACGACCACGTTGGTTACGACCACCACGGTTGTTTGTAGGTTGGTTAGCTGGAGCTGCTTTCTTCTTGCGACGACGAGGGGCTTTCTCATCTTTCTTATCTGCCGCATCTTCAGCTTCACGAGCGTAAGTAGAAGTAGTCACATGGTAATCCGCAGATTTCTCTTGCTCTTTCTTCTTCTTCTCTTCTTCAGACCAGCGTTCTTGGTTCTCTTCTGCTAACTTACGAGCTTCTTCAACAAGCTTAGCTGCTTCAGCTTCTGCTTTACGAGTTGCTTCTTGCTCTTGACGAGCTTTAAGTTCATCCGCTTCTTTTTTCGCTTGTGCGTTAGCGTCTGCATTTTTTGAATTCATGTCTTTTTTAGCCTTTTCAGCTTGTGCGCGTTGAGCCTTCTCTTCAGCTTCACGTTTTGCATCCGCTTCACGTGTTACTTTTTCTTCGGCTTCGCGCTGTGCTTTCTCTGCAGCATCACGTTTCGCTTGCTCTTCAGCATCGCGTTGTGCTTTCTCTTCCGCTTCACGATTAGCTACTTCCTCAGCTTCACGTTTCGCTTCATCTTCAATAGTGCTGCGCTTCACGTAAGTACGCTTTTTACGTACCTCTACTTGAACATCCTTACTCTTACCGCCTCCAGCGGCAACACTTAGCGTGCTGCGGGTCTTGCGTTGAAGAGTTAAACGAGTCGGTTCTGTTTCACCAGAAGTATCGCCGTGCTCCTTTTTAAGGTGCGTTAGCAATGTTTGCTTCTCTGAATCAGTCACTTGATCCGACCCTGATTTCTTCATGCCTGCATCAGCAAGTTGTTCAATTAAGCGGTCAACTGGCGTACCAATCTCTTCACTCAGTGCTTTAACTGTTAATTGTGTCATACCGCTTTCTCTCCTTGCTGAATTATTCTTCGTCGCCGAACCAACAGATGTTACGTGCAGCCATAATTAGCTCGCCTGCACGCTCTGCAGTTAGGTCTTCGATGCCTTCTAGTTCATCAACGCCTTGGTCAGCTAGGTCTTCCAATGTCGCAACGCCTTTTGCTGCTAGCTTGTAAGCCATTTCACGCTCAAGACCTTCAAGTGCAAGTAAGTCTTCAGCAGGCTCAACACCGTCGAAAGTTTCTTCTTTCGCTAGCGCTAGAGTAGTCAGTGCGTCTTTTGCGCGGTTACGTAGTTCTTCAACGATACCTTCGTCTAGACCGTCGACTTCAAGAAGCTCGTTTACAGGAACATATGCTACTTCTTCAAGTGTAGAGAAGCCTTCTTCAACAAGCATTTGAGCAAAGTCTTCTTCAATGTCTAGGTGCTTCATGAAGTTTTCAATAGAAGCTACTGCTTCTTCTTGGTGCTTCTTCTCTAGGTCAGCAACAGTCATTACGTTCAGTTCCCAACCAGTCAGTTGAGAAGCTAGACGTACGTTTTGACCGCTACGGCCAATTGCTTGTGCTAGGTTATCCGCTTCAACAGCGATATCCATAGAGTGTGCGTCTTCATCAACGATGATTGAAGCAACATCAGCAGGAGCCATTGCGTTGATTACGAATTGAGCCGGGTTATCGTCCCAAAGAACGATATCAATACGCTCACCGCCAAGATCGTTAGAAACAGCTTGTACACGTGCGCCACGCATACCAACACACGCACCAACTGGGTCAATACGTTTGTCGTTTGTTTTCACTGCGATTTTAGCACGAGAACCAGCGTCACGTGCAGCACCTTTAAGTTCAATTAGCTCTTCACCAATCTCAGGCACTTCAACACGGAATAGTTCAGCTAGCATTTCTGGCTTCGAACGAGTAACGAAAAGCTGGAAACCACGAGCTTCTGGTTTAACTGCGTAAAGAAGACCACGAACACGGTCACCTGGACGGAAGTTTTCACGAGGAAGTTGGTCATCACGAAGGATTACCGCTTCAGCGTTGTTACCTAGGTCAAGAATAATAGTGTCACGGTTAACTTTCTTAACTGCGCCAGTTACTAGCTCGCCTTCGTTGTCGATGAACTGTTCAACGATTTGAGCGCGTTCAGCTTCACGTACTTTCTGTACGATTACTTGCTTAGCCGTTTGAGTCGTAATACGGTCAAACGTTACTGATTCGATGTCATCTTCAATGAAACCGCCAAGTTCGATCTCTGGATCATCGTACTTTGCAGCTTCAATAGAGATTTCTTTTGTTGGGAATTCAACTTCCTCAACAGCTTCCCAACGACGGAAAGTTTCGAAATCACCCGTTTTACGATCGATTTCAACACGAACTTCAATTTCTAGTTCGCTTTTCTTTTTTGTTGCCGTTGCAAGCGCGATTTCAAGCGCTTCAAAAATACGCTCACGAGGAACTGCTTTCTCATTAGAAACAGCTTCTACTACCGCCAAAATTTCTTTGTTCATTAATCTAGCCTCTTAAGCTCTTCTCTCTAGGAGAACTAAAATTTAGGGATCAGGTTAGCTTTCGCAATATTGCTCAGGACGAATTCTTCTTCTTGTCCTTCAACCAATACTTTCACTGTCTCGCCTTCGATAGATTGGATATCACCTTTCCATTTACGACGGTTGCCGACAGCCATTTTCAAAACGATGCTTACCTCGTGACCAATAAATTGTTGGTAATGCTCTGCTTTGAACAGTGGTCTCTCTAAACCTGGTGAAGACACTTCAAGGTTATAAGCCACTGAAATTGGATCTTCAACGTCCATTACGGCACTTACTTGGTGACTAACTTCAGCGCAATCATCTACATTGATACCATTCGGTGAATCGATGTAAATACGTAGCGTTGAGTGCTCACCAGCACGAATAAATTCTAATCCAACTAACTCATAACCTGATGCTGCTACTGGAGCGTCAAGCATTTCAGTAAGTTGTCTTTCTAAACCAGTCATTTAACCACTCCAGAAACAAAAAAAGGGCTCAAAGCCCAATTTAAATTCCAAGCAAACATTATCTAAACGCATTTATAAATGCTTAGATAACAAAAAACCCCGTATAAGCCGGGGTTTTTGTTGCTGGACCCTTATATGTTAAGTGCCATCATATTCGATATCACACTTAACTCACAGTGAGGTTCACACTGTGCAAACTTGCTACCAATACAAGCTATATAATAGCATTGAAATTGGTTGCGGGAGCCGGATTTGAACCGACGACCTTCGGGTTATGAGCCCGACGAGCTACCAAACTGCTCCATCCCGCGTCCGACTTGTGAGCATTATACGCCCAACAAGATGTTTTACAAGTTTGTAAACATGGTGCCGAGAGAGGGACTCGAACCCTCACACCCTAAGGCACTAGCACCTCATGCTAGCGTGTCTACCAATTTCACCATCTCGGCATCAAATCTTTACAGATTATTGTGGAATTTCGTCGCCTTGCGCCGGAACTTCACTCACTGCATCATCAGCTTGTTGAATTACCTGACCTTGAGTCGGGTCAATCCATTGTGACTCAGTTTTATGTGTAGACATATTACCAAGCACTAAGCTAAGGATAAAAAATGTAGTTGCAAAAATTGCAGTCATTCGGGTAAGGAAATTTCCTGAGCCACCAGCACCAAACACAGTGTTTGAAGCGCCAGCACCGAAAGAGGCTCCCATATCTGCGCCTTTACCTTGTTGAATCAACACTAGGCCAATTACACCAAGCGCTGCCAACAGGTAAATCACAAGTAGAACTGTAAACATTTTTCCACCTATGTTCCTAATTGTTGAGCCAGCGCCGTTCAAAAAACTATTTTTCAGAACAAGGCTAGCGACCTCCTAACTGAAGGCCGAGCAATACTAGCGAATGCTACGTTGACTGACAAGGAGAATTTGCTAAAAAATAAGCCTTTACCAAGCGAATGGTCAAAAAAAGGTCAAAAGCGACACAAAACTCATTTACGTCTCTATTGACCGTTATATCTTTTGACCGCTATATAAGCCAATCACTTCTAATCACAGGCGCTATTCGTTGCGCCTGTTAAGTAAAAGGTTAAATTAGCAGTTTGCTTTTACTGCATCTGCAATCTTAAGCGCAGATGCTTGAACAAGCTCAGCATCTTCGCCTTCAACCATCACGCGTAGTAGTGGCTCTGTACCAGACTTACGTAATAGCACACGACCTTTCTCGCCAAGCTCTGCTTCTACTTCAACAACCGCTGCTTTTACCGCTTCTGCTTCTAATGGGTTTGAGTCTCCGCTGAAACGAACGTTTTCTAGAACTTGAGGGTACAACGTCATGCCTTGAGACAGCTCATTCAGAGTCATTTCGCTATCAACAACTGAAGCCAATACTTGCAGAGCAGCAACGATAGCATCACCCGTCGTCACTTTATCTAGTAGGATAACGTGACCCGAGTTTTCGGCACCGATCTTCCAGCCTTTAGCAAGAAGCTGTTCCATTACATAACGGTCACCAACAGCCGCACGTACAAACGGAATACCTAACTGCTTAAGGCCATTTTCCATACCAAGGTTGGTCATTAGTGTACCAACAACGCCACCTTTCAACTCACCACGGCGCAGGGCATCACGAGCAATGATGTAAGCAATTTGGTCACCATCAACTTTGTTGCCTAGCTCGTCAACCATAATGATACGGTCACCATCACCATCAAAGCCAAGGCCTAAGGCCGCTTTTTCTTCAAGTACTTTTGCTTGCAGAGCACGTACATCGGTAGCACCCACTTCATGGTTGATGTTAGTACCGTTTGGCTCAACACCAATCGCAATAACTTCAGCACCTAGCTCTTTAAATACAGCAGGTGCAATATGGTAAGTCGCACCATGAGCACAATCGACAACAATCTTCATGCCAGCAAGTGTCATCTGATTTGGGAATGTGCTCTTACAAAATTCAATATAACGACCAGCGGCATCGTTTAAACGTACCGCTTTACCAAGCTCAAATGAGTCAACACATTCGATCTCTTTATCCAATTCGGCTTCAATCGCCAACTCGATATCATCTGGTAGTTTTGTTCCCTCAGAAGAGAAGAATTTGATACCGTTATCGTAGTAAGGGTTGTGCGATGCAGAGATAACGATACCAGCTTCCGCGCGGAAGGTTTGAGTTAGGTAAGCAACGGCAGGTGTTGGCATTGGGCCAGTAAACGTAGCCTGCAGACCAGCAGCAGCAAGACCTGCTTCTAGCGCAGACTCCAGCATGTAGCCAGAGATACGAGTATCTTTACCAATGATGACTTTCTTTGTGCCCTGTTTCGCAAGAACACGACCCGCAGCCCAGCCAAGCTTCAGAACAAAATCAGGTGTAATAGGGTACTGGCCAACTTTGCCACGCACACCATCTGTGCCGAAATAACGTCTCTTATCAGACATAGTGATTTTCCTTAATTATGATTAGTGATTGTTATTCATCACTTCGATTATCTTCATCGCTTCCAATGTATCTTCAACATCGTGAACGCGAATAATTTGTGCGCCTTTCATTGCCGCGATAGTAGCGCAAGTGACGCTAGCGACCATGCAATCTGCCGGGGCTTTGTCTAATAGCTTAAAGATCATCGACTTTCTCGACATCCCCGCTAAGACTGGCAACCCAAGCGTGTGAAATTTTTCTAGGTGCGCTAATAGGTGGTAATTGTGTTCAATGGTTTTACCAAAACCAAAACCAGGATCTAGAATCAGCTGCTCTTTTGATATACCAACAGCTTCACACGCTTCCACCCTTTCTTTTAAAAAAGCTTCAACATCCGTTAGAACATCATCGTAATTTGGGTTAGCTTGCATGGTTCTTGGCTGACCTTTCATGTGCATCAGGCAAACTGGTACCTTAGCATTGGCGGCTGCTTCTAGAGCTCCGGGCTCTTGTAATGCGCGCACATCATTGATCAAGTCAGCCCCCGCTTCAACAGCTTGGCGCATCACTTCTGCTTTACTGGTATCAATAGAGATCCACACATCAAACTTGGCGCGAATTGCTTTAATGGCAGGGATAACGCGAGCGAGCTCCTCTTCTAAAGATACGTCAGGTGCTCCCGGACGAGTTGATTCACCACCAATGTCAATAATGCTAACACCAACTTGAATCATTCGCTCAGCTTGCAGTAAAGCATTATCTAATGAATTGAATTTCCCGCCATCAGAGAAAGAGTCAGGCGTGACATTGAGGATACCCATCACATGTGGGCGGTCTAAAACGAGCGTTTTATTATGTGCTTTTAATATCATGGAAGGCGGGTCTTAAAGGTAAAAACATCTTGGGCTATAAACAGAAAAACCCTGAGCGTACTCAGGGTTTTAATTTAAAGCTTAGCGATTAAGAATCTTTGTTTTGAGCATCGTCTGATTCAGACTTAACTTCTTCAACTTGCGACTCTTCAGCTTTTGGTTCGGCTTTAGTTTGCTCTTCTGATTTCGCTTCAGGTTTAGCTTCTTCCTTTGCAGGTTCTGCTTTCGCCTGATCACCCCAACCAGCTGGCTCACGAATGTCGTCTTTACGTTCCATCAAGTCATCAATCTGACCTGCATCAATCGTTTCAAACTTCATTAGCGCATCTTTCATCGAGTGCATGATATCCATGTTCTCTTCAAGAATTTGCTTCGCACGAGCATAGTTGCGGTCGATTAGAATACGAATTTCTTCATCGATCAGCTTAGTAGTATCGTCAGAAACATGTTTCGCTTGGCTCATGCCACGACCAAGGAAAACTTCGCCTTCTTCTTCAGCATATAGAAGAGGACCCAGTTTTTCAGAGAAGCCCCACTGCGTTACCATCTTACGAGCAATATCAGTTGCACGTTCGATATCGTTAGACGCACCAGTCGAAACTTTGTCTTTACCGTAGATAAGTTCTTCAGCAAGACGACCACCATACAAACTAGAGATCATTGATTCTAGATGTTGGCGAGACATGCTTACGCGGTCCTGCTCAGGTAGGTACATAGTGACACCAAGTGCACGACCACGTGGAATGATTGACACCTTGTACACTGGATCGTGTTCAGGTACCAGACGACCAACAATTGCGTGACCCGCTTCATGGTAAGCCGTTGACTCTTTCACTTCTTCAGACATCACCATTGAACGGCGCTCTGCACCCATCATGATTTTATCTTTAGCTAGTTCGAACTCAACCATAGATACATTGCGCTTGTTACCGCGAGCTGCAAATAGCGCCGCTTCGTTCACAAGGTTCGCAAGATCTGCACCAGAGAAACCAGGAGTACCACGAGCAATCAGAGATGGTTCAACATCACCCGATAGTGGCACTTTACGCATGTGCACTTTAAGAATCTGTTCACGACCACGTACATCAGGTAGACCAACCACCACTTGACGGTCAAAACGACCAGGACGAAGTAATGCTGGGTCTAGTACGTCTGGACGGTTAGTCGCAGCGATAACAATAATTCCTTCATTACCTTCGAAACCATCCATCTCAACCAGCATTTGGTTTAGTGTTTGTTCACGTTCATCGTGACCACCACCAACACCAGCACCACGTTGACGACCTACAGCATCGATTTCATCGATAAAGATGATACAAGGTGCCGCTTTCTTCGCTTGTTCGAACATGTCACGCACACGAGATGCACCAACACCAACAAACATTTCAACGAAGTCAGAACCAGAAATCGTAAAGAACGGTACTTTCGCTTCACCGGCAATCGCTTTTGCAAGCAATGTTTTACCCGTACCAGGAGGGCCAACCAACAGGATACCTGTCGGGATCTTACCACCTAGCTTTTGGAAGCGGCTTGGATCACGAAGGTAATCCACAAGCTCTTTCACGTCTTCTTTTGCTTCGTCACAACCTGCAACATCAGCAAACATCGTTTTGATTTGTTCTTCGCTCATCATTCGAGCTTTACTCTTACCGAAAGACATCGCGCCTTTACCGCCGCCGCCGCCTTGCATTTGACGCATGAAGAAAATCCACACACCAATTAGTAAGATCATAGGGAACCATGAGATGAAGATAGTGCCAAGCAGGCTCTGTTCTTCAGGTGGTGTACCCTGAACTTTTACGTTTTGATTAATTAAGTCATCAAGTAGCTTTTGATCATAAACAGGCATGTAAGTTACATACTTAGAACCACCACCACGACGTGTGAAAGTGATTTCGCTGTTATTGAACTGTGCGTCTTGAATCTGGCCTTGGCCAACTTCCTGTACAAACGTGGTGTAATCTACTGCTCTGCCGTTACTTTCTCCAGGGCCAAAGCTCTGGAATACCGACATCAACACTACCGCGATAACAAGCCACAGAATTAAATTTTTTGCCATGTCACTCAAGGTGTAAGCCTCTCGATAACTAATTGTAATTAAAGGTAGGGTACTACAGTTTGTAACCTGTAGCCATGTTGTTAACTCTCACTATTGGAAGAGAATCGTTAACCTTTGTAACCAGTGGCTACGATAAACACTTCACGAGATCGAGCTCGAGAAGAGTCGGGTTTTCTGACTTTTACTGTTTTAAACATCTCGCGGACGTCCTTAACGTATTGGTCAAACCCTTCGCCTTGGAATACTTTTACAACAAAACTACCATTGGTAGCTAGAACTTGTCGACACATATCCAAAGCTAATTCAACTAAATACATAGCTCTTGGCTGATCCACAGAATTGTTGCCTGCTATATTAGGTGCCATATCTGACATCACGACATCAACCATGTTTGGTTGTATACGCTCCAACAAGGCATCTAGCACTGCTTCTTCGCGGAAATCGCCTTGTAAAAAGCTAACACCAGCAATCGGGTCCATTGGTAACAAATCACACGCAATGATTTGTCCGTTGTCTCCAACAATCTTAGCAGCATATTGAGACCAACCGCCAGGCGCTGCACCCAAATCCACAATGGTCATCCCAGGAGACAGCAATTTATCTTTCGTTTGAATCTCTTCCATTTTGAAATAAGCACGTGAACGATAGCCTTTCTTTCTAGCTTCATTTGCGTACTTGTCGTCGAAGTGTTCCTTCAACCAACGGCCTGAACTGGCCGAGTGTTTCTGTTTGCTCATTGGATACCTAAATTGGAGGAAAGTACTAATTGCTGAATAAATTATAGTCTTCAGCTTTAGATGGCGTTAAAATAGGTTTTTTCAACCCTAATAGTAAAGAAAATTGGCCGCGTAATGAACCTAAGTACCAAACAAAAGCAGCATCTAAAGGGCCTAGCTCACAGTTTAAAACCTGTTGTGCTAATGGGCGCAAATGGACTTACTGAAGCTGTTCTAGCGGAAATCGAATTAGCTCTAGACCACCACGAACTGATCAAGATTAAAGTTGCATCAGAAGACCGTGAGACTAAGCAACTGATTATCGATGCAATTGTACGTGAAACTAAAGCTGAAAAAGTACAGACTATCGGTAAAGTTCTAGTACTATTCCGTCAGTCAGAAGCACGTAAAATCGAGATTCCACGTAAATAAGCGAGCTTAATATAAGCTAACTTCCACTAAGAGAAAGCCATAGCGCTTATCTTTTAGTGTAGCGTGAGAAACGAAAAAGGTCGCATTAAGCGACCTTTTTACTTATCAGAAACAAAGAAAATTCAATTAGATATATTCTACTTTGTCGATTTCGAAATCTTTATCGCCACCAGGTGTAGAGATAATAACCTCATCGCCTTCCATCTTACCGATAAGACCACGTGCAATTGGTGACTTCACAGAAATACGACCAGTTTTGATGTCAGCTTCATCTTCAGAAACGATCTGGTAGCGGAATTCTTCATCCGTATCGACATCGATCAAAGTTACTGTCGTACCAAAGATAATCTTACCCGTATTATCCATCTGAGTTACATCGATGATCTGAGCTAGCGATAGCTTATATTCTATATCTCGAATTTGAGCTTCACAGATACCCTGCTCTTCACGAGCGGCGTGGTACTCTGCATTCTCTTTCAAATCACCGAGTTCACGTGCTTCACCAATAGCTGCTGAAATAATAGGACGTAGCTTAAGTAGGCGATCTAATTCGTCACGTAGCTGCTGAGCGCCACGTACTGTCATTGGAACCTTTTCCATTTTTTACCTCTATGCCAAAGCTTTCTTTGGCCAACATAAATCCACCCAACATACTTATTGGGTGATAGAAACAAAACAATTTGGCTTAGTGTAAACAAACTTGATGGCTAAATCACCTTTATTCCACTTTGTCTTATAAAAGCTTTATCTAGCTCTAAATTACAGACATCACAAAAATGAATAATAACCTCCCCATCAATAAGTCAGCAATTGAATACCTAAAAAAAACAAAAACAAACCAAATAAATGTAGATCACACTTTTAAAATACAACTACAAAAACAACAAGTTAAGAATAAATCAACATAATAAAACAGTGTTCAGTTTTTCAATTTATATCATTTTACTAACTAGCTAAGGAACTTTAGGGGTAAAAAGTAACTCATGGATTGCACTGGCATTTTTTAGCGTTCTGACCTAATCATGGTTATGAAGCCTGATTAATACAGGCAAGACACTAAAAGGATTCAAATCCTTAATAAATACCTTTATGGACAGTAATTAGGAATTAATAACATGAACAAGACTATGATCGCGCTTGCTGTATCTGCTGCAGCTCTTGCTACTGGCGCTAACGCGGCAGAACTATACAACCAAGACGGTAACTCTGTTGAAATGGGCGGCCGTGCTGAAGCTCGTCTATCTCTAAAAGATGGCAAAGCTGAAGACAAAACACGTGTGCGTCTTAACTTCCTAGGTAAAGTTGAAATCCAAGACGGCCTATACGGTGTTGGTTTCTACGAAGGCGAATTCACAACTGCTGAAAACGGCGGCTCTACTGATAACAACGACGGCAGCATTACAAACCGTTACACGTACGCTGGTCTAGGCGGTACATTCGGTGAAGTAACTTACGGTAAAAACGACGGTGCTCTAGGCGTAATCACTGACTTTACAGATATCATGGCTTACCACGGTAACTCTGCTGCAGACAAAATCGCAGTAGCTGACCGTTCAGACAACATGCTTTCTTACAAAGGTCAATTCCAAGATCTAGGCCTAAAAGCAAGCTACCGTTTTGCAGACCGTGATGGTGTTGATGCTAACGGTGAGTTCACAGACAACGGTAAAGACGGCTACTCTCTATCTGCTATCTACGCAATCGGCGAAACTGGCGTTAAGCTAGGTGCTGGTTACGCAGACCAAGACCAATCTAACGAGTACATGCTTTCTGGTTCTTATGCTATCTCTGACCTGTACTTCGCAGGTGTATTCACAGATGGTGAAAAACAAACTACAGGTGTTAACTCTAACGACGCTGTAGACTACACTGGTTACGAATTAGCAGCAGCTTACACACTAGGCCAAACTGTATTCTCAACTACGTACAACAACGCTGAAACTGATAGCAAAACATCTGCTGATAACATCGCAATCGATGCTACTTACTACTTCAAGCCTAACTTCCGTGGTTACGTATCGTACAACTTCAACCTAATCTCTGAAGGTGACACGATCGGTACTACTAACAAGCTAACTAACGGCACAGCAAGCTCTGCTGACGCTGAAGACGAGCTAGCTCTAGGTCTACGTTACGACTTCTAATTCTGATTATCTAATTGATCAATTAGTTAATTGAGAATCAAAACGCCCGCTATCTAGCGGGCGTTTTTTATATCTGTATACTGAAAATATCAACCATCCAAGAAATCTTCTATGCGCCTTCTACCCACCCTACTTGTATGTGGTTTTTCCATTAGCATTTTCTCGACTAACACTTTCGCATATGCCCCTTTAGATAAATTGCCAGACGGTAGTAGCACAAGTTTAATATTGGAATCACTGAATGGTAATTCAAACGAAATGAAAACTAACAGTGACAGCCTTTACCCACCAGCCAGTACCTTAAAATTAGTCACGGCTTTGGCAGCTAAATTAGAGTTAGGTGATGATTTTCACTACACGACAAGTATTTCCCGTTCGAATAAGGATGTTGTGATCTCATTTAGCGGCGACCCAACACTACAACGAGAACACCTAAAAAGTCTTTTAGCTCAATACGCTAAGTCGCAATCTAAAACCATCGAAGGTAACTTGTATCTCGATAGTTCAGCTTTTACTGGCTATCAGCGAGCCGTTGGTTGGCCTTGGGACATTCTAGGGGTTTGTTACAGCGCGCCTTCGAGTGCGATGACACTGGACAGCAATTGCGCGCAAGCTTCTATTTATACAAAAGATAACGGCAGCACTCGGGTCTATATTCCGGCTCACTACCCGATAGACGTGACAACCTCTGCAGCCACGGTAACTCGCTCTGGGCAGAAGGCAACACAATGCGACTTGGAGCTCATAACGACACCAGATAACGCTTATAAGCTCTCTGGCTGCTTAGTTGAGCGTAAAAAGCCACTGCCACTCAAGTTCGCGATTCAAAATCCAGAACGTTACACCTATCAAGTCGTTACATCGCTTCTCAAAGAACTGAAAATAGAAGTAAAAGGTGATGTATTAGTTAGTAAAAAAAATAAACCTGGCAAGACCACGTTAGTCGCTAGTCACAACTCAGAAAAACTTCCTGAACTACTCGATACCATGCTCAAGAAGTCAGATAATCTTATCGCAGACAACCTAACCAAAACTCTAGGAGAAACATTTTATGTGCAACCGGGTAGTTTCAACAACGGCACTGAAGCGATAAAGCAGATACTACTAACCAAGGCCAATATCGACCTCAGTAAAGCACAATTGGTCGACGGTTCAGGGCTTTCTAGAAATAACCGAATGAGGTCGCAGACGATGGCGCAGGTACTTCGTTATATCTGGGAAAATGATCAGCAGCTCAACTTAATCGAGGCAATGCCTACATCTGGCACTGATGGAACGCTCAAATACCGTCAAAGCATGAGAAAAGCACCGATCCAAGGCAACATTGTTGCAAAGAGCGGATCTTTATATGGCAGTTACAACATGGCGGGATACGGATTAGATAAAACAGGGAATCCAAACTCTCTGTTTGTGCAGTTTGTCCGTGATTACTTCCCTGAAGAACAAGATCCAGACAAGCCAGTAGAAGCGCCAATCACCCAGTTTGAACGTGCTTTCTACAAAGATGTGGTCGAATTCAGTCAAACACAAAGTGAATATCAATAGTGGTTAACTTGTGTAAACGGTTAATTACCCGATAAAAAATGGCGCTGAAGATCTTCAGCGCCATTTTCATTTCTAACATGTATTTTAGCTATTTTTAGAAGCTTTTAAGCGATTCCTAGGAATGAGTTCACGACAGTGAAGTAGATCCACATCCCTGAGATATCCACTATCGAAGCGAGTACTGGACTCACTAACACCGCAGGATCAAGCTTAAATAGCCTAGCAACTATCGGTAACCCGCCTCCGAGTACGGTAGATATGGTCACTTGAATAAACAGCGCTACCGCAATCGCAAGGGCAATCATGTTGATATCATAACCACCTGTCGATTGGTTTTCGCTAAACAGCAAAATACGACCAATCATCACCACTGCAATCGCAAGTGCTAAGCAGATGGCGACTCTAAACTCTTTCCATAGAACGTTGGCCCATTGGCGCTTCTTCAACTCGCCAGTAGCCAAGGCTCTAATCACCAAAGTTGCAGCTTGCGTTCCTGTGTTACCACCCGCAGCAGCGATTACTGGCATATAAATCGCCAGAAGCACCAGTTGGCTAAGGATATCTTCATACTGAGCAATAATAAGCCCAGAGACAATACCTAGCAGTGCTAATGCAATAATCCAACCGATGCGCTGCCTAACGTGGCTCATTACTCCAGTAGAAAGATAGCCCTGCTGAGGTTCAACCTCTGAATAGATCAGCCCTAGTTGGTGAGCTAGATGTCGAGAGCGCTTCTCAAAGCCCTGCTCTTCTAACTCACTAAGTAAAGTCTGAATCGTACTAAGAGAGCATTGCCCCAGTACTAACACCGCATCTTCAAGCGGCATACGGTTCAAAAGGTTAATTTGTTGTTCACGTCCGTACTGTTGAAATGCATTCGATACAGCTTGGATGTCTTGCTCTGAATACAGAGCTTCAATAGATAAAAAAGCGTTGTTCATTACCGTCATGGCGAATCTCCCGATTGGCAAAGGTAACGACCATCAAAACAAATAGCATAGATTTATAGATTTATAGATTTATAGATTTATAGATTTATAGATTTATAGATTTATAGATTTATGCGCACCAAGAGCTTAAAGCTACTGGTGTGTCTACTTGTTAGAATCTAGTGTGTGGAAAAGAATGAGGGGGAAAAACAAAGATACCCTACCTGAACGGCAGGACAATAGATCAATACCGAGACAGGTTATTCTTCTCCATTCAAACTAGGAGGATGGTCGGTATTGTTCATAAAAATCTCCAGAATTACTGTCAATTTGACAGCGCGCATAGTGTAGCAATAGGCGTTTCAAAGTTTCGTCAATTTTAAGTCAATAAAAAAGGCATCCGTGGATGCCTTTGATTTCAATTATTGATATGCATTATTACTTAATAGTAATACGAGCAAACTTACGCTTACCTACTTGGTAAACCGCAGTACCTGCTTCAGGTACGAATTTGCTGTCTTCAATCTTCTCGCCTTCAAGCTTAGCCGCGCCTTGCTTGATCATACGCATCGCATCAGAAGTCGAGTTTACTAGACCCGCTTCTTTTAGAACGTTCGCAATTGGTAGACCTGCTTCGAATTCAAATTCAGGCATTTCATCAGGAACTTGGTTCTTAGCAAAACGGTTAACAAATTCTTGCTCAGCGGCTTCAGCATCTGCTTCACTGTGGAAACGCGCGATGATCTCTTTAGCAAGAAGCACTTTAACGTCACGCGGGTTCTTACCTGCATCAACGCCAGCTTTCAGTTCCGCAACTTCTTCAAGAGGACGGAAAGACAGTAGTTCGTAGTAACTCCACATTAGATCGTCAGAGATAGACATGATCTTACCAAACATCTCGCTTGGTGCTTCGCTGATACCGATGTAGTTGTGCGCAGACTTAGACATCTTCTTCACGCCGTCTAGACCAACAAGTAGTGGCATCATTAGTACCGCTTGTGGTTTTTGACCGGCAGCTTTTTGCAGTTCACGACCCATTAGCAGGTTAAACTTCTGGTCAGTACCGCCAAGCTCAACGTCGCTCTCTAGTGCAACAGAGTCGTGACCTTGTAGAAGTGGGTACATGAATTCGTGGATTGCAATCGGTTGACCACCAGCGTAACGCTTTTTGAAGTCATCACGCTCAAGCATACGAGCAACAGTTTGGTTAGAAGCAAGACGAATCATGCCTTCAGCACCAAGCTCAGATAGCCACTCAGAGTTGAAACGAATTTGCGTTTTCGCAGGATCTAGAATCTTGAATACTTGCTCTTTGTAAGTTTCAGCATTCTTCAATACGTCTTCACGGCTTAGCGGTGGACGGGTTGAGTTCTTACCTGATGGGTCACCAACCATTGCAGTGAAATCACCGATAAGGAATGTCACTTCATGACCAAGCTCTTGGAAAGCACGAAGCTTGTTAAAGATAACCGTATGGCCTAGGTGGATATCTGGAGCTGTTGGATCAGCACCCAGTTTAATGCGTAAAGGACGACCTTCTTTTAATTTAGCAATGAGTTCGTCTTCTGGAATCAGTTCTTCTACGCCACGTTTGATCTCGGCTAGTGCAGCTTCAATACTCGCCATTCTTGTTCACTCCCACAGATTTGGCAAAAATATAATAATTAGACATCTTACTTGAATAGCGATGTATTTTGAAACCAGTTACACTATTCCGTCGTCGATTTTCATAATATTTACAGAACGAACCGGAACATGTTGTCTATTTTTGCACGCCTTCCTATTTTGCACCGGGCTTTTATCGCATTTTTTAGTGCCGTAATTTTCGTCGCGATTTTCTTACTCCCCGACGTCAACAGTTTACGTGACGATACGGGCGCTTTAGTGGTGGGGAAACATTACCCACTGACTATCAATACATCCGCGCTTATGGGCTCAAGTGATGCGCCACCAACAGCTGTGCTCAATTGGGAAAAATATACCGTTCGTTCTGGCGAAAGCACTTCTGTTCTATTCGAACGTATTGGCCTCTCATACCGCTTGCTGATCACCCTACTTAATACCAACAATGATATTAAGAAGCAGCTGTCTAACCTAAGACCTGGTGATGTATTGCAGTTTGGCTTTGATGAAAACAACGACCTTATTCAGCTAAAACGACAGCTTAGTGCGTTTGAAAGCTTTAAGATCACTAAGTCTGGCGATTCGTTTTCCTCTAGTTTCGACAAGAAAGAGGTTGCCTACCAATACAATTATGCCGAAGCCGACATCACCTCGAATTTCTGGAACGCTGGCGTAAGCGCAGGTTTAACCGCAAACCAAATTATGGAACTGGCGGGCATCTTCGGTTGGGATATCGACTTTGCGTTAGATATTCGTAAGAATGACAGCTTCAAAATCTTATACCAAGAAAAAGTAGTTGAAGGTGAAGTGGTTGGTCGCGGTAAGATCATAGCAGCCGTATTCAAAAACCAAGGTGATTCATTTACCGCGGTATTAGATGATAAGAGCGGCAACTACTTCGATGAAAATGGTCGTGCAATGAAGAAAGCGTTCTTGCGCTCTCCTATTGATTTTCGTCGTGTAACATCGAACTTTAACCCTAACAGAAAACACCCAGTAACTGGTAAGGTTCGCGCTCACCGCGGCACTGACTACGCAGCCCCTGTTGGCACGCCTATCTGGGCTGCCGGTGACGGTATCGTTCAGAAGTCGGGTTACAACCAATTCAATGGTAACTACGTGTTCATACGCCACAGCAACACCTACATCACCAAGTACCTGCACATGAAGCGACGTATGGTGAAAACTGGTCAGCGCGTAAAACAAGGCCAAACCATTGGTACTTTGGGTGGTACGGGCCGAGTGACTGGCCCACACTTACACTATGAATTCTTGGTCAATGGCGTACATAAGAATGCGCGTACCGTGAAATTGCCTCAATCTAAGTCGTTAACCGGTAAGGCAAAAGCAACATTTATTGCGAACTCGGAGATTCGATTGAATAACCTAGAGCGATACGGCCAGTTACTAGCAACTAATTAGGCTACTAGTGACTAATTAGATTAATAACCATATAAACCAACGAAAAGAGCGCCCACCAAGGCGCTCTTTTTTATGTTCATCGAACCACTGTATCGACTATTCTTCTGGCTTCTTGTCTCGCCCTAGCATCAATAGGCAAGGCGTCAGTACCAAAGTTAGGACTGTCGCGAATGCTAAGCCTCCCGCAATTGCGGTAGCGAGTTGCGACCACCACTGCGTGCTCGGAGCACCGAATTCTATCTTTTGATTAATCAGGTCGATGTTCATCTCTAACACCATCGGCATCAAACCTAAAATAGTAGTGACAGTAGTCAGCATTACAGGTCTTAAACGTTGAACTCCGGTTCTTAGAATCGCATCTCGCTTATCCAAGCCTCTTTTAATCAACTGGTTATAGGTATCGATCAGCACAATGTTGTTGTTCACCACTATACCTGCCAGTGCAATCACTCCAATACCAGACATCACGATGCCAAACGGACGCTGGAAGATAAGCAAACCAACAAATACACCTACCGTCGAAAACAACACCGCACTAAGAATCAAAAACGCTTGATAGAAGCTATTAAACTGAGTAATCAGAATCAAAGCCATCACCGCCAGAGCAACCAAGAAAGCACTTTGTAAGAAAGCAGAAGAGTTTTCTTGTTCTTCATTTTGACCACGAATACGAAACTCGACACTACTTGGTAGACCCAACTCACTCAACGCTTGCTCGATCTTTGGCAACTCGAGAGCAAGGTTATAGCCCTCTTCCATATCACCCATGATGTTCACTACACGCTTACCATCAAGACGTTTGATCGTGTCTTGCTTATGGTCAGGGACTATCTGCGCAAAATTGGTGATCGGCACTAAGCCTGCAGGCGTTTTAACTCTCAGTTGGTCGAAGCGCCCGATATCTCTTTTATCATTAGGGTAACGCACCAAGATATCGACCTCTTCTGAAGAATCATCAGGCAGGTAATCACCAATCTTGAGACCATTGGTAACAAATTGAACGGTATTACCCACCAAAGTCGCATCAGCTGCAAAACGAGCGGCATCGTCGCGGCGAATATCCACCTTCCAATCGATGCCGTCTTTGCTTGCTGTATCGCTGATATTAGTCAGCGCTTGATTACCATCCGCCCAATGTCTCACAATTTTTGCGGCCTGATTCAGTTGCTCTGGCGTTCTTGCCGACAGCTCTATCACTAAATCATTCTCAACCGGAGGCCCTGCATCTGGAAACTTATATTCAATCTCAACACCAGCGTATTGATCGGTTTGTACCTTCAACTCATCAATGATCGCTTTAACACTGCGGCGGTATTGCCAATCAACAGGCGTAATCGAGATCAAACCAATCTGGTCGTCACCACCAGTGCGCGTATAAACGGTATCAAACTCATCATGGTTGAGCATCATCAGCTCAATATCACGCATGATGCCATCCTTTTCTTGGATAGAGAGATCACCATGTGAGCGGACTTTGACATTAAAGAATGGCGGATCAACCTCAGGGAAGAATTCAGCCCCAAGACCAGCTTTGGAGTAAGTAAATCCAACCGCAACCGCGAGCAGTATCGCACTACAAAGAATCTTAAAGGGGTGCTTAATCGCAATCGACAGTGTGTGGTAATACGCCTTAGTTAAGCCGGTGGCTTGTGAAAAGTCACCATTATGCAGTGCGACCATTCGAGCTTGGCTTTTAGACGATACGTATTGAGGTTTGCCAATCAAGCCGCCTAATACGGGCACAAATAACAGCGCCATGATCAATGAAGCAGTTAAAGTAGCGATAAGGGTTAACGGCAAATACTTCATGAATTCGCCCGTCACATCCGGCCAAAACAATAACGGAGCAAATGCCGCCAAGGTTGTCGCAGTAGACGCTGTTATCGGCCATGCCATACGTTTAGCTGCATCCCGGTAAGCGGCTTTACGTCCTTCACCTTCTTGCATTCGCCTGTCTGCAAATTCGGTCACCACAATCGCGCCATCGACCAACATACCAACCGCCATGATCAAAGAGAACAGCACTACAATGTTGACGGTTAAACCGAATACAGACAGCACTAGTAGCCCGGTAAGGAATGATCCAGGAATTGAAATTCCGACCAATAGCGCGGTTCGGACACCAAGAATGGCGATGATAACGATCACCACTAAAATGATGGCGGATAGAATGTTGTTTTGCAGATCATTGAGCATGATCTTCACATCTTTGGATTCATCCCAAGTGTACTTAACCAATAAGTTATTTGGCCATTCGGCTTGCTGTTGAGCGCCAGCCATTACGGCTTTCACTAACTCAACCGTTTCAATGATGTTTTCACCTGCGCGCTTCTTAATGTCCAAGACAACCGCGGATTTACCATCTAAGCGAGCAAAGCTTTCAGGATCTCGAAACGCTCGACGAACCGTGGCCACATCACCAAAGGTCACGACCTGCTTACCATCCACTTTAATTGGTAGCTCAAGCACGTCTTTTAGAGAGTTAAACACCGAAGGAACTTTAACCGAGAAACGACCATAGCCAGTATCGACAAAGCCTGCAGCAACCACTCGATTGTTTAACGCAATCAGGTTATAGATATCGGCTTGATCTAGGCTGTAGCTTTCCATTAAAAGAGGATCAACAATGATTTCAACAATATCTTCCCTGTCACCCGCTATATCGACCTCTAATATCTGACGATAACTTTCGAGTTTATCTCCCAGCTCTCGAGCAATTTGTACGATAGTACGTTCTGGTACAGTTCCAAACAGAACTACAGAAAGTACAGGCTGCTCCGAAGCAAGTGTCACTTCATTTACAACCGGTTCATCACTATCTTCTGGCAGTTTTGGCTTAGCCAGATCAACCGCGTCACGCACATCGGCCATCGCTTTGGTAAGATCGACGCCAACATTAAACTCCAACACAACAGAAGCGTGGCCTTCTGCAGCGGTTGCCGTCATCTCTTTTACGCCTTCAATCGACCTAAGCTCTTGTTCTATTGGGCGTACCAGTAAACGCTCCGCATCGGTTGGCGAGATCCCTTGGTGCCCTACTGAAACGTAGATAATTGGAATGGTGATATCTGGGCTAGATTCTTTGGGTATCGTGATATAGGTAATGATACCGGCGACAATAATTAACGCCAAAAGGGAGAGCATTGTTCGAGCACGAGACAATGCTGCATCAATAATTGAATACATCGATTGTCTCCTACTCTGCGGTTACGTTAGAGAGTTCAGCGCCTTGCTCAACAGCAATCACCGGATCACCATCACGCACAAAACCTTGCCCCACCGTGATGATATCGACACGCTGACCTAACCCCGTCAGCCACACTCCATCTTGCTCAGCTTTCACCAGTTGAATACCGACAAATTTCACGATTGGTGAGTCATCAATTGAAACCAAAGTTTTGACTCCAAGATTGCCCGCCTCATCTAGTGCCAACATGGCAGGTGTCACTTTGATAGCGTCTCTCGTTTCTAGATTGAGGGTTACTTCGGCACTGACACCAGCAGGTAACAGGCCATCGGAGTTATCGATTTCAATCTCAATTGGGAAGGTATTGGTTGAGGCAGAAGAGATTCGAGAAACATAACGTAAACGGCCTTCCGCTTCTTCTCTTCCCAGCAAGCGAACCAAGGTAGACTGATTAACTAACAAATGCTGGATATGACGTTCACTCACATCGGCTTCGATGACCAGAGGATCGAGGTCAATCACGCCCGCGACCGGATCGCCAACCCCAACAAAGTCACCAAGCTCCACCATCAAATCTTGAACCACACCAGAGAACGGGGAAGTAATTACCGTATTCTTTAAAGCCAACTCCGCATTGCGCATCATGGCTTTTGCTTCTGTTAACGAAGCCTCTGCTGTGGTGTAGGCGATTTCGCCTTGCAGCCCTCTTTTCTTCAGTGATTGCGCCGCTTTAAACTCTTTCTGCTTCAAGCGATATAAAGCTGAGGCTCGCTCAAGTTGAATCTCCAAATCACCCTTATCTATCTGGGCAATGGCTTGTCCTGCTTTAACCATATCCCCCTTAACAACATTCAATCTGACAATCTTGCCCGCGACTTCTGCACCTAGACGAGCATGCCTATCGGGCGCCGTTCTTCCATAGAGATCAATCGTTTTAAAGGTCGGTGATGAAGTGAAGGTTTGAAAGGAAACTTTAGCCAACGGAATTTCTGTCGCCTTTTTTTCAGGTGACTCTTCTGCTTGCCCTACGCCTAAACCAAGCCAGATCGACAACAACACGACTAGAGTCAGAGAAACTAGCCACGGCTGCTTAAGTTTCTGAAAAAGTGGTGAGTTAGGAAATAGAGTGGGCATAACAAATCCTTTTGTCCGATGTAACTAAGGTAAGCTAATTGGCTTAACACTGTTATGTGCAACTTCCATATGCACAGAGATAACCTTACCAGACCAAAACCAAACGAAGTTGGACGCTATCGACAGTTTAAAGAATATGCCGTGTACTAAAAATGAAGGAAATACTTTGAAAAATAATAGGTTAAATATCGAGGTAAGTACTGATTTCGATGAAAAAGCCAAGCGGTCGACAGTCAGGTTTAACTTACTACGGCTTTTTGAGGAGTCTATAACACAAAAACGCCGAACATAGGTTCGGCGTTTGCAGTGTTTCTAATATAGCTTTCAGCTTTTTCTGTTCAAGCTATACGCTAAATGAAGCACCACAGCCACATGTTGTTGTAGCGTTCGGGTTGTTCACAAAGAAACGTGCGCCTTCTAGGCCTTCTGTGTAATCAACCATGCCACCCATTAGATATTGTAGGCTCATTGGGTCAACAACTAGCGTTACACCGCTGTTTACAATCGTAGTGTCGCCATCATTTACTTTTTCATCAAATGTGAAGCCGTATTGGAAACCACTACAACCACCACCTGTAATGTATACACGCAGTTTTAGTTCTGGGTTTTCTTCTTCAGCGATTAGCGTTTGTACGCGGGTAGCTGCTGCATCAGAAAAAGACAATGGGATATTTACTTCGCTCACGACAACCTCTCTTATCTGTGTCAAAAACAACATGATACAAATCTAATTCGAGACCATAGTTGTTGAGTATTTTCTTATATTCTACTGATTATCTAATACCTGACTGAAACGTTCAAGTATTCACCACCGGATCGCCTCTTTTAGTGCAGTAAAGTAGTCAATATCGAGCAATTAAAACGTGTAACCACACAAAACAACCAGATTCGGGCGATTATATCAGCGAAAGCATTCCTAGTTGGATTATGGATAGGTACAATGCGTGCCAATTGGTCCGACAGTCAAAAGAGGATATATCAATGACCAAATCAGCAGAGCTGTACGAAAAAGCACAGCAAACTATTCCTGGTGGCGTAAACTCTCCAGTTCGTGCATTCAATGGTGTAGGTGGTTCTCCAATCTTCGTTGAACGCGCTGATGGCCCACTTATTTTTGATGCTGATGGTAAAGCGTATATCGATTACGTTGGCTCTTGGGGTCCAATGATCCTTGGTCACAACCACGTTGTCATTCGTGATGCTGTTATTGCAGCAGCTCAACGTGGCCTTAGCTTCGGCGCTCCAACCGAAACTGAAATCAAAATGGCTGAACTTGTCTCTGAGATGGTTCCATCAATGGAACAGCTACGTATGGTGAGCTCAGGTACAGAAGCAACAATGAGTGCAATTCGTCTAGCTCGTGGCTTCACTGGTCGTGACAAAATTCTTAAGTTTGAAGGCTGCTACCACGGTCACGCAGACAGCCTACTTGTAAAAGCAGGTTCTGGCGCACTGACTTTAGGTCAGCCAAGCTCACCAGGCGTACCGGCTGATTTTGCGAAACTAACGCTAACAGCAACCTTCAACAATCTAGATTCAGTACGTGAAATCTTCGCAGCAAATAAAGGCGAGATCGCTTGTATCATCGTTGAGCCAGTCGCGGGCAACATGAACTGTATCCCTCCTGTAGAAGGCTTCCACGAAGGTCTACGTGAAATCTGTGACCAAGAAGGTGCATTGCTAATCTTTGATGAAGTAATGACAGGTTTCCGCGTTGCTGAAGGTTGTGCTCAGGCTTACTACAACATCAAGCCAGATCTAACGTGCCTTGGTAAAGTAATCGGCGGCGGCATGCCAGTGGGTGCTTTCGGTGGTCGCAAAGAAGTGATGCAATACATCGCACCTACAGGCCCAGTTTACCAAGCGGGTACTCTTTCAGGTAACCCTGTTGCAATGGCTGCTGGCTACGCGTGTTTGAACCTTCTAAGAGAAGAAGGCAACGAAAAGCGTCTAGCTTCAAAAACTAAGCAATTAGCAAATGGCTTCAAGCAACTTGCTGACAAACACGGCATCCCAATGCTAGTTCACCAAGTTGGTGGTATGTTTGGTTTCTTCTTTACAGATCAAGAAACTGTGACGTGCTACGAAGATGTAACTAAGTGTGATGTAGAACGCTTCAAGCGCTTCTTCCACCTAATGTTAGATCACGGTGTTTACCTTGCACCTTCAGCATTTGAAGCAAGCTTTACTTCTCTTGCTCACGGTTCAAAAGAACTTGATGCAACACTAGAAGCCGCAGACCGCTCTCTTGCGATCATTGCAGCTGAAAGCAAATAATCGAAAGCACTTTATAAGTCGCTAACTGATTGAATTTAGGGCTGCATTAGGTGCGGCCCTTTTTTGTACGCCACGTTCATCAACTGTGAATATGGCAGCTTGCCTATCAGCCAACTAAGACCAAAATTGAACTAAAAACACCTAACGTTCCCAAAAAAGAAAAACCAACAGCATCAAGGTACCTAGGAACATTCTGAACCAAGGGATCTCTTTTTTTGTTTGCTGTTCTTCATCTTGGCATTTCTTATCTTTATTACAGCATCCCATTATCAAAACTCCTCATTGCTAACTCTCTGTTTTGCAGCCATTATAAACTTAGAACGCAAATATAGAGACCATTACCGTGTCAGAAAAAATTAGAATCAATTCCAGTCACTGGGTGATCATCATAGCCTTACTTGCGGCTGCTTATGCTTGTTACCTGCTTATCGAGCCGTACGTTAATTCAATTGTGATGGCTTTCATCATTTCACTGTTGATGTTCCCGATCCACGAGTGGCTTGAAAAGAAGATTCCGAATAAAGAAAACATCGTCTCTCTGCTGTCTTGTGTCATCCTGACTTTCATTATTGTGATTCCTTTATTAGCAGTGTTCGCAGCGATTGTGCAGCAAGGTTCTCTGTTCTCTCAGAACACTTACCAATGGGTGACACACGGCGGTATTCAGACTCTGTTTGAGCACCCTATCGTTGTTAAAGCACTGTCGTTCGTAAATAACTACCTGCCTTTTGATAACATTGAACCTAAAGCCATCGCACAGAAAGTTGGCGAATTCGCGACAAGTTTTGGTTCTAAGTTGGTTGGGATCAGTGCGAAAATCTTAGGTGATGCGACCAATTTCTTAATGGACTTCTTCTTGATGCTGTTCGTTTTGTTCTTCTTATTAAGAGATCACGACAAAATCATTAGTGTGGTGCGTCATATTCTTCCGCTATCTCGTAGCCAAGAAGACAAGCTTCTAACAGAGATAGAGCAAGTATCTAAATCAGCAGTAATGGGCTCATTCTTAACGGCCATCGCGCAAGGCTTTGCGGGTGGTTTAGGTATGTGGATTGCTGGTTTCCCTGGGTTGTTCTGGGGAACCATGATGGGCTTTGCCTCTTTCATCCCAGTCGTGGGAACAGCTCTCATTTGGATCCCTGCTGCGACATACTTGTTCCTAACAGGCGATACCACTTGGGCGATTTTCCTAACGGTTTACTGTGTAGCAATTGTTGGTTCAATTGATAACCTGCTACGTCCGTTGTTGATGCAAGGCAGTGCAGGCATGAATACCCTAATGATCTTCTTCTCACTGTTAGGTGGTATTCAACTGTTTGGCCTAATTGGTCTTATCTATGGCCCACTAATCTTTGCGATTACCATTGTCCTATTCAACATCTACGATGAAGAGTTTAAAGACTTTTTAAACCAGCAAGACAAGAGTTAATCAACAGCTCAGCAACTTGGTTGCCGAACGAGTATTAAACACTTCAAGCTTTGGTCGGATTATGCGAAAATCCGCCCTCATTTTTTGCTAACGATTCAACAGAGTATCCTATGTCAGCTTATATTGCCCCAAGCCAGATTGCTCAACGCCAACTCGCCTACTTTGAAGGCAAACATGTTTTAGTTGCAGGTGAGGCAGAAGACTTGTTCCCTGTTGAGTTAGCGAAACATTGTGAATCTGTCTCTGTATTTACGTCTAATTACAGCTACTACCGTCAATTGGAAGGCTGTAACACCATCCAACGTTTTTACGGTGCTGAGTTTACTGAAGAGACCAAAGCAGACTTAGTGATGCTGTATTGGCCAAAGGCCAAGGCAGAAGCAGAATTTTTGTTAGCGATGTTATTTGCCAAGCTAGGCAAAGATACCGAAATCGTCGTGGTTGGTGAGAACCGCTCAGGCGTGAAGAGCATCGAGAAGATGTTTACTCCTTACGGCAAAGTCGTTAAATACGATTCAGCACGTCGCTGCTCTTTCTACTGGGGTCAATGCTTCGAGCAACCACAAGCATTCAACCTACAAGACTGGTTTAAGACCTACACGGTTAACATTGATGAACAACCTCTGACGGTAAAAAGCCTTCCTGGCGTCTTCAGTCACGGTCAATTCGATGTCGGCAGCCAACTTCTGCTTGATACTCTGCCAAAACTAAAAGGCAAAGTACTGGACTTTGGTTGTGGTGCAGGCGTATTAGGCGCGGTAATGGCATCTCGTAACCCTGATATCGAACTAGAAATGTGCGACATCAGTGCATTTGCCGTGGCATCCAGCCAAGCAACCCTAGAAGCGAACGGTTTAACGGGTAAAGTCTTCGCTTCAGATGTCTATTCTGATACTGCAGAAGACTACCAGTTCATCATCAGTAATCCACCATTCCACTCAGGTTTGGATACTAGCTACAGTGCGACTGAGACCTTACTTGCTCAGGCTCCTAAGCATTTGAAACGTTCTGGTGAGATGATTATTGTTGCGAACAGTTTCTTAAAATACATTCCAATTATTGAACAAGCGTTTGGAAAATGCGCGACTCTAAATAAGACCACTAAATTCGCGATTTATCACGCAAGCAAATAGCCTACCTAACACAGCGCAGGGTCATTATCTGCGCTGTCTGTTCATATTTTTGTCAAAACTCTATAAAAATGAGCTTTTGCACACGCTTTAAATACCACTTACTTGTCAAAGTAAAAAAACTCGTTAATTTCGTTAAATTGGAACCCGTTAATTCTATTCTCTGTACTTGTTTTCGCCCCTTTTAGCAGTACATCAAAGGAAAGTAGTACCCAATTTATGTTTAGATTCTATCGTAAGCAGAAGTTTAAGCGCCTTCAAAATACCCTAATGCTGGCATTTCTTGTCCTCAGTATTACCCCAGTGACACTTATCGCGATGTTTTTCCTCCAATCGCACAGTCAGGATCTCCAGGAACAAAGCACCTCACACCTTGTTTCGGTTCGTGATACTAAGCAGCAGCAAATTGTCGATTACCTACAAGCCCAAGAATCCCAAGTGATGGGCTTTGTTCGCTCAGAATTGGCCAATGCCAGTGGCGGGCGATTTTATGGTTTGATCAATGCTTTCCAACGATTGGGGTTAGATATTGACGAGGCACGCAGTAATGCGCAGCAACGCTACATTCAGGGATCTGGCGATCAAATCAAAACGTCGATTCTTCCAGAGTCCAGTAGCTTTATTGGCAGCGAGCGTTATCGACTACTTCACAAGCGCTACCATAATGCTTACCTAGAGCTGCTTAAACGCTCTGATTTTGACGATATTCTCTTGGTTGATATCAACGGTAACGTCGCTTATTCCGTCTTTAAAAATGATGATTACGGCACCAACCTGCTGACTGGAAAATACAAGGACTCCAACCTAGGTATTACCTTTCAACGACTAGCGAAAGACGTAACCGACCGACGCAAATCTAACGAAGATTACACGCCGGTTATCGTTTCTGACTTTAAAGACGAGAACGGCAAGCAGACCGCATGGCTAGGCGCACCTATCGTTCAACAGGGCTACCTACACAGTTACGCGATGTTTAGATTGCCAATCAACGGCATTACTAAGCTGATTGCGGATCTCAACAAGAGTTCGAATATTCAAACACTACTTGTGGGTGATGATCACCTGCCGCGTAGCCTTGCTCATTCACAAGAATCTATCAACTTAAGCTTAGATGTTGTCGATAAAGCATTGGCTGGCGAAACAGCGGTTGGCACCTTCGACAACACCCTGAATCAAGCGATCATCGCAGCCTATACACCAATTGAACTCAAGTACGCGACTTGGGCTCTTGTTGTCGAGCTTCCGGAGAAAGAGGCATTTGCCCGTATTCATCAGTTAGAAAAGATCTTCGTGATAGTGATGTTAACCGCGATCATTCTGGTTGTTGTCGCATCGCACTATCTGTCTAACTTCATCACCTCACCGCTACTTAAACTGACGTGGGCAGCCGAGAAAGTTTCTGCGGGTGATCTTGATGAGACGATGATCAATACCGAACGTAAAGATGAAATCGGTCGTTTGGCGGTAAGCTTTGAACGAATGCAGCGCTCTATTCGTGAAAAGATGCAGTTGATCAAAAGCCAAAATGATGAGCTTGAAGACAACCTCAAGACCATTCAAAAGCAAAATGAAGAGTTACAGCTGGCTAACAAACTCAAAGATGAGTTCTTAGCGACCACCTCTCACGAGTTGAGAACACCACTGCATGGCATGGTTGGTATCGCTGAAGCACTGATATCAGGCGCGAATGGTCCTATTCCGGCTAACCAGAAGTACCAGTTAGATATCATCATCAATAGTGGTCAAAGATTGGCTACGCTGGTTGATGACCTGCTTGATTACCACAAGATGCGTTACGGCAGCTTGGACATTAAGAAGTCAGCCGTTGATTTGTCTGCAGCCACCAGCTTGGTCCTAGAGTTGTCTCATCACCTGTTGGGCAATAAGCCAATCCGTATTATTAACCAAGTGCCAAGTGATTTAGGGCTGGTTTCATCGGATCCTCAACGACTTGAGCAAGTAATGTATAACTTGGTCGGCAATGCCATCAAGTACACCTCAGAAGGTAAAATTGTTATCTCTGCCAGCGTTATCGACGACAACATTCGTGTACAAGTTGTCGATACTGGCCAAGGTATTCCAGCCGAGTATCTTGAACACATCTTTGAGCCATTGATTCAAGCAGGACAAGATGCGAGTAACTACCGCCAAGGTGCTGGGCTTGGATTATCGATCAGTCGTCAGTTAATTGAGTTAATGGGCGGTTCGCTGTACGTAAGTAGCCAGCCAATGCTTGGCACTACGTTTAGCTTTACCCTGCCCCTAGCTACTCAAGATGAGCTGGACAGTTACAACGAATCAGGTCACTACTCGCACTTCCAAGCACCTGATTTAATTGATAACAGCCAACAAGAAAACAGTGTTATCAGTGAAAACCCAGATGGTCCGTTACTGGTTATCGCCGATGATGAGCCGGTTAACCTGCGAGTATTAGACAGCTTCTTGAAGTTAGAAGGTTATCGAGTACGTACTGCATGTGACGGCCCTGAAACCATCGAGTTAATTGAAAAAGAGAAACCGGAACTACTGCTGCTCGATATAATGATGCCAGGTATGAGCGGCTATCAGGTTTGTGAAGCACTGCGTAAGCAATACGATCATGCTCAATTGCCAATCATCATGCTAACGGCACTCAACCAAGCAGAAGACCGTGTTCGAGGTTTCGAAGCGGGTGCCAATGACTACTTATCCAAACCGTTCAATAAACAAGAACTGGCGGCTCGAATAACAGCGCACCTATCAGCAAGTAAAGCCGAACAGAGGCGCCTTGAAAACGACCAACTGCAACTTGAGCTCAAACACCGAGCCATGGTTGAAGCTAATCTGTTGGAAACTCAAGGACGATTGCTAGAGCAGTTAGAATCGGCACCAGAGGCCATTATCTGTATTCGTGATGACCAACGTATTCGCTTTGCTAACGAAGCGGCAGCGAAGCTATTCAGGCGCGGTCAAGAACAACTTAAACGCTCAATGGCTGACGAGATCATCGCACCTAAATACCTTAAGGTGGAACAAGCACACTACTGCGGTGACATTGATATCTATATAGATGACACACGTCAGCGCATACCAAGTGACATCCTTAAGCTACCTGAAGGCTCAGGGCTCGACACCATGTATATCTTTAATGTAGGCGGTGGCGTTAACTCAAACCGTATTAATAACCTTGAGACCGCTGTTGAAGCGCTTTCTAGCTATGCATTTGAAGGTGATAAGGACAAACTGCAACAATTGAAAGAACTCGGTGGTGAGTTTACTCGTCTTGCAGATAAAGCCACTGGAGAAGGTAAAAACAAGCAAGAGTTAATGCGTGAGGTCTTAGTCGATGCGATGACTAATGCCATTATCTACTGGGAATCGGTGACTGGTGAAACCAAATTTGCTTTCGCCGAGAAGAGTGGCTTGTGGCGTGTCTACTTAGATCGCAGTACGTTGCAAACTCGAACGCTAGACAAATACCTACGCGTCGAAACCTTACCAAAAACACCTCGCTGGCGAACGGTATTGAGTTCTATCGAATTCATACTTGAGCACTGTAAAGAACAAACACCAGAGAGGACGCATATTGAGATGCTAAGGGATAAACTGCAGAAACTCTTGACCAGTTAAACCTGAACCAATACCTCCTTATTAGCCCACCTAGCGTGGGCTTTTTTGTGGGTATCATTCGTAATCAAAACACAAGAATGTCCATTCAAATACACTTCTTTCACGGTGTTAAACAAGCAAAATGACACGTTACTCAAGCTTAAACAATCACCTGCTCAATCGCTATTTAGAAGCTTATTCTTGGCTGAATTTCACAGTTCTCCGACTCTTTGTTGCAGTTTGAGAAGCGAGTCACAACAGAACGGCAGATTTAATTCTCTAGGGAAATTTAACGTAAAACTGGCAAGTGACCGAGATCTACAATTACATCAGCACACCTTAAGGCATTATAAAAAAAGGCTAAAAGAGTAAGTAAGCACTAACATTATGATGCCATTGCAAAATCAAATGCGAGTCACATCACCTTAACAATTGCGCACAAAAAACCACCAAACCACCCATTTTTGACGTTAATGACGTGGAGTTAAGTATTTTTAACGTTTTTGACGGGAAACGAGTTTGATTAATTCATCGATAAGGTGTTTTCTTACTCCTGCCAAAGGCCTACAGGCCACTCTTACCACTTCTCAGAATCAACGATGAATCTGGAGCAACGAAGAAGAGGTAGGCCTTTAACCAGAGTGTGTATCTACTAAACAATTTAGCGACAGATAACATTCAATCCATTAGTGAAATGAAAGCAAATAGTAAGGAACAGCTATGCTTGCCAATATAAAAAAAACAGCAATAGCAACAGCAATTATTGCAACTGCTACAACAGGTTTTGCATCAGTAGCAACTGCTGCAGAACGCAGCGAACTGACCGTTCACCCGAAAGAGTACACTACATTCGTACGTAACTTTAACCCGTACCTTGGTGCTACTAACCTACATACTACAACTGACTTCATGTATGAGCCGCTAGTAGTATTTAACGAAATGCACGGTAACACTCCAGTGTTCCGTCTAGCTGAAAACTTCAAGATGTCAGATGATCTGATGAGCGTTGTTTTCGACATTCGTAAGGGTGTTAAATGGTCTGACGGAGAAACTTTCTCTGCTGATGATGTTGTTTTTTCTTTCAACCTTGTAAAAGAGAAGCCAGAGCTTGACCAATCTGGTATCAACTCTTGGGTAACTTCTGTAGAAAAATTGAACGACAACCAAGTTAAGTTCACTCTAACAGAAGCAAACTCAAACGTACCTTACGAGATTGCTAAAGTACCTGTAGTACCTAAGCACATCTGGAAAGACGTTAAAGATCCATCAACGTTTACCAATGAGAACCCGGTAGGTTCTGGTCCATTTACAGAGATCGATACGTTTACAGCGCAACTATACATCCAGTGTGCAAACCCGAACTACTGGGATGCAGACAACCTAGATGTTGACTGTCTACGTGTTCCACAAATTGCGAACAACGACCAATTCCTAGGTAAAGTTGTAAACAGTGAAATGGACTGGACGTCTTCTTTCGTACCAGATATCGATCGTACATACGCAGCAGCTAGCCCTAAACACCACTACTGGTACCCGCCAGCAGGTACACAGGCATTCATCGTTAACTTCAAGCACCCTGATGCTGCGAAGCATGAAGCATTGAGCAACGTTGACTTCCGTCGTGCTTTCTCTATGGCTCTTGACCGTCAAACTATCATCGACATCGCATTCTACGGTGGCGGTACTGTGAACGATTTCGCATCGGGTCTTGGCTACGCGTTTGAAGCTTGGTCTGATGAAAAAACTCATAACAAGTACAAAGGCTTCAACACATACAACGCTGAAGGCGCGAAGAAGCTTCTTGCTGACGCTGGCTTCAAAGATGTAAACAAAGATGGTTTTGTTGACACTCCATCAGGTAAGTCTTTCGAACTAATGATTCAATCGCCAAACGGCTGGACTGACTTCAACAACACAGTTCAACTAGCGGTAGAACAGCTGAACGAAATCGGTATTAAAGCGAAAGCTCGTACACCTGACTTCTCTGTTTACAATCAAGCAATGCTTGAAGGTACATACGACGTAGCATACACAAACTACTTCCACGGTGCGGATCCATACACGTACTGGAACAGTGCTTACAACTCATCACTACAATCTGGTGATGGTATGCCTCGTTTCGCTATGCACTTCTACAAAAACGACAAGCTAGATGGTCTTCTAAACAGCTTCTACAAAACAGCTGATAAGAACGAGCAGCTAGACATTGCACACGGTATTCAGCAAATCATCGCTGCAGACCAAGTGACAATCCCTGTGATGTCTGGTGCTTACATGTACCAATACAACACAACTCGCTTCACTGGTTGGTGGAACGAAGAAAATCCAAAAGGCCGTCCAAACATTTGGGCTGGTATTCCAGAGCGTCTACTTCATGTACTGGACCTAAAACCAGTTAAATAAGTAATCGTTCAATCCTTGCGGCGTAACCTCTTACGCCGCTTATAAAAATCCCCACACTCTCAATTGAAAGTATGGCGCTAGTCGTCAGGGGATTTTTCGTTCCAAATTTCGCTAGGAGCGACCTGAATCCAGAAACAGGGAAACAATCTGGGTGAGTAAGGTGTGAGTTATGGGTTATTTTTTAAGACGTTTGTCATTTTATTTTGTCGCGCTATTAGTTGCTGCGACGTTAAACTTTATTATTCCAAGAGCAATGCCTGGTGACCCCGTTACCATGATGTTTGCGAACGCTTCTGTACAAGTTACTCCAGAGCGTATTGCTGCAATGAAAGAACTATTAGGCTTCGTTGATGGCGGTCTACTGGTTCAATACGTAGCGTACATGAAGAACATTCTTAGCTGGGAACTTGGTACATCAATTCAATTCTACCCACTTTCTGTAAACACACTGTTGGGTGGAGCATTCGGTTGGTCGCTTTTCTTAGCAGGCACTGCAGTTATTCTTTCTTTCTCGATTGGCTCAATCCTAGGTATTTTCGCAGCGTGGAAACGCGGCAGTAAATACGATGCCTTCGTAACTCCAGGGATGCTGATTCTACAAGCTGTTCCTCAAGTTGTTATCGCGATGATTGCACTATTTACCTTTGCAATTGGCTTAAAGTGGTTCCCAACAGGTTACGCCTACACCGCAGGTACTATGCCAGATTGGACAAGCTGGGCATTCATTAAAGATGTCGCTTACCACGCCTTCTTACCACTGTTCTGTGCTTCTGTTGTTCAAATTGGTGGCTTCCTAGTAAACATGCGTAACAACATGATCAACCTACTAGCAGAAGACTACATCACCATGGCGAAAGGCAAAGGCCTGAGCGAAAACCGAGTGGTATTCAACTACGCAGCTCGTAACGCGATGCTACCAAGTGTGACTGCTCTTTCAATGTCTCTAGGTATGGCAATCGGTGGTCAGTTAATTATCGAAATCATCTTTAACTACCCAGGTCTTGGCAGCGTACTTTTCAACGCAATTAACGCTCGTGACTACCAAGTACTGCAAGGTCAGCTGCTTATCATGACGCTATTCATGCTGTTCTTTAACCTAGTTGCAGACATGCTTTACGTTGTTCTTGACCCTCGTCTTCGTAAGGGTGGTAAATAATCATGAAAGACTTTCTAAAACTCATTTGGCGTAACCCGATGGCCCTAACAGGCGTCATCATCCTAAGTATTTTTATTCTTGGTGCTATTGCGGCTCCATTGATCACCAAACATGTACCAGACAAACGTACAGGTAACCCACACGAATACCCTGGCTTCGTCGTTAAGTCTGCACAAACGAACCCTGACGGCTGGGTTGCTCAAAACCTAGCAGACGACCGTCGCACACTTATCATGTCTAAGAAGGCAGACCATGTACTGGGGACAACTCGTATGGGTCGTGACGTTTGGTCACAAGTGGTATACGGCGCACGTGTATCTCTGGCTGTAGGTTTTGGTGCGGGCCTTACCGTATGTTTACTAGCAACGGTTATCGGCGTTTCTGCAGGCTACTTTGGCGGCCGTGTCGATGACATTTTGACAGCCGCAATGAACATCATGCTGGTTATTCCTCAATACCCATTACTGTTCGTAGTTGCAGCCTTTATTGGTGAGGCAGGGCCACTCACCATAACCTTGGTTATCGGCTTTATGTCCTGGGCTTGGGGCGCCCGTGTTGTTCGCTCCCAGACCTTAGCACTGCGTGAAAAAGAGTTTGTAAAAGCCGCTGAAGTTTTGGGTGAATCTTCATTCCGCATCATCTTCGTAGAGATTCTGCCAAACCTTATCTCTATCGTTGGCGCAAGCTTCATCGGTTCGGTGATGTACGCAATCATGATGGAAGCAACCATCTCGTTCTTAGGTCTTGGTGACCCTAACACAATCAGCTGGGGCATCATGCTTTACAACGTTCAAACCTCTTCATCAATGCTGATTGGCGCTTGGTGGGAACTATTGGCTCCTTGTATCGCATTAACACTACTTGTAACTGGCCTTGCTCTGCTTAACTTCGCTGTCGATGAAATTGCCAACCCGCAACTGCGTTCTCATAAAGGCATGAAGCGTTGGAAGAAACTAGCGGCACAAGACAAACAAGAACGTGAACCAGAACTACCACCACAAAATGCACTTTGGAGCGGAGATAAATAATCATGTCTGAACCACTAATTTCTATCCGCAACTTATGCGTGGATTACATCACAGAGTCTGGCGATGTTCGTGCGTGTAACAACGTAAGTTTCGACATCGCTCCAGGTGAAGTATTCGGCCTAGCTGGTGAATCTGGCTGTGGTAAATCAACGGTCGCTTTCTCTCTTATGCGTCTTCATAAGCCGCCCGCTTACATCAGTGGTGGTGAGGTTATTTTCAACGGTGAGAACATCCTTGAATACAGTGATGACCGTATGCAAGCGTTCCGTTGGAGCGAGATGTCGATGGTATTCCAGAGCGCGATGAACGCACTCAACCCAGTCCTACCAATGGAAGAGCAGTTCTGTGACGTAATCATGCGTCACACCAACATGACTCGTGAACAAGCTAAACAACGTGCTGAAGGTCTACTAGAAATCGTAGATATTCACCCGAGCCGATTGAGTGACTACCCTCACCAATTCTCTGGCGGCATGCGTCAGCGCTTAGTTATTGCTATCGCGTTGGCACTGAATCCAAAGCTGATCATCATGGATGAGCCGACAACCGCACTTGATGTGGTTGTGCAACGCGAAATCCTACAAAAGATTTATGCACTGAAAGAAGAGTTTGGCTTCTCGATTCTGTTCATCACCCATGACCTGTCATTGATGGTCGAGTTCTCTGACCGTATCGGCATCATGTACTCAGGTGAGCTAATCGAAGTGGCTAACTCTCAAGATATTCTAGAAAACCCTTACCACCCTTACACCAAAGGGCTGGGAAGTTCTTTCCCTCCACTGACAGGGCCAAAGACAAAACTAGCAGGTATTCCGGGCAACCCTCTGAACCTGTTAGAGATCCCTGAAGGGTGTCGTTTCCAAGCTCGTTGTGACCGTGTACATGAAACGTGTACCAAGGTACCAACCAAGCTGCGTTCTATCGACCCGGGACATTTGTCTAACTGCCACCTGTACGGTGACCCAATAGTACAAAGGAAGCTATAGCTTGCACGCTAACTCAGCGTGAATAACGAACAAGGCGGCTCGACCACCTAAAAACAAGCAAAGCGAATAAGGATTCTGGAGACAATTATGAGCAAAGATTTCGGTCAATTATTGGTTGAAGGCAAGAATGTCGTAAAAGACTTCCCAATAAGCAGTACCACAATTCAAACCCCAATGATGCGTGCGATTAACGACGTGTCATTCAAAATGTACAAAAGCCGCGGCCTAGCAGTGGTTGGTGAGTCTGGTTCAGGCAAGTCAACAACCGCAAAAATGATCGCAAAAATGTACGCACCTTCAGGCGGCACGATCGAATACAAAGGTCGTGATATCCAAGAGATCTCAAGCAGAAAAGATCTTATGCACTACCGTGAAGGCGTGCAGATGGTATGGCAAGACCCGTTTGGTTCTTTGAACCCAACGCACAATATCTTCCACCACATTGCTCGACCGCTGTTGATCCACAAGAAAGTATCCCCGGGTAACAAGAAAGAGTTAGAAGAACGCGTTTACGATCTTTTGGAGCAAGTGGGCTTAATCCCACCAAAAGAGACGGCGCAAAAATACCCTCACCAACTCTCTGGTGGTCAGCGTCAACGTGTCAACCTAGCTCGTAACATCGCGGTAGGTGCAGAGGTCGTTCTAGCGGACGAACCAACCTCAATGTTAGATGTATCAATCCGTGCAGGTGTTTTGAACCTAATGGAAGAGATGAAGTTTGAGAAGCAAATGTCTCTGCTTTACATCACGCACGATATCGCAACCGCTCGTTATATCGCGGAAGACCTATCGGTAATGTACGTGGGACACATGGTGGAATGGGGGGATACCGATGACGTTATTGCTAACCCTCAGCACCCTTATACCCAGCTACTGGTTTCAGCGGTTCCAGATCCTAAGAAATCGATCCATGAACAACTTGCTGGCAACAAAGGTGAGATCCCTCTTTGGACGCCAGTATCAGCAGGCTGCCCATTTGCAGGTCGTTGTACTCATGCAATGGACAAATGTAAAGAGCAGCTACCAGGGGTTACGCAACTAGCTGATAACCACTTTGTACGTTGTTACCTACACGAAAGCTAAGCAATAAAATCAAGTTAGGGTCTGCGGGCCCTACCTATTTATATCCAAAACATTCAAGTACCTAGCCAATAGAAACTAGGACTGTCGGAGAATATTGATGCTGTTATTGACCAACCATATTGGCTATGAATCCACAGGCCCCAAGCAGGCAATCTTACAAACTAAGAAAGCTCGCCTATCTAGCACAACGGCTTTACTCGTCTGTGCAGACAACCATATCACTGTCGGAAGTTTTGATGTGGTAAAACAAGGCCACGTAGCAAATTGGCATCAAGGGCAATTCTTCACTATCGACTTCAGTTCAGTCACTGAATCTGGTCGCTACTATCTACGTTTTGACAACCTGCGCTCTGAAGTATTTGAGATTGCTAGCAACCTATTAATGAACCACACGTTTTCTGATGTGCTTCATTACTTTAAGTCACAACGCTGTGGCGGTATTTTCGACAAGAAAGATCGACAAGCACAAATTCTCGGTACCGACAGATACGTCGATGTCCACGGTGGATGGTATGATGCATCAGGTGATGTCAGTAAGTATTTTAGCCACCTGTCTTATGGCAACTACCTAAACCCGCAACAGATTCCAATGGTCGTTTGGAACATGCTGAAAAGCGTGCGCTTAACCAGCGACGATCCGGACTTCCCTAAATTCTCCATGACTCGTCTAACGGAAGAAGCGCTATTTGGTGCTGATTTCTTAGTGCGTATGCAAGACGCGGCTGGATACTTCTACATGACAGTATTCGATAAGTGGAGCAAAGATATCAACCAGCGCGACATCTGCGCTTATGCGACTCAAGAAGGCCATAAATCAACAGACTTACAAGCAGGCCATCGACAAGGTGCTGGTGCAGCTATCGCAGCATTGGCAGCCGCTTCTGAGCTTGAAATCTCTGGCAGCTACTCGAGCGATACTTACCTTGATACGGCTGCTAAGGGTTACTGGCACCTAAAAGAGCACAACCTCCAGTATCTAAACGATGGTGAAGAGAACATCATCGATGAGTACTGTGCCCTACTCGCAGCCAATGAACTGTATCGCGTAACAAAAGACCAGCAATACCTATCAGAAGCAAGAACTTGGGCAACTCGTTTAATTTCTCGCCAACAGTCAGATGATTCATTTGAGCACTTCTGGTCAGCGAATTCTGATGGCACTCGACCATACTTCCATGCAGCCGAAGCTGGTCTTCCTGTGATTGCGCTATGCGAATACCTCGACAACGAAACCGATGATGAATTAAAAGAACAGGCTCGCACAGTTGTTGAACAAGCTTGCCAGTTCGAAATCAACATTACCGACAAAGTCACTAACCCATTTGGCTACCCAAGACAGTACGTTAAGTCTGTCGATGGTGATAAACGTGATGCCTTCTTTGTCGCTCAGCAAAACGAAACAGGTTACTGGTGGCAAGGCGAAAACGCTCGCCTTGGTTCAATCGCAACCATGGCGTACTTAGTTCAGCCACACATTCAAGATAGCGAACTTAAAAAGCGTTTGATCCAACTTTCGCAAAACAGCCTCGACTGGATCTTGGGCCTCAACCCATACCACATGTGCATGCTCGATGGTCACGGTCACAACAACCCTGATTACCTACCACAACTTGGTTTCTTCAATGCGAAGGGCGGTATCTGCAACGGCATCACAGCTGGTTTCGAAGATGAACAAGACATCGCGTTTAATCCACCAGCACAAAAAGACGACATGCTTCAAAATTGGCGCTGGGGTGAACAATGGATCCCTCATGGCGCTTGGTTCCTATTAGCAACCGCTGCACAGTTCAACTTCTTAGCACAAAGTAAGGAGCAATAATCATGACTCTTTACTTCATAGGTATTGATGGCGGCGGTACATCTTGTCGAGCTCGAATCCGAGATGACCAAGGCACACTCATTGGTGAAGCGAAAAGTGGCAGTGCTAACATCCTTTTAGGTGTCGATGTTGCAATGAGCTCAATTATTGATGCCATTACAAAAGCGGCACAACAAGGGCAACTAAACTCAAACCATTTTTCAAATATGCATGTTGGCCTAGCTCTGGCTGGTGCTGAGCAAAAATCAGCATGGCTCGACTTCATGGCACAAGCACACCCTTTCGCAAGCATGACATTAAATACCGACGCTTATGGTGCCTGCATTGGGGCTCACAATGGCCAAGAAGGAGCAATCATGATTGGCGGAACTGGCTCATGCGGCATCTACCTGCAAGATGGTGAGCAGCACGTGGTTGGCGGTCGTGAATTCCCAATTTCAGATCAAGGCGGCGGCGCGGTTATGGGCCTTCGCTTGATGCAACAAGTTCTGCTTGCTGAAGATGGCATTCGCAACAAGACACCACTCACTCAACACGTGATGAACCACTTTGGCAATGATGTTGATGCCATCGTCGAATGGTCCAAAGGCGCGATTCCAAAAGACTACGGTCAATTCTCGCCAGTGATTTTTCAACTCGCTAACGAGGGCGATGAGCTAGCTATCGAGATGCTCAAGCAAACCGCAGCTGATATCGAAATGTTTGTGCTAGCACTTCATCGTAAAGGTGCGGATAAGGTATGCCTGATGGGCAGTATCGCTGAGCGCATTCTCAACTGGCTATCACCACCAGTACAACAATGGATCGTTGAACCTCAATTTGACGCTATCGAAGGCGCATTGATGTTTGCCGGTAAACCACAACACAACTTGTATCAACAGGCTTAGCAGGGAAGTTATATGAACTATCGCATCGACTTAGCTGTTCTCTCTGAACAAAAAAATAACTGCCGATTTGGCCTTACGGTACATAACTTAAGTGATCTTGATGTAACAGATTGGTCACTGCATTTTGCGTTTGATCGATTCATCCTTCAAGAGAGTCTGTCGCAGGGCGAACTGACTCAAGTTGGCAGTTTTTGTTCGTTCAAACCAAGTTCGTCAGTGTTAAAGGCGAACAACCATTACTACCTTGAATTCAGCATTCAAAGCGCCCCATTCCGTTTTTATTCTGACGGTCTAAACGATGCCTTTATCCAAACGCATCACCAAGGCGAAACCTCAGTACTGCCAGTTGCGATATCACCCATTGTTCTGGCGTCACCATACCGTGAACGCAATCAGACACCTGAAGTGAACGCTGCTGAGATGGCATTAATTCCTCAGCCTAATCAGATCGAACTTCAGCAAGGTAGCTTCGCGCTAAATAGCGACTGCAGAATTGAGGTTCAATCTCATCTTGCCGATATGGCCGCCTCTTGGTTCCTGCAAGAATTGCTCTCTACCTTTGAGTTGGCTCTTTCAAACGCGCTTTCAGCTGAACTTTCAAAAGACGAAAGTGGCGACATTCTATTTCGTAGCAATCCGACATTGGACGAAGCCGAATACAAGCTAGCGATCACTGAGCAGCAAGTTATCGTAGAATCCGGCAGTCAATCAGGCTTCACCCATGCCGTCGCTAGCTTAATCCAATTGGTTCAACAACAAGATGCTGAGCACTTCTCTGTGCCATGTTGCAAAGTCGCCGATCAACCTCGCTTCAAATACCGCGGAATGATGCTGGACTGTGCACGTCACTTCCACTCTGTGGAGCAAGTGAAGCGCTTAATCAATCAACTAGCGCACTACAAATTCAACGTTTTTCATTGGCACCTAACCGATGATGAAGGTTGGAGAATCGAGATCAAGAGCCTACCTCAGCTAACTGAAGTCGGCGCATGGCGTGGACCTGACCATGCATTAGAACCGCAATACACCCACATTGCGGATAACTATGGCGGCTTCTATACGCAACAACAGGTTCGTGAAGTCATTGAATACGCAGAGCAGCGTAGCATCACGGTTATCCCTGAGATTGACATCCCAGGACACTGTCGCGCTGCGATTAAGTCACTGCCTGACATGCTAGTAGAGCAAGCAGACACCACACAATACAAGAGTATTCAGCACTACAACGACAACGTGCTAAATCCAGGTTTGCCAGGTACTTATCAGTTCCTAGATGCTGTGATTGAAGAAGTCGCAGAACTTTTCCCGAGCGAATTGATCCACATGGGCGCAGATGAAGTACCACCGGGCGTTTGGACCAACAGCCCTGCAGCTCAAGCACTGATGAAAGAGCACCAGTACCAAGACAGCAAAGACTTGCAAGGTCACCTGTTCCGCTATGCCGAAAATAAACTCAAGCAACTAGGCAAACGCATGGTGGGCTGGGAAGAAGCACAGCACGGCGACAAGGTAAGCAAAGAGACCATCATCTACTCGTGGCTCAGCGAAGAAGCCGCTGTCAATTGTGCTCGCCAAGGCTTTGATGTGGTACTGCAACCGGCACAATTTACTTATCTCGACATGACCCAAGATTATGCACCGGAAGAGCCGGGCGTAGATTGGGCTGCCGTTATCCCATTAGAACAAGCTTATACCTACGAAGCACTTGCTGAGATATCCGACACCGACCCAATTCGTAAGCGGATTCGCGGAATTCAGTGTGCTCTATGGTGTGAGATCGTCACCAACCAAAAGCGTATGGATTACATGGTATTCCCAAGAATTAGCGCTTTAGCTGAAGGATGTTGGACACATAAAAACAACCGAAACTGGCTAGATTACCTATCTCGCCTAAAGGGGCATCTGCCATTACTCGACAGACTCAATGTTGATTATCGCAACCCTTGGAAAGCTAAATAAAACAAACCAAAGCGACACTCACATCGAGTGATTGCTGACTCAAATTAAGGTGCTCAGTCAGATACGACTCAGCATCACTATTTAAAAATTAGCTGCATAGATGCAGTTTGTTAAAAAGGAAATGACAATGAAATACGGCTATTTCGATAACGACAATCGCGAATACGTCATCACTCGCCCTGATGTACCAGCACCTTGGACCAACTACCTAGGTACTGAAAAGTTTTGTACCGTGATTTCACACAATGCAGGCGGTTACTCGTTCTACAATTCTCCGGAATACAACCGTGTTACTAAGTTCCGTCCAAACGGCACATTTGACCGTCCAGGACACTATGTTTACCTACGTGATGATGAGACAGGTGATTACTGGTCTATCTCTTGGCAGCCAGTGGCAAAGAGCCTCGATGAAGCGAACTACGAAGTTCGTCACGGCCTGTCATACTCAAAGTTCAAATGTGAGTACAGCGGTATTACCGCAACGAAGACGCTATTCGTACCTAAAGGTGAAGATGCAGAAGTTTGGGACGTTGTACTAAAGAACAACACTGATAAGCCACGTACTATCAGCACTTTCTCGTTTGTTGAGTTCTCTTTCAGTCATATTCAATCAGATAACCAAAACCATCAGATGTCTTTGTACTCTGCGGGCACGTCTTACCAAGAAGGTGTTCTGGAATACGATCTGTACTACAACACTAACGACTTTGAAGGCTTCTACTACCTAGCTTCAACTTTCTCGCCAGACAGCTACGATGGCCAGCGTGACAACTTCCTTGGCATGTATCGTGATGAAGCGAACCCAATTGCAGTTGAAAACGGTAAATGTTCTAACAGCGCTCAAACCTGTTACAACCACTGTGGTTCTCTGCATAAACAATTCACGATTCAACCAGGTGAAGAAGTTCGCTTTGCGTACGTACTAGGTATCGGTAAAGGGAACGGCGAGCGCCTACGTGAGAAATACCAAGACACTGCAAATGTCGATGCAGCGTTCCAAGGTATCAAAGATCACTGGGACGAGCGTTGCAACAAATTCCAAGTTAAGTCTCCGAACGAAGGCTTAGACACCATGATCAACACGTGGACGCTATACCAAGCCGAAACCTGTGTGGTTTGGTCGCGCTTTGCATCATTCATCGAAGTTGGTGGCCGTACTGGCCTTGGTTACCGTGATACTGCGCAAGATGCTATCTCAGTACCTCATGCCAACCCACAAATGACCAAGAAGCGTATTATCGACCTGCTTCGCGGCCAAGTGAAAGCGGGCTACGGTCTTCACTTGTTCGATCCTGACTGGTTCGATCCAGAGAAAGCCGACGTTGAGCCATCAAAATCACCAACGGTTGTTCCAACACCGTCAGATGACGACAAGATCCACGGCATTGAAGACACCTGTTCTGATGATCACCTATGGATCGTACCAACCATCATCAAATACGTAATGGAAACTGGCGAGCACGACTTCTTTGACGAAGTGATTCCTTACGCAGACGGTGGTGAAGCAACGGTTTACGAACACATGAAAGCCGCACTGAACTTCTCTGCAGAATACGTTGGTCAAACGGGGATCTGTAAGGGTCTTCGCGCAGACTGGAATGACTGCTTGAACCTTGGTGGTGGTGAGTCATCAATGGTTTCGTTCCTTCACTTCTGGGCGCTACAAGAATTCTTAGACCTTGCTAAGTTCCGCAATAACGATGCTGATGTTGCTAAATACACAGAAATGGCAGCGAACGTACGTGAAGCGTGTGAAACACACCTTTGGGATGACGAAGGCGGTTGGTACATCCGTGGTCTAACCAAAAATGGTGACAAGATCGGTACTGCTCAACAAGCTGAAGGTCGTGTACACCTTGAGTCAAACACACTAGCAGTTCTGTCTGGTGCGGTTTCTCAAGAGCGTGGTGAAAAAGCGATGGATGCAGTGGATGAGAACCTATTCTCTGAATACGGCCTACACCTAAACTCTCCATCATTCGCAACACCAAACGATGACATCGGCTTCGTAACTCGCGTTTACCAAGGCGTAAAAGAGAACGGCGCAATCTTCTCTCACCCTAACCCATGGGCTTGGGTAGCAGAAGCGAAGCTAGGTCGTGGTGACCGTGCGATGAAGTTCTACGATGCACTTAACCCGTACAACCAAAACGACATGATTGAAACACGTTACGCAGAACCATACTCGTACGTGCAGTTCATCATGGGTAAAGATCACCAAGACCATGGCCGTGCAAACCACCCTTGGTTAACGGGTACTTCTGGTTGGGCTTACTTCGCGGTAACTAACTTCATTCTTGGTGTTCGTACCGGCTTTGAAGGCCTAACGGTTGATCCATGTATCCCGACTGATTGGCCAGAGTTCGAGGTTACTCGCCAATGGCGTGGCGCAACTTACAACATCACGGTGCAAAACCCGAATGCAGTAAGCAAAGGCGTTGCTTCTATCACTATCAATGGTGAGTCAGTTGAAGGTGCAATCCCAGTACAAGCAGAAGGCAGCGTGAACGACGTTGTCGTTGTTCTAGGCTAGTCACTCAATTTAACGAACAGCTCTTGTCTCAAGTCTTTACAGGCTTGAGACAATGAGACTAAAAGGATTTTCTAATGATTAAATTTGGTACAGGTGGCTGGCGCGCTTTCATTGGTGAAGAGTTCACCAGAGAGAACGTTCGCTTAGTAGCGCAAGCGCTCGCTAACATCATTAACAACGAAGATGCAGCCAAGAATGGTTTTGTGATCGGTTATGACCGTCGTTTCCTTTCAGATAAAGCGGCATGCTGGTTTGCAGAAGTATTGGCAGCGAATAACATCAAAGTAAGCTTCATTGATAAATTCGTTCCAACACCTATCGTGATGTTCCAAGCAAAAGAGATGGGGTGTACCTACTCAGCGTGTATTACCGCTTCTCACAACCCAGCAGACTACAACGGTATCAAGGTGTTCATTGAAGGTGGTCGTGATGCTGACGAGATCATCACCGAGAAGATCGAACAGCAAATCGCAACCCTAACTAACGAAGACGTTATCCGTGTCGATTTCGAACAAGCGTTAAATGACAAAGAGATCGAGATCATCAATCCGATGAACGACTTTGTGGATTCGATCATCAACTTTATTGATATCGATTCGATCAAGAAAGCCAACCTACGTGTGCTTATCGACCCTATGTTTGGCGTAGCAAAAAATGCTCTGCAAACAGTACTGATTAACGGTCGCTGTGATGTCGATGTCATCAACGATGGCAAAAACCCAGATTTTGGTGGCTTGATGCCATCGCCAAATGCCGCAACGCTCTATCGCTTGAAGCACTTAGTAGCCGCTGAAGGTTATGACATCGGTATCGGTACCGATGGCGATGCCGACCGCTTAGGCATTATCGATGAGAAAGGTCACTTCATTCATCCTAACGAAGTGTTATTGCTGCTTTACTACTACTTACTGAAATACAAAGGTTGGAAGGGCTCTGTCGTGCGTAACATCGCAACCACACACCTGCTAGATAAAGTGGCGGCTGATCACGGCGAGAAGAGCTTTGAGGTTCCGGTAGGCTTTAAACATATCAGCTCGCAAATGGAAGCCGATGACTCACTGATTGGTGGAGAAAGCTCAGGTGGTTTAACCATTCGTGGTCACATCAAAGGTAAAGACGGCGTATTTGCTTCTAGCTTGCTGGTTGAAATGATCAGCGTGACGGGCAAAAAGCTGTCTGAACTGCTTGATGAGATCTATTCCAAATACGGCTATGCCTACACCGCTGAAGGCGACTGCAAGTTTAAGCCTTCAGAGAAAGAAGCACTCTACACCAAGATCTATGTAGAGAAGCAACTGCCTGAATTTGAATACGAAATTGAAAAAGTCAGCTATGAAGATGGTGCCAAGGTGTACTTCAAGAATGGCGGCTGGGTAATTGCTCGCTTCTCAGGAACAGAGCCGTTACTACGAATCTTCGCAGAAATGGAAGATAAAGACACTGCAGAACGTGTTCTTCAAAAAGTGAAAGACTTCCTCTCTCTATAGGCTTATAGAGTGCAGCAGTTTTGTATGGGATTTAACAAATCACTGCCTTGTTAAAGCCTATAGGTGAAGAACTCTTGCCCAGTACTTTAATTAAAGTGCTGGGCTTTTTTATCGTGATTCTTGTAACGATTAGTATCGTGTTGTATCCCTTTAAAAAGCCAACACGCCTTTGGTATCGACTTTTACGTTTACTGGCATACCCACTTCAAGCGCTTCTGATGAGGTTGCCAACAACTTCTGACCATGAGCTTCAATAACATAGCGACAGTGGTCTCCCATAAATTGCTGTTCTAGCACTGAAATAGCGCTGTCTTGCTCATAACTTGCTTGGATCTGCTGTGGTCTTAGTAACAACGAACATTCCGATCCCACTTCAATCTGAGTTTGTGCTTTAGCTTCTATCAGGCCTAAGCTTGTTTCAAATTCATTTCCTGAAATACGCTGTGCATTCAGATAACTGCCACCACCCAGGAAATCAGCAACGAACTTACTCGAAGGGTGGAAATACAACTCAGATGCCGAACCATACTGTTCAATCACACCATGGTTCATTACAGCCATCTTATCTGCGAAAGCAAATGCCTCTTCGCGACTATGAGTCACAAAAATAGCGGTAACACCCTGCTTCTTAAAGATCTTACGAATTTGAGAAATCAGCTCATGACGAACTTGAGTATCGATGTTCGAGAATGGTTCATCTAACAACAGTAAGTCAGGTTTGTATGCCAAAGATCGGGCAATCGCAACACGCTGTTGTTGACCACCAGAAAGTTGATGTGGGTATCGGTCACCGAACTCATCTAAATGAACCAGTTCCAACATCTCTTGAACTTTCTCTTTCTTTTGTTGCTCAGAGAGCTCTTTAAGGCCAAAGCCAACATTCTGGTTTACCGTCAAGTGCGGAAACAGGGCGTAATCTTGGAAAATCATACCTATGTTTCGTTGCTCAGGTGGCAACCAATTATCGCTGTCATCGATAGTTTGACAGTTCAGGCTCATTACACCGCTACTCAATGGAAGTAGACCGGCAATCGCCTTAAGTAAGGTGGTTTTTCCGCAGCCACTAGCACCAAGAAGACAAACAATTTCACCATGCTCTACTTCTAACGAGAGCGCTTCCAAGATAGTTTGCGACTCATATTTACAAGTCAGATCTTTAATTGATAATGCACAACTCATTAGTGTTTCTGCTCCAAAGAACGGTTTACGATGATCAGAGGAATTAAACCCACCAACACCAATAATACAGCAGGCATTGCCGCCAATTCTAGGTGCTCATCTGAGGCATAGTTATAAACGTAAGTCGCCAATGTTTCGAAATTGAAAGGACGTAGCAACAATGCCGCATTCAACTCTTTCATTGATTCGATAAACACCAGTAAACCTGCGATCAACGCACCGCGTTTAATCAAAGGTAAATGAACACGACGTAACATCTGGTTGGTATTGCAACCCATAGTTTTAGAAGCCATATCCAATGAAGGAGAGATTTTACTCAAGCTACTTTCAACACTGCCAATCGCCACGGCAGAGAAACGCACGACCATCGCAAAAATAAGCGCAAACATAGAGCCAGAGAAAATCAGCCCCGGGCGCCCCCACTCCATCACTTTCGCAATATCATTGACTAAGTGATCCATAAACAGCACAGGCACCATCACACCAATAGCCAACACGGTGCCTGGAACGGCATAGCCCATCGAAGCGAGACGCATATAAGCCTGATTTTTCTTACTCGGGCTAACACGTTGATTGAAGTTAACAATCATCGCTACAATTACACCAATAATTGCCGCTACCACCGACACATAAAGGCTGTTAACCGCATACTCTCTGAATTCAGGCGTCCAACTTTGTGCAAAGTATTTGTAGGCATAGATCATCAACTGGCCTAGAGGGAATAAGAATGCAACGCACACTAATCCCCAGCACCAAAATAGTGCCAACCACTTCTTCCAACCGGACAGGTCGTAACGAAAGTCTTCACGACTGCTGAATTGATTCTGGAACAGTTTCTGTTTACGACGACTGTAGCGCTCTGAACTCAACAGTAGGATCACGATAACCAGCATAATTGCCGATATTTTCGCAGCAGCCGTTAAACTTGAGTAACCTAACCAGGTATCGTAAACCGCTGTCGTTAAGGTGTTGACTGCAAAGTAACTCACGGTACCAAAGTCACCAATGGTTTCCATTGCAACAAGCGATAGACCTACGGCCATTGATGGGCGAACAAGTGGCAACGAGATACGACGAAAACTTTCCCAAGGTGAGCATTTTAGCAACCGAGCTGATTGCAGTAAGGAGACGTTTTGCTCCATAAATGCCGCTCGGCACAGCAAGTAAACATAAGGATAGAGAACGAGAGACAGAACAATAATAGCACCAGATAAGGTTCTAATATCCGGGAACCAATACTCACCAGGTCCCCACTCAGTAAGATTTCGCAGTAGAACTTGAACAGGGCCAGCAAAGTCGAACCAATCGGTAAAAATATACCCGACAATATAGCCTGGCATTGCTAATGGCAGTACCAGCGCCCATTGCAAAACCCGCTCGCCCGGTATACGGCACATTGCCATAATCCAAGCAGACGGAATACCAAAAACCAAAGACAGGAACATGGTTCCGATGACTAAAACCACCGTATTGTAAGCATAGGTGGGCATCACTGTGGACATCAGATGAGAAAATAGCTCATCTGTTTCTCCAACAGCCGTCGTAAAAATCGCTAAGATCGGTAAAACCAGCAAGACAGCAATGACGCCGCTACTGGTGTTCCATAAATAATTCTTTTCTTTCATCGCCTAACTACAACGAGGCTTAATGAAACACAAATGCATTTGCAAATACATCTCATATCCTTTTAATGGTGGGGTTATTTATACCCATATACTGTAACGACTTCAAGGTGAGATGCTCATAACTCAAGGGATCAACAGCTAGCTTTGTATCAAAAAGTGATTTTCCAAAAACAAACAACCTCAAGTGACCGAAAATGGTGACTTGAGGTTGTCATTTTACTTGGGCCGAAGCCTACAGTAATAAATTAAAGATCAAACTTAACTTCGTCTAATAGTTTGATTGCTGCTGCGTGATGGTCAGCAATTTGGTCTAGAGAAATTGTATCTGCTTTGAATTCACCCCATGAAGCAACAAGCTCAGAAGGTTTAACATCAGCTTTCACTGGGTATTCATAGTTCACTTCTGCGTACATGCTTTGTGCTGTGTTACCCGATAGGAATTCCATTAGCTTAACGGCATTCTCTTCGTTTGGAGAGTATTTAGCCATTGCCATACCAGAGATATTCACGTGAGTACCCGTTGTCTCTTGGTTAGGGAAGTTAATGTAAACAGCGTCAGCCCAAGCTTTTTGCTCTTTATCGTTAACCATCTTGCCTAGGTAGTAGCTGTTACCAAGAGCAACATCACATAGGCCTTCTTTAATCGCTTTAACTTGTGCGCGATCGTTGCCTTGAGGCTTGCGTGCTAGGTTAGCTTTTACGCCTTCTAGCCACTCTTTCGTTTCAGCTTCACCTTTGTGAGCTATCATCGAAGATACTAGAGAAACATTGTATGGGTGCTTACCGCTACGCGTACAGATCTTGCCTTTAAATTCAGGCTTAGTTAGATCTTCGTAAGTAAACTCCTCTCCTAGACGACCAACACGGTCACGAGAAGAGTAAACGCTACGTGTACGTGTTGTTAGAGCGAACCACTCATTGTTTGTATCTTGGTATTGAGCAGGAATATTCTTTTCAAGAACTTCGCTTTCAACAGACTGAACTAAACCTTGTTTAGTTAGCTCAGATAGACGACTGATGTCTACAGTTAACACTACGTCTGCAGGGCTGTATTCGCCTTCTTGAGCTAACTTTTCTGCTAAACCTTTTTTAGCAAACTTAACGTTTACTTTAATGCCAGTCTCTTTTGTGAACTCCTTGAACATTGGTTCAACTAGGAAAGGTTGACGGTAAGAGTATACGTTCACTTCTTCCGCAGCCATTGCAGCAGGGGCAATGACACTACACGCTAGAGCTGAAAGTGTTAGCAGTTTTTTCATGGTAAAATCCTTTATATCGAAATGATAATCTATATCAGTTGCGTTATTATATTCATCAGTAACACAATTACAATGATGTCCGACAAAAAAATTGTTCGCTCTGCGTCATCAGCCTCGCACTTTTGTAACAATTCATTTCAAAGTGACCGCTTATTCTTGCGAAGAGTTGCCGGCTAGCTCGGTTTATCTACATCAATCAAAACTACTCGACCATTAATAACAAAACCCCACAACCAATGGCTATGGGGTTTGCTTTGTCCTGCCTAACCCGTTCAGATTAGACAAATACTATTGATTATTTTACTGATACAAATTCTGGGTAAGCGCCGACACCACAATCGTGCATGTCCATACCTTCTAGCTCTTCATCTTCACTAACACGAATACCGATTGTTGCTTTAAGCACTGCCCATACCGCTAGGCTCGCACCGAATACCCATGCGAAGATTACGGCAGCACCCAATAGTTGAGCACTAAACGTTGCGTCAGTATTACTCAGTGGCACTGCCATTAGACCGAAGAAACCACACACACCGTGCACTGAGATAGCACCAACTGGATCATCAATCTTAGCTTTATCTAAAGCGATGATGCTGAACACAACCAATGCGCCAGATACCGAACCAATTGCTACTGCGAATAGAGGTGATGGTGATAGAGGGTCTGCAGTGATTGCTACTAGGCCAGCTAACGCACCGTTAAGAATCATTGTTAGGTCTGCTTTGCCCCAAGTCGTTTTACATACTAGTAGTGCTGCGATTGCGCCTGCTGCAGCTGCTGCGTTGGTGTTAAGGAAGATTTGACCCACTGCTGTCGCGTTCTCGAAATCTGAAACCATCAGTTGAGAACCACCGTTGAAACCGAACCAACCAAACCAAAGAATAAATGTACCTAGTGTTGCAAGCGGCATGTTTGAACCAGGAATCGGGTAGATTTCACCGTTCTTACCGTATTTACCTTTACGAGCACCAAGTAGTAGAACACCAGCTAATGCAGCTGCTGCACCGGCCATATGTACAATACCCGAACCTGCAAAGTCACTGAAACCCGCTTCTGATAGGAAACCACCGCCCCAAGTCCAGTAACCTTCAACTGGGTAAATGAATGCTGTTAGTACTACCGAGAAGATAAGGAACGACCAAAGTTTCATACGCTCAGCAACTGCACCAGATACCACCGACATTGCAGTTGCAACGAATACTACCTGGAAGAAGAAGTCTGATTCTAGAGAGTGGTCTGCGCCTTCACCTTGAGTACCAATCAGAGTACCGAATGATGGCAACCAACCGCCTTCGCCGTTGTCGACATACATGATGTTGTAACCAACCACTAAGAACGCTGTACAAGCAATTGCGTACAAGCAGATGTTCTTAGTTAAAATTTCAGTGGTGTTCTTTGAACGAACTAGGCCAGCTTCTAACATTGCGAAGCCTGCTGCCATCCACATTACCAACGCACCTGAAATGAGGAAGAAAAAAGTGTCTAGTGCGTAACGTAGTTCCGTTACTGTTGTTGTAAGTTCCATATTAAAGTCTCCAGTCCTTGTAATTCTTTAAAGTGCTTCAGCATCCATTTCACCAGTACGGATTCGTACGGCTTGGCTTAGGTCATACACAAAAATTTTGCCGTCGCCGATTTTTCCGGTATGTGCCGCTTGGCTAATCGCTTCAACAACTCGGTCAACATTTTCAGCTTGGGTAGCAATCTCTAGCTTCACCTTTGGTAGGAAGTCCACTTGGTACTCTGCACCACGATACAATTCAGTGTGTCCCTTCTGACGACCAAAGCCTTTCACTTCAGAAACAGTCATACCTTCAATACCCACATCAGAGAGCGCTTCGCGTACATCGTCTAATTTGAATGGCTTAACAATGGCATTTATTAATTTCATATTCTTTCCTTAAATTCTTACTTAATCCGTTAATTCTCTTATAACAATCCAAGTAGCGTGCCAAAACATTAAGCACTTGATTTAAAACAACATATACATAATAGGACTATAAAAACGAAAAAGGCCGCACCAATATGGTGCGGCCTTTTCACTATCTTAATGCGTAATGCTCTTACTTGCTCCAGTTTTGGGCAACGGAGCCTTCAAAGCTCAGAATGGCTAACAGATAAGTGTTAGAAACTAGTAACCTAAAAAATCCATCCAGCGTTCGATGAGTAGTTCAAAGTCATCGATTCCACAGCTTGCTTGGCTTTCACAGTTATAGAAGTCGAACTCACTGCCCTCTTCCATTTCTTGCTCATGCGCTAACACGTTTTCTTGAATCGTTACTTCATCTTCATTAATCGCTAGGCTGATCTCTTTGCCAAGCAGGGTCACTTCATTGCTCAGATCCTGTCGAGATTGCTCAATAAGCGCCATCACATGATCTAATTTCAGCTTATCTTTACCAATCTCTTCTTGTAGCCAACGGCCAACGATCTCATGCCCCATACTGCATTTCACGTAGTACTCACCCATCAAAGTGTTTCTAGTAAATTCGAATTCCATAGTGGCTCCACGCAGTGACTGCTGACAGGGTTAAAAATGAGGCGAGAGTATATAGCGAAGTCATCAAGAGATCGAGTCGCTCGTCGTCCAGCATTCAGACATAAAAAAACGCCTTCTACGAATAGAAGGCGTTTAATCAGTTATTTAACCAGTCAGCGATTAAGCCGGCTCTTGGAAGATAACCGTATCTGCTTTTTCCGTGTACTGACCCATTTTATGGAAGTTCAGGTAACGGTATGTATCTGCAGCCGTTGCATTGATCTTATCAGCGTACTCTAGGTACTCTTCTTTCGTTGGAATACGACCAAGAATCGCACCTACCGCAGAAAGCTCAGCAGACGCTAGATAAACATTCGCGCCAGTACCCAAACGGTTCGGGAAGTTACGAGTAGAGGTAGACATTACTGTCGACTTGTCTGCAACACGCGCTTGGTTACCCATACATAGTGAACAACCCGGAGTTTCGATTCGAACCCCAGCACGACCGAAGATACCGTAGTAGCCTTCTTCTGTTAGTTGGTCTTTATCCATCTTAGTTGGCGGAGCCACCCAGAGACGAGTGCTTAGCGAGCCGTTGAACTCTTCAAGCATTTTACCTGCAGCACGGAAGTGACCGATGTTCGTCATACAAGAGCCGATGAACACTTCTTGAATCTCAGTACCTTGAACGTCAGATAGAAGACGTGCATCATCTGGATCGTTTGGTGCACATAGGATTGGCTGATCGATGTCAGCAAGGTCAATCTCGATAACGTGAGCGTATTCAGCATCTGAGTCAGCAGATAGCAATTCAGGGGTCGCTAACCACTCTTCCATTGCCGTGATACGGCGCTCAATCGTACGAACATCACCGTAGCCTTCAGCGATCATCCACTTAAGCATAACGATATTAGAGTTCAGGTATTCAGAGATAGACTCTTCAGAAAGCTTCACTGTACAGCCAGCTGCCGAACGCTCAGCAGATGCATCAGAAAGCTCAAACGCTTGCTCAACAGATAGGTGTTCAACACCTTCAATTTCTAGTACACGACCAGAGAATTCGTTGATCTTACCTGCTTTTTCTACCGTTAGTAGACCTTGCTTGATACCGTAAAGAGGAATGGCATGTACTAGGTCACGTAGCGTGATACCCGGCTGCATTTCGCCTTTAAAACGAACCAAGATAGATTCAGGCATATCAAGAGGCATTACACCCGTTGCCGCAGCAAATGCTACTAAGCCTGAGCCCGCAGGGAATGAAATACCTAGAGGGAAACGAGTATGCGAGTCACCACCTGTACCTACAGTATCAGGAAGAAGCATACGGTTTAGCCATGAGTGGATAACACCATCACCTGGGCGTAGTGAAACACCGGCACGGTTCATGATGAAATCAGGCAGCGTGTGGTGCGTGTTTACGTCAACCGGCTTCGGGTATGCCGATGTGTGACAGAAAGACTGCATGACTAGGTCTGCAGAGAAACCAAGACACGCCAGATCTTTAAGCTCATCACGAGTCATAGGACCAGTCGTATCTTGAGAACCGACTGTCGTCATTTTAGGTTCACAGTACTGACCAGCACGCACACCTTCAACGCCACACGCTTTACCAACCATCTTCTGAGCTAACGTGTAGCCTTTATCAGATGCAGATGGGTCGATTGGTTTAGCAAACAGATCGGTTTCTTCTAGACCTAGAGCGTCACGAGCGCGACCCGTTAGACCACGACCGATGATCAGTGGAATACGGCCACCAGCACGCACTTCATCGAGAAGTACTTTGCTTAGCTCAAAGTTTGAAATCACAGAACCGTTCTTGTGAACAACACCTTCGTACGGGTAGATATCAATGATATCGCCCATGTTCATGTCTTGTACGTTCAGTTCAATGGGTAGTGCGCCTGAGTCTTCCATTGTGTTGTAGAAGATCGGTGCAATTTTACCACCAAGACAAACACCGCCAGTACGCTTGTTTGGTACGAATGGGATGTCTTCCCCCATGAACCAAAGTACTGAGTTTGTTGCCGATTTACGTGAAGAACCAGTACCAACAACATCACCAACGTAAGCCAGTGGAATGCCATCTTTTTGCATTTCTTCAATTTGATTGATTGGACCAACGCTACCCTGTTCATCAGGAGTAATGCCATCACGTTCCATCTTCAGCATCGCTTTCGCGTGTACTGGGATATCAGGACGTGACCAAGCATCAGGTGCTGGAGATAGGTCATCGGTGTTAGTTTCACCAGTGACTTTAAATACTTTAACGGTGATCTTGTCCGCTACTTTATCTTTAGCTGTAAACCATTCGGCATCAGCCCAAGATTGAAGTACTTGTTGCGCTGAAGCATTGCCTGCTTTCGCTTTCTCTTCTACGTCGTAGAACGCGTCGAACATCAGTAGAGTATGAGACAGAGCTTTAACAGCGATAGGTGCAAGCTCAGCATCGTCTAGTAGAGATACTAGAGATTCGATGTTGTAACCGCCTTGCATAGTACCAAGCAATTCTGCAGCTTTTGCTTTACTTACTAGTGGAGAAGCTACTTCACCTTTAGTGATAGCCGTAAGGAAGCCAGCTTTTACGTAAGCAGCTTCATCTACACCCGGTGGAATGCGATTTTCTAGTAGGTCAAGAATGATTTCTTCTTCACCTTGAGGTGGATTCTTCAGAAGTTCAACTAGGCCAGCTACCTGCTCAGCATCTAGTGGTTTTGGAACAACTCCTTCGGCAGCACGTTCTTCGACGTGTTTACGGTAGGCTTCAAGCACGACTTTTTTCCTCTCATTGCGGTTCACTTCTTCCCTTCATAATTGTTAGTAAAATAAAGAAGTGAACATCCTTGGAAACTTGGCTCTCCATTGCCATTTTTGTCATTCAATTTGTATTGATGAGCGGCGTCATAGAGGCCAAACTGTGGGCGGTAGAATAGCAAATTTAACGTTAAATTAAAATCTTATCATTTTGACCAACATAGCAAGTTAAGACGAAAGTCCCACTATTTTTGCCTAATTACGCAGTAAAATGGCAGCTCTACGCATGATTATTTGTAGGAAGTACCTACAATCAAATACACCGAATCATAGTTATCTTCGGTTCGGCCATAAGCCAAAATGATCGGTCCTATTGGTGAATCGACACCCGCAAAAACGGAGCCCGCGGTGAACATTGGTGCTTCATCAAGTCTTAAATCATTGTTTGACCAAACACCACCATGTTCAATGGAAGCACCCACATAGAATGGTGACTCAAAGAGACCAAAGTCATTTTCAAACCACTTATAGCGGTAAATAAGACTCGTATAAGCTAAGTTCTGACCGATCATACTATTCCTAGGAATACCAGATAGGTTTAGGAAACCACCGAGCTCTTTGGGATCGATAGGAAAAACCGAGTTTTTGCTTTCTACGATACCGTAATCAAGCTTTGCGACTAAAGTATGCTTCTCAATACTTTGTGCCGCCATGAAATTAGCCGAAAACTCATAGACGGTATCGCTCTCCGAGATTAATTCCGAATTTTCGATAGACGAATCATTCTCAAAATCATCATGAGAGACAAGGTACTCCAAATCGACAAAATAACCTTCGGTCGGCAAACCAAAGTTATCTAATGTATCGAGTCGATAGCTAATGAAGCCGCCAATACGAGTGTACCCGCCATTACCAAGATAAGGCAGCGAAGATACCTCCACATCACCATCGGTATAGCGAGCACCAAATTTAAGTTCTTGCCACAAAGTGGGTTGATAACCTAATGCTAACTCACCCACATACTCTTTATAAGACATGGGAAAGTAGTTTTGAGTTACATCCAATGTAGGCTCTTCGATCTCATCAATATCAACGGGTAAATTTCTTTGTTGATTACTATAAGCAAGAGATGCCGACGTGAATAGCTTTTGACTTGAGAAGAATGGGGAAAAAAGTTCAGCCTCTATACGCTTATCTGTACCCATCTCAACGTTGGTTCTTAGTTCTGCACCGTGTGAGTTGATATCGGTAAAATTAGCAGATACACCAAGCGAATACTGGCTCTCTGTTGAAAAGTCATCTTCAAGGAAAAAACGGAAATTGAGGTAATTAGGCCCCCAAGATTTTTCGTTCACATCGACCTGAAGTTGATCTTCGCCATCGACATTTTCGAACTCATAGGTGATCAACTCAAATCGGTCTAAGGCATACAGATCTTGCACTTTTGATTCAATTTCACTGGTCTTCAGAATCTCACCAGAATCGAGGTTCAAGCGGTTCTCAATCAGCTTATCGGTGTAATGAGTATTATTGTTGATAACGACCCTATCGACGACAGTCTTATCGCCATGTTTCAGCTGCTTTCGAGCTTGCTGCTTATGATCGATATACTTCTGATAGTCTGCGTTAGAGAGTGACAGCTTAGAAAGCTCAGAGCTGTTCTGGATCGCTGCGTCATAACCGGCTTGGTAGGCACCCGGCATTTTATCGAATTCTGTCGTCTCCATTTGCCCAACATCAGGGCGTAAAAAAACATCATCATCCGTCAGTGTCTCAGCTTGCTCTTGAGTGCTGCGTTGGACCAGATAATTAGAAAGTTGGTTAGCTGCCGCTAGAAAATTCGTGAAGTCTTCTTTGCCTTTGTAATTGGTACTGATATCCACCGCAATGACAATGTCCGCTCCCATCGCTCTGGCAACGTCGACTGGCATATTATTGGTGACACCGCCATCAACCAGCATTCGACCATCTAGAGAGTAAGGGGGAAGCGCGCCGGGTACCGACATACTCGCCATCATGGCATCAACAAGGTGACCATGGTCGATGACCACCTCTTCAAGTTCGATGATGTCGGTTGCGACGGAACGGTATGGAATAGCAAGATGATCAAAAGAGTCGAGTGGAGATAGGTTACCTGTGGTCTCTCGCAGAATACGCAACATATTCTGACCTTGCACCACCCCTTTACTTGCTTTGATTTCGCCCCAACCTAAACCGAGGTCAGTGTTCAGTTGGTAGCGGTCTTCATATTCTTTGTCACGTACACGGCGATCACTACGGTTAACACGATCACGATAACCGCGATTCCAATCGACTGTATAAATAAAGCTCTCAATCTCGTCAGCGCTCATCCCTGTCGCATAAAGACCACCAACGTATGAGCCCATACTAGTACCAGTAATGTAATCAACCGGGATTTGCATTTCTTCTAGGGCTTTAAGCACTCCAATGTGAGCTGCACCTTTGGCTCCACCACCAGCAAGAACGACAGCAACGGTTGGCCTTTTATGAGCTTGTTCAGCCTGCTGAGGTTGATCAACCTGTGTCACGGTAGATGCAAACAGCTGAAAACTGATCACAGTACCGACAATGCCTAAGCCGCTCACCATCCAACGAGAAATCATTCTTTACACTATCCTTGTCATTCTTTTCTGTTACGACTTTACCACTGAAAAAGCTTCTTTAGCCACTGTTTTGGTTGACTTTCACAGCTCTTTTTAATCTTTCCACTTTCATCCCAAACCGGCAATTTAACGGCACCATCACAGTCAAATTCTAAAGCCCCTTGAGCGGTTCGAGTAAAACTTGCCGTCGCAATTCCATTAGGCCAAGGCAATATTAACTGCTCTGGTGTTCTCTGTTTCAAATAATCGGCATAAACACGTAACGCGCCACTGGAGCCCGTTAGTTTAGTTGGCTTATTATCATCACGCCCTAACCAGATGGTGGTAACTTCACGGCCATCAACACCCACAAACCAACTGTCTCGGCTGTCGTTACTGGTGCCTGTTTTACCGGCTAAACCAGCCCATGCAAACTGACCTTGTAGGAAGCGCCCCGTGCCTTCCGACACACCACGCTTCATCGCGTAGGTGGTTAGCCAAGCCGCTTGCTGGTCAACGCTCTGTGATACACGAGGAATCGACTGATACAGAACCTCACCATCATTATCAACCACCGAACGAAGCGCAGACAAAGGTGCGATACGGCCAGAGTTGGTGATGGTTTGGTACATCTGTGCCACCTGGAACGGAGTCAGTGAGAACGAACCCAAAAACATCGATGGCACTGGACGAATTTCATTCTTATCGACGCCCAGTTTTCCAATCGTATCGGAGACGCTATCAATGCCTAACTGCATACCTAAGCGAACCGTAGGTACGTTATAAGACTTAGAAAGCGCCACATACAAGGGCACATCTCCACGGAACTTACGATCGAAGTTTCTTGGGCTCCACACACTTCCTTTGCTGCCTTTCAAGCTTAATGGCGTATCCATCAATGTTGTCGCAAGTGTGTACTTATCAGGTTGTTCCAATGCGGTTAAGTAGATTGCAGGCTTAACTAAAGAACCAATAGGACGACTCGCGTTCAAGGCACGGTTAAAGCCATCGTAGCCAGTACGCTTACCACCAACCATAGCTCGAATTTCACCGGTATTTCTATCTACGGCAATAGCTGCTGCTTCCAGTTTGTTACCTGCGGTTTTCGATAAATCAGGCACCTTGCGTGCAATCGACTTCTCTAACTTGTCTTGGGAAACCGGATCCAGAGAGGTGAAGACTCGAATCCCTTTTTTCGCTTCAAATCGATCACCGACATACTTCTTAAGCTCAATATTGACTTGTTGGAAGTAAGCTGGCTGACGGCTAGCAATACGTGGATTGTCTTGAATATCCAAATCACGACTCGCCGCTTCTTCGTATTGTCGCGGAGTTAATATGTCTTGCTGCATCAATAAGCGAAGAACCAAATCGCGTCGAGTCTTGGCACGCTCAGGATAACGAACCGGATTGTAATACGAAGGTCCTTTCACCATACCCACCAACAATGCTAGTTGATCAATGCGGAGCTCTTGAATGGGCTGACCGAAGTACAAGCGAGACGCTAAACCGAAGCCATGGATCGCTTGCCCACCATTTTGCCCTAGGTAAACCTCATTTAAGTAAGCCTCTAGGATACGGTCTTTGCTGTAACGATGGTCCAAGATAAGTGCAATGTAAGCTTCACGAACCTTACGCCACAATGTACGTTCACTGGACAAGAACAGGTTTTTTGCCAACTGTTGTGTCAGCGTACTACCACCCTGTACCGTTCGCCCAGCTTTGACGTTAACGACCATTGCACGAGCGATTGCCAGTGGCGACACACCGTCATGTTGATAGAAGTTTCGGTCTTCGGTTGCTAATAAGGCATCAACCATCACTTCTGGGAATTGATTACGTTTTAAGAACAGGCGCTGCTCATCGTTACTTTTCTCAAGCATACCAAGCATTTTCGGTTCAACACGTAGGTAGCCCATGTCGCCTTTCTTCTCTAGCGATTGAATGCGAGTCAACTCGTTACCATTGAAATGCAGCATCACATGACGATCCGCTTCCGGTCCATCGACAAACTCGAACGGACGACGAATCATTTCAATCTTGGTTGAAGAAGAGGAGTATTCGCCCGGGTGACGAGGCGCATTCACCTTACGGTAATTAAGCACATCCAGTTCATTCTTAACCTGTGTCAAACTCACCGGAGTACCCGGAGACAAATCCAACACACGAGCATAAACAACGGTCGGCAAATCAAACAATTGGCCTTCAAAGCGCTGCTTGACCACCGAATCTAGGTAGATACCGACGAACAGCAGTAGCGCAGCCAAGGCTAAGCCCGCTTTCCACGCAATGCCCCAAAGGATCTTCAACCAACCTCGGTTACCCGTTTTTTTGGCTCTTGGTTTGGTCTTCTTCGCGGCGGCTCTCGGTTTTCGAGGCTTGGCTTTGGTCGCTGGTGACTTCTTTGCTGGCGCTTTTTTAGGTGGTGCCTTTTTTGGCGTTAACATTTTGGTCATCATCGGTTCAACTGTCGTTTGGTTTTAGTGGTTGCTACATGGTTAGCAGGATCATCGGGCCAAGGATGTTTTGGGTAACGGCCTTTCATCTCTTTTTGTACTTCTTTGTACGCGCCAGCCCAAAAGCCAGCTAAATCTTGAGTGATTTGCAGTGGTCGCTGCGCTGGAGAAAGTAACTCAAGCACGACTTTTTTACGACCTTGCGCTATCAATGGTGAGTCTTGTTCACCAAAGACTTCTTGCATTCGCACCGAGATCACAGGCTCCGATTGATATTGGTATCGAATCGCCTTTTTACTGCCTGTAGGCATCACGTAGTGAGTTGGTAACCATTGATCGATTTCTTGATTCAACGGCCAACCAAGGTAAGCCGATAGTGCTTGTTCAATGGAAACATTCGACAACCCTTTCGCTGACTTTATGCCATTCAAATACGGTGATAACCAAGTATCTAGATGTTCAATTAAGCTAGCATTATCCATCGCAGGCCAATCATGTTCTGGCATCCAAAGCTGAGCGCAACGTACGCGCTCAACTAGCTGCTTCGCGGCAGGCGTCCAATGTAAATGATCAAGCCCACATCGAGCGATATAATTGAGTAGCGCTTGGCTCGCCTGATTCGCACTCGGCTCTGGTAACGCTTTGGTGCTGATAATCAGTTTACCCAAAGAGACTCGCTGCTCGGCAACTAAGCGACCACGCTTTTCATCCCAATCCGCATAATCCGAACAGGCAAAGAGATTTGGAAACGCTTCTTCTAACTGCGCAATATCAACGGCGGTTGCCAAGAAAATCTGACTGGCTCGTCCTGTGCTGCGTATCAAATCAATCACCACGATGTAATCGTTATTCGCCAGTGGATCATCATCACGCACCTCAGCGCCGTGACCATTCGCAAGTAGGAAAGCACTACCGGTTGCGCTTCTCGCTTGAGCTATTCGGTCAGGGAATGCAAAACAAAGCACTAATGGTAACAATGATTCGTCAAGTTGTGACAAATCTACGTGATGATTGAGTTTGTTGGCGAGACTTTTCGCTCGCTGCATCACCACGCTGTTTTTCGAATGCTTTCTTTGTTTAAGCCGGTGCAACGAATGCTGAATATCAGTGACGTTGCGTTCAGGCTCTTCAAGTAAAGCGGCGGCGACAATCGCAGCATTCAGCAATGCTGGGCTGCCTTGTTGCGCTTTTATCAGCATGCTGACGATACGTGGTTCAAGGCCTAAACGCTGGGCCTGCTTACCTAGCGCCGTAAATTGGCCATTACTATCTAATAGCTCAAGGCTTTGCAGCAGTTGCTTGGCTTGTTCCACTGAAGCTTGTGGCGGAATATCTAGCCATTGCAACTCGTCTGCATTTGCAGCGCCCCACTGCGTCAATTCAGCCACCAGCGAAGAGAGATCTGAATGTAGAATTTCAGGCTCAGGTACAGCAGGTTGCTGCATCAGCTGCGTTTCGCTGTACAAACGAACGCACAAGCCCTCTTCAATTCGTCCCGCACGACCCGCTCGTTGCTCAGCTGAAGATTGCGAGATTTTCACTTGCTCAAGCTTAGTAATACCAGTTTTCAGATCGAACTTCGCCACACGTTCAAGCCCGGAATCGACCACCAGTCGAATACCTTCAATCGTCAAAGAAGTCTCAGCAATATTGGTGGCTAACACCACCTTTCGACGCCCTTTCTCTGATGGCGCGATCGCTTTCTGCTGTAGAGGAAAGCTGAGTTGCCCATACAAAGGACACACATCGATATCGCTAGAGAGTTGTTCTAGTTGCGACTCCACCTGCTTAATCGCAGACACTCCTGGTAAAAATGCTAATAACGAACCGGATTCCTTCTCCATCAAAGAGCGAATTACATTAGCCATTTTAGGGGCTAAATATTCATTAGTACTGAGAGGTTGATAACGGAAGTCGACCGGAAAAGTACGACCTTGAGATTCAACATATTTGGCATTCGGCAATAAAGACTGCAGCGCTTGTTGATCTAAGGTTGCCGACATCACAACCACTTTCAGATCATCACGTAGCGCCTCTTGGATCTCTAGACTAAACGCCAAAGCGGTATCGGCATGAATGCTGCGTTCGTGGAATTCATCGAAGATCACCATATCCACCCCGGTCAGTTCAGGGTCGGTTTGGATCATTCTTGTCATGATCCCTTCGGTAACGATCTCCAAGCGAGTTGCACTGCTGGTTTTAGATTCACCACGAACTCTAAAACCTATGCTCTCCCCGACCTTCTCTCCCAATTGGCTCGCCAAGTAAGTCGCAATATTTCTTGCCGCCAAACGCCTAGGTTCAAGCATGATAATTTTGCCTTGAACGGCATTGCTCTTAACCAGTTGTAAAGGGAAGAATGTTGACTTACCTGCACCGGGAGCGGCCTTTAGAATAAGTTGAGTGTGTGTTTCTACGCCAGCGAGCAGATCTGGCATCACAGCTTCTATGGGCAGTTGTGGCAATGGGAGAACCTTGTGGTGTAATGTTGGCAACATTGTACATAAAAACCTACTCGTCTAAATAAGTAATATGCACTTCAATCCTCCATTAGAGTCAGCGACTCTTATCAAACGCTATAAACGTTTTCTCACTGACATCAAACTTCCTGACGGCAGCGAGCGTACTATTCACTGTGCTAACACTGGAGCGATGACAGGGTGTGCGACCCCAGGTAACACCGTTTGGTACTCAACATCTGATAATGCAAAAAGAAAGTACCCAAACAGCTGGGAGATCTCAGAAACAGACAAAGGTCATCGTATTTGTGTAAATACTGCGCGGGCAAACCAGCTAGCAGTGGAAGCAATTGAAAATGGGACTATAGTTGAACTCTTAGGTTATAACGCGTTACGAACCGAAGTGAAATATGGCAGTGAGAATAGTCGCATTGATATTCTACTTGAAGATAACGAAAAGCCGCCTTGCTATATCGAAGTAAAAAGCGTCACTTTGCTCGACGAGCAAGAAACCCCTACTAAAGGGCAAGGCTTTTTCCCTGATGCGGTCACAACCAGAGGCCAAAAACATCTGCGTGAACTCACAGAAATGGTCGAATCTGGAAATAGAGCCGTACTTTTATTCACTGTTTTACATTCAGGTATTGAAAAAGTGTCTGCGGCACACCATATAGACGCCAAATATTCGTTATTACTAAAACAAGCACAAGACGGTGGAGTTGAAGTGCTTTGCTATAAAGCAGAGCTCAGCAGTACTCAAATACAACTAAAACAAGCTGTTGAATTTATCAATAGCTAAGCAAAGATGCTGAACTAATCACATTGATTGCAAGTTTGAATAAGAGTATTTGCCACCATTCGTTCTTTCTGCTATAGATACCCGCCTTAAAATTAGCTGCTTTGCAGTTGACTAGGTGTAAATAGGAGATGCTGTATGCCAGAATCTAAGAAAAAAGCGCTAGGCATCCTAGCCATCGCAGGTGTTGAACCGTACCAAGAGAAGCCAGGTGAAGAGTACATGTCACCTGAGCAAACGGAACATTTTACAAAAATTTTAGCAGCTTGGCGCAACCAGCTCAGGGAAGAAGTTGATCGTACTGTGCACCACATGCAGGACGAAGCAGCGAATTTCCCAGACCCAGTTGACCGTGCTTCTCAAGAAGAAGAATTCAGCCTAGAGTTACGTAACCGTGACCGTGAGCGTCGTCTTATCAAAAAAATTGAGAAGACATTAGACAAGATCGAAGAAGACGATTTCGGCTTCTGTGATTCTTGCGGTATCGAGATTGGCATTCGTCGCCTTGAAGCTCGTCCAACTGCTGATCTTTGTATTGACTGTAAAACACTTGCAGAGATCAAAGAGAAACAGATGCAAGGTTAATTCTTGCAGATGTAAAGAAAGGGAGCCTTGGCTCCCTTTTTTGTTTGTTATCCAAGCGAAGTATTTCACACGCTTGATAGTAAATAGCAGCTTTAAGCCTTAGTTCTACGCATTAAAGCTCTTGTTAAACGTCTTAAGAATCGGCTACTGCGGTACCATTTAGATTAGGTTGTTCACTCATGAATTATATCGGGCGCTTTGCACCATCACCGTCAGGTCCTCTTCATTTTGGCTCACTTGTTGCTGCTCTTGGTAGCTACTTTCAAGCGAAATCTAACCAAGGAAAATGGTTAGTTCGTATGGAAGACCTAGATCCTCCACGAGAAATGGCCGGCGCTGCAGACCTCATTCTTAAGACACTTGAGGCTTACCACCTATTTTGGGATGGTGAAGTCGTCTATCAAAGCCAGCGTCATGGCTTGTATCAAGCTCAAATCGATCAATGGGTCGCTGACAATCAAGCCTACTACTGCCAATGCACCCGCAAGCAGATAAAGGCTTTGGGTGGCTTTTACAATGGTCACTGTCGAGATGCAGGCTTAATCGATTCAGGTGAACAGGCGGTGCGCTTGCGCATGGATTTTCCTGTAGAGTCCTTTGATGATGTTCGCCACGGCACCATTCAAATCCCTAAAGCATTGGCTGAAGAAGATTTTATTATAAAACGCAGAGATGGATTGTTTGCCTATAACTTGGCCGTTGTCCTGGATGACATCGAACAAGGAGTAACAGAAGTAGTAAGAGGCGCAGACCTGATAGAGCCAACAGGTCGACAAATCAGTTTGTACAAGACGCTCAAGCAAAAAACAGTCAGCTACCTGCACTTAACATTGGCAACCGATGGCTTGGGGAATAAACTGTCAAAACAGAACCATGCCACCGCGATAGATATCGACAATCCAAAACCAACGTTACTCAACGCGATGCGATTCTTAGGTTTTGATATCCCGACAGCCCTTTGTGAGGCTTCAATGGATGAGATTTTATTGTGGGGCAGCCAGCAATGGAACGTCAGTCAGTTACCTGATAGTTTACAAAAAGAGCACTGTAATTAGCTCGAAACTCACGGCAAATAGCAAAAACGACACATAAAAATGCCATAACCAACCACTGTGGTTAAGCAGACGATGTTCTCAAATGGCTCGCGCTAGGCTATTATTAGCCGCAATTAAACTCTGCACTACCACTTTGGACTAAGAGAAAAACAAAGTTGGCGATACCTACTTTGTTCTAAACTAATGAATACAAATGACAATACCCCAAGCGAACAACGCGGATTCCACGAATTAGCTCTGAATATTTATACTCGTCAAGAGCACAATATTTCACGCAAGCAGATCAGCGACAACGCACTAAAAGTGCTATATCGCCTGAATGGTGCGGGTTTTGACGCATTTCTAGTCGGTGGTGGTGTGCGCGATATCTTATTAGGCTCTCAGCCAAAAGATTTTGATATTGCGACCAACGCAACGCCAGAGCAAATCAAACACCTCTTCAGAAACTGTCGCCTTATCGGTCGCCGTTTCCGCTTGGCACATATCATGTTTGGACGCGACATCATTGAAGTGGCAACTTTCCGTGGTCACCACCAAGAACCATCGAAAAACGTGTCTGCACAATCTAAAGAAGGCATGCTACTGCGCGATAACGTGTACGGCAGTGTTGATGAAGATGCAGAACGCCGTGATTTCACAATCAACGCGATGTACTACAACATTGCAGACTACAGCATCCACGATTACGCGGGTGGTGTAGAAGATTTAGAAGATAAACTGATCCGCCTGATTGGTGATCCAGAAACACGTTACCGCGAAGACCCAGTACGTATGCTACGTGCAATGCGCTTCGCCGCTAAACTGGATTTCGATATTGAAGAAGACACAGCTGACCCAATTGAAGAGTTAGCTCACCTCCTAAGAGATATCCCTGCAGCGCGCCTTTACGAAGAGTCTCTGAAATTGCTGCAATCAGGTCACGGTTTAGAAACCTACCACCTGATGCGCGAGTACAATCTATTCCAACAGATGTTCCCAGCGGTAGCTGAGCACTTCACAGAAGATTACGACTCTCACACTGAGCAGATGCTTGATTTGGTTCTCGATTCAACCGACCTTCGCATCGAAGATGGTAAGCGAGTAAACCCAGCATTCATGTTCGCAGCGATGCTTTGGTACCCAATGAACAAGCTGGCAGACAAACTTGTCGCTGAACAGGGTATGGCACACTACGATGCGATCATGGAAGCGAGTAACATCATTCTAGATCAGCAAGTAAAGTCTATTGCTATTCCTCGTCGTCACACCGCAACCATTCGCGAAGTTTGGCAACTGCAACTTCGACTGCCTCGTCGCAACGGTAAACGCGCTGTTCGCCTTATGGAGCTCAACAAGTTCCGTGCAGGCTACGATTTCCTAGAAATGCGTGGTGAGATTGAAGGTGGCGAAACCAAAGAGTTAGCAAAATGGTGGGAGCGTTATCAGACTGCAGGTCGCAACATGCGTCAAGCAATGGCTAACGACGTTGCAGCACCATCAAAGTCAGGCCATCGTCGCCGTAAGACTTACCGAAACAAAAAGAGTAAGCAATCCGAATGATAACTGCTTACATTGCGGTCGGCAGCAACCTTGCCGACCCAGTTAGCCAAGCAAATTTGGCTATCGAAACGCTAAAAAGCCTACCGCGATCAACGTTTATTGCGACCTCTCAGCTATATAGTAGCACTCCAATGGGGCCGCAAAATCAACCGGACTACATCAACGCGGTAGTCGCTATCCAGACCGAATTAACGCCAATTGAACTACTTGATTGCACTCAAAAGATCGAGTTAGAGCAAGGGCGCGTCCGTAAAGACGAACGTTGGGGTCCAAGAACCTTGGATCTCGACATTGTGTTATACGGCAATGAGGTGATCGATTCAGAGCGCTTAATCGTTCCTCATTATGGAATGAAAGAACGAGAGTTCGTACTCTATCCGCTTGCTGAAATCGCACCAAGTTTACAACTCCCTGATGGGACTGAGCTGACAGAACTACTGAAAATAGTAGATAAGAACGGGCTCAATGTTTGGCAACAATAGCCAAGCGCATTAAGGAAAACCAATGAAAAAAGTAACCATTAACGACCTGATCAAATGCAAACGTGAAGGCCGTAAATTCGCGACGTCGACAGCTTATGATGCGAGCTTTGCTCAATTATTCGAAAGCCAAGAGATGCCTGTACTGCTTGTCGGTGATTCACTGGGTATGGTTTTACAAGGCCATAACGATACATTACCAGTAACCGTTGAAGAGATTGCTTATCATACTCGCTCAGTGCGTGCTGGTAGCCCAAACTGTCTTCTTATGGCTGACATGCCTTTCATGAGCTACGCAACACCAGAGCAAGCTTGTGAGAGCGCAGCTACCTTGATGCGCGCTGGCGCGAACATGGTAAAAATCGAAGGCGGAAGCTGGTTGGTTGATACTGTGAAGATGCTAACAGAACGTGCGGTGCCAGTATGTGCACACTTAGGCTTAACGCCTCAATCTGTGAACATCTTTGGTGGTTACAAGGTTCAAGGTCGCGACGACGATCAAGCAGATAAAATGGTTGCTGACGCACTAGCGCTACAAAACGCAGGTGCTCAAATCGTTCTACTTGAATGTGTACCCGCTTCATTGGCAAAACGAATTACAGAAGCTTGTCACGTGCCAGTAATCGGTATCGGCGCAGGCAATGTTACCGATGGTCAGATCTTGGTTATGCATGACATGTTCGGTATTTCTGCGAACTACATGCCGAAGTTCTCTAAGAATTTCCTAGCAGAAACAGGTGATATGCGTAAGGCAGTAGCTCTATACAAAGAAGAAGTAGAGAGCGCACGCTTCCCTGATGAAGCTCATACAATCGCTTAGGAGTAAGTATGCAAACTTTTGCTGAAATAGCAGCTCTTCGTGAGCAGATTAAACAGTTTAAGCGTGATGGACGTACGGTTGCTTTTGTACCGACAATGGGAAACCTGCATGAAGGCCACCTAACTCTAGTAAAGAAAGCTCGTGAACTGGCAGACATTGTTGTGGTAAGTATCTTTGTAAACCCAATGCAGTTTGACCGTGCCGACGACCTAAACAACTACCCTCGAACGTTAGAAGCAGATTTAAGCAAACTGACAGGCGAAGGCGTTGAGCTAGTATTTACACCCACGCCAGATGTGATGTACCCAGAGGGATTAGACAAACAAACGTTTGTTGAGGTCCCAGGCATATCTCACATGCTTGAAGGTGCGTCTCGTCCAGGTCACTTCCGTGGCGTAGCGACGATTGTCACCAAGCTGTTTAACATTGTTCAGCCAGATTTTGCATGCTTCGGCAAAAAAGACTTCCAGCAGCTTGCTGTTATTCGCCAGATGACCACTGACTTAGCGTTAGACATTAAAGTTGTGGGCGTTGCGACTGTTCGTGAAATGGATGGCTTAGCAATGAGCTCTCGCAATAGCAACCTAACGATTGACGAGCGCCAACGAGCGCCAGTTCTAGCGCGCACTATGCGCTGGATCAGCAGTGCTATTCGTGGTGGTCGCGATGACTACGCATCAGTGATTGAAGATGCAACCGACCAGCTACGCGCTGCCGATCTTGAACCAGATGAGATATTCATTTGTGATGCGAAAACGCTGCAAGCGATCACTCCAGAATCAACTCAAGCTGTGATTCTAATGTCGGCTTTCCTAGGTAAGACTCGCCTTATCGACAACCAAGTTTTAGATTTGGTCACGGAAACCAAAGAAGAAGTGAAAGAAGAAGTAACTGAATAATCAGTTTCTGCTCCTAACGCAAAACATAAAAAAGGTCGATTATATATCGACCTTTTTCTTTGCCTGCGATTCAGGAGCATTAATAAATCCTGGATAATTACGTATTAGCTACGTAAGCCGATACCCTTAGTCACTAGGTAGTGTGCAATACCATACAACGCTACGATAAACACACCCAACACACCAAACGACGTCACAATACCCACATCAGACACACCCAAGAAGCCATATCTGAACGCGTTAACCATGTACACGATAGGATTCAACTTCGATACACCTTGCCAGAACTCAGGCAACAGGCTAATTGAGTAGAACACACCACCAAGATAGGTCAGCGGCGTCAGGATGAAGGTCGGAATGATCGAGATATCATCAAACGTGCGTGCGAACACCGCGTTAATCAAACCACCCAGAGCGAACACAACTGAAGTTAAAAATACCGTCGCAATGATCACGCCCCAATGGTCAACTTGTAGGTCGACAAAGAACAAAGATACAAACGTTACTATGGTACCCACTAACAATCCACGAACCACACCCCCCATTACGAAGCCAGCGATAATCACGTAATTAGGAACAGGTGCCACAAGCAACTCTTCAATGTTCTTTTGGAACTTAGCACTAAAGAATGAAGAAGCAACGTTGGAATATGAATTGGTGATCACCGACATCATGATCAGGCCAGGAACAATGTATTCCATGTAGCTAAAGCCGTTCATTTCACCAATACGTGCACCGATAAGATTACCGAAGATAATGAAATAAAGCGTCATGGTAATCGCAGGTGGAACCAACGTTTGCACCCAGATACGAGTAAAGCGATTGATCTCTTTGGTCAACAAACTGCAGAAAGCTGTCCAATATAGGCTGTACATATTACTTACTCCCCTCACGGACAATACTCACAAATAATTCTTCTAGACGGTTTGCTTTGTTACGCATAGAAAGGACTTTAACCTGTTGCTCGCTCAATTGAGCAAAGATGGTATTCAAACCTAGGTTCTTATCGATTTCGATTTCTAGCGAGCCATTAAGCATGACTTGGCTATTCACACCTTCAAGCTTAGGTTCTGTCGCGCCCTCTTCCAGATCCAGAATAAAGGTCTCAGCACTCAACTTGCCCAGCAGCGCTTTCATGGTTGTATTCTCAATCAACTCACCGCGATTGATGATGCCAATGTTACGACACAGCATTTCTGCTTCTTCTAGATAGTGCGTGGTCAAGATAATGGTAATGCCCTGCTTCTCATTGATCTCTTTTAGGAATTCCCACATTGAACGACGCAGTTCAATATCGACACCCGCAGTTGGTTCATCAAGGATCAACAAATGCGGTTCATGCATCAATGCACGCGCAATCATCAAACGACGCTTCATACCACCAGACAAGTTACGCGCACGTTCACCACGTTTTTCCCACAAATCGAGTTGAGATAGGTACTTTTTCGCTCGCTCTTTCGCCAATGCTTTTGGCACGCCATAATAGCCCGCCTGTTGCAACACGATCTGTTCAACGGTTTCGAACGGGTTAAAGTTGAACTCTTGAGGCACAAGGCCTAGGTTCTGCTTCGCCAACTCCAGATCGGTATCAATGTCGTAACCGAACACTTTAACCTTGCCTGAAGTTTTATTTACCAGTGAAGAGATAACACCAATTGTGGTTGATTTACCCGCACCATTTGGACCAAGTAGTGCGTAAAAGTCGCCTTTTTCTACTTGTAAACTAACGCCCTTAAGAGCCTCGAAGCCCCCAGCATAAGTTTTTCTTAATTGCTCAATTTCTAATGCATACATAGAGATAGACTGCCATTTGCTATAGATAAGATGTCGACGACCGAGCTTGAGGAGAGAGTAATGCTTAAAACGGCTAGCAGAAAACTAACCCAAACTTGTTTACTCGGCCATTTTGCAAACAAGTTTATCGTTGATTAACGATGAATACAAATATCGATTAATGCTTTCTTTTTAAAACAGTGGAAGTTCTAAGCTAACTAAAGACAATTAATATGTTCTATAAATAAAAAAATGCCGCCAAGTCATTCGCTTAACGGCATTTTTATCAGAACTAAATGAAGGACTGATTAATCAAATCAGTTCATCAATGAAACTTAGACGGACTCAAATTGGTGCTCGTCTCTCTCAACATAACTGGTTGCAGCCGTCAGCGCTTCGTATCTGAATCGGTAAGTATTGGACTCAGGAACCAAGTCAATCACATGGAACTTCTCAAGCTGCTGACGCGTATTCTCGTTTGGACACAACAAATACACCTCACATTGCGCATCTAGAGCATCCTTAATGGCATTCTCCAGCGCTAGACCAACGGTTACATCAATCATCGGAACGTCCGTTAAATCTAGAATCATCGCTTCATAGTCAGAGATACTCGAGTGCTGGCGAGAAATAGCCTTAGAAACACTGAAGATCATTGGGCCAGAAAGATAGAAGAACAGAACTTTACCATTCGCGCTATCGAGCAGCTGACGTTCACTATCAGTGAGTGGAATATCATCTTCATCATCTCCATCACTGATCGCCTTAACTTGTCTGGCTTGCTCTCGGCTCAATCTTTCAATAATCAGAATATTCGAGATAAAGACACCCAGCCCAACAGCAATAATCAGGTCAACGAATACGGTTAGCAACATTACGCCATACATAACGCCCATGCCCGCATAACTCACCTTGTGCGCACGCTGAATAAAGCTCCAATCGAGAATGTTGAAGCCCACATACATGGCGATACCTGCCAACACCGCCATAGGAATAGGTTCGGTTAAGCCACCCGCGACCAATACCACCAACGCCAGAACTAATGCACGAACAACACCTGATAGTGGAGAACGAGCACCTACTTGGATATTGGTGACCGTCCCCATAGTAGCGCCCGCGCCCGGCAAAGCGCCGAACAAGCCAGAAATCATATTCGCAATACCTTGGCCACGAAGTTCTTTGTCTGAGTCATGCTCTTTACGAGTCAGTGAATCTCCGATAACCGCGGTCAGAAGCGTATCAATACAGCCAAGAGTACCCAGTACTAAGGCATCAATAACCATGGTAGTAAACTGCTCAGCGTTGATCGTAGGGATAACGAGAGAAGGCAAACCGGCTGGAATTTCACCAATACGGCGAATAGAGTCAGTATCAAAAATAATGACTGACAAGAGCGTCACTGCAACCAAAGCGACCAGTTGAGCAGGCACATACTTACGGTACTTAGCTGGAAAACCGAAAAGAATACCGAGCGTCAATGCCCCTAAAAACAGTTCGCTCACTTTTAGGTTTGCTAGTGTATCTGGAAGCGCAGAGAGCGTGCCCATCACACCACCGGAAGGTGCAGCATGTCCTAATAAAGGGGACAACTGCAGAATAATTAGAATAACGCCGATGCCCGACATAAACCCGGAGATCACGCTATATGGCATCAAAGTAACGTATTTTCCGAGCTTTAATGTACCGAGTAATATCTGAAAAGCACCAGCCATCATTACCACGGTAAAGGTCATTGCCATTCCGGTTTCAGGATACTTGGCCACCATGCTGGTCATGACTGTTGTCATGATCACCGTCATCGGGCCGGTCGGCTCAGAGATCAGGCTGCTCGAGCCACCAAACAATGCCGCAAATAGGCCAACCATGATGGCGCCCCAAAGGCCAGCTTCCGCGCCCGCGCCAGAAGCAACACCAAATGCCAATGCTAAAGGCAACGAGATGATGGCTGTAGTGACACCGCCAAACATATCCCCTTTGAGATTGATATCCGTAAAACGACTTCCAAACAAAACACACCTTCCTGATGATGAAATGACAAACCTTATCACTTTAACAAATGTATCAAGTGTTCAGAAAGTGTTAATTCAATCACATTATTCATGTCTTATAACCGGATCATAGCTTCTACACTAAGTTAATGATTTTAACGACTAGTACACATCAGATGAGTACTATTTGACACAGTTTTTACGAGATTGAATTTGTAACATTGTGTATAGTTGAGATTCTTAATTAAGGGATGTAAGACGCAAAATGCCAGAGATTAAACAGCTTTTTGAAAACAACTCTAAATGGTCAGAAGAAATTCGCTCTCAACGACCTGAGTATTTTACAACGCTTGAAGAGGGTCAAAGCCCCGGTTTTCTATGGATAGGCTGCTCAGATAGCCGTGTTCCGGCCGAGCGTCTCACTGGTTTGTATTCTGGCGAACTGTTTGTTCACCGAAATGTGGCGAACCAAGTGGTTCATACCGACTTAAACTGCCTCTCAGTTGTGCAGTACGCCGTCGATGTACTCAAAGTTAAACACATTATTGTCTGTGGTCACTATGGCTGTGGTGGTGTTAACGCGGCGATTGATAACCCTAAACTTGGCCTTATCAATAACTGGTTACTTCACATCCGTGACAACTACCTAAAATACCGTAAGCAAATCGAGGGGCTGCCTCGTGAGCAATGGGGTGATAAGCTGTGCGAAATTAACGTCGCAGAGCAAGTTTATAACCTAGGCAACTCAACCATTATGCAAAGTGCGTGGGAGCGTGGCCAAGAAGTTGAAATCCACGGTGTGGTTTATGGTATTGGCGATGGCAAGCTGCAAGACCTTGGCGTACGTTGCTCAAGTAACGATACCCTAGAGAACAGTCACTTAGAGGCATTAAATAAGATCTTAGCAACGCCTCTGCTTAGTCAAAAAAGCTAGCCCCTTCCGTAATAAATACAAAAAGCCCGCATATGCGGGCTTTTTAATGACTTCTAACCGACAAGCGTAATGATTACTCTTGAGGTACTACCTTACCGATGTATGGTAGGTGACGATATTTTTGTGCGTAGTCGATACCAACACCAACAACGAACTCGTCTGGGATTTCAAAACCAATCCACTTTGTATCTACAGTCACTTCACGGCGAGAAGGTTTGTCTAATAGCGTACAAATTTCGATAGACTTAGGACCACGTAGGCTTAGAATCTCTTTCACTTTAGTCAGCGTGTTACCCGTATCGATAATATCTTCTACAAGTAGAACATCTTTACCTTGGATATCATCATCAAGGTCTTTCAAAATACGAACATCACGTGAGCTTTCCATGCCGTTACCGTAGCTAGACGCGGTCATGAAATCAACTTGGTGAGTTAAATCGATAGCACGAGCAAGATCCGCCATAAAGACAAAAGATCCACGCAATAAGCCAACTAAAACTAGATCTTCACTACCCTTGTAGTGTTCCGTGATCTGTTTGCCTAGTTCGTTCACTCGATCCTGAACTTCTTGCTCAGAGATCATGACTTCAACTGTATGCTTCATACTGCTCTCATTTTATTTGGTGATTGCGACGAATGTTGACAGTTTCGTCAGTTGTGTCGCTCAATTTTGTGCGTAAGTCTAGCACTGCTCAAATACCCACACCACCTTATGGTTCGAATTTACTGTCAGATTCTCAATGAAATGTGCGCTGGTGCCTTATCCAATACTCGTCTCCTTTCACATCAATGCTGATCACGCTTTATGTATCAAGTTTGATGTAACTGTCTATAAAACAAGCTGAAAGGATTGACCATTCGCATATGCACCATTACACTCATCTTGGCTTAAATAATAATAAAATCATTAATATAAAAATTTCGTTGGCAAGGAAAACAAAATGGACTCAATATCTAAGAGACCTAGAACTAGGCTTTCACCTTTAAAAAGAAAACTTCAATTGATGGAAATCGCTCTTGAGGTATTCTCTCGCCGCGGTATCGGTCGTGGTGGACACGCTGATATTGCAGACATCGCTCAGGTGTCTGTAGCAACCGTATTTAACTACTTCCCTACCCGTGAAGATCTGGTTGATGAAGTGCTAAATCACGTTGTACGCCAATTCTCTAACTTCCTTTCAGACAATATCGATCTGGATATTCACGCAAAACAAAACCTACATAATATTGCGACTGAAATGGTGACGTTAGTGGCTCAAGATAGCCATTGGTTAAACGTATGGTTCGAATGGAGCGCTTCAACTCGTGATGAAGTATGGCCACTGTTCGTAACAACTAACCGCACCAACCAAATGTTAGTACAAAACATGTTTAGCAAAGCAATTGAGCGCAGCGAAGTTTGTGACGATCACGACCCTAAACATCTAGCGAACCTATTCCACGGCATCTGCTACTCGCTATTCATCCAAGCGAAACGTGTAGAAACACCTGAAGAGCTTTCAAGCTTAACAGATAGCTACTTGAACATGCTGTGCATTTATAAGTAGATTCGAGTAAATAATTTAAGGGTTGGCCTACATAGGTCAACCCTTTTTTGTAGAATGAAATGTCTCTTAGCATCCCGAAGCGCAGCGAACTCGCATCTCGGAGTGAAACGTTACTGCTCTTTTCTTCAGACATAAAAAAGCCGCTGACGAATCAGCGGCTTTAAAAACATTAGCGAGTGGCTAAGAAAGAATTACTTCTTCTTTTTCACAGCTTTTTTGTTTGGAAGGTCAGTGATTGAACCTTCGAATACTTCCGCAGCTAGACCAACAGACTCGTGTAGAGTTGGGTGAGCGTGGATAGTAAGAGCGATATCTTCTGCGTCACAACCCATTTCGATTGCTAGGCCGATTTCACCAAGAAGTTCACCACCGTTAGTACCAACAACAGCACCACCGATTACGCGATGAGTCTCTTTATCGAAGATCATCTTAGTCATACCGTCTGCACAGTCAGAAGCGATTGCACGACCAGAAGCAGCCCAAGGGAAAGTAGCAACTTCGTAGTTTAGGCCTTCCGCTTTCGCTTCTTTCTCAGTCTTACCTACCCAAGCAACTTCTGGCTCAGTGTACGCAATTGATGGGATTACTTTAGGGTCGAAGTAGTGCTTCTTACCAGAGATAACTTCAGCAGCTACGTGACCTTCATGCACACCTTTGTGAGCAAGCATTGGTTGGCCAACAACGTCACCGATCGCGTGGATGTGAGGAACGTTAGTACGCATTTGCTTATCAACATTGATGAAACCGCGCTCATCAACTTCGATACCTGCTTTTTCAGCGTCGATAAGTGCACCGTTTGGAACACGACCGATAGCAACAAGAACAGCATCGTAACGCTCAGCTTCAGCAGGTGCTTTTTTGCCTTCCATTGAAACGTAGATACCGTCTTCTTTCGCTTCAACAGCTGTTACTTTAGTTTCAAGCATTAGCTTGAACTTGTTTTTAATACGCTTAGTGAAGACTTTAACGATGTCTTTATCCGCAGCAGGGATAACTTGGTCGAACATCTCAACTACGTCTACTTTAGAACCTAGAGAGTGGTAAACCGTACCCATTTCAAGACCGATGATACCACCGCCCATGATAAGCAGTTTCTCAGGAACTTCGTTTAGCTCAAGTGCATCCGTAGAATCCCAAATACGTGGGTCTTCATGTGGGATGAAAGGAAGCTTGATTGGGCGAGAACCCGCAGCAATGATTGCGTTGTCGAAGTTAACCGTTGTTGCTTCGCCTTCGCCTTCAACAAGAATGCTGTTAGGACCTGTGAACTTACCGAAACCGTTAACAACAGTAACGTTACGCATCTTAGCCATACCACCAAGACCGCCAGTTAGTTGGTCTACTACTTTTTCTTTCCAGATACGGATCTTGCTGATGTCCGTTTGTGGCTCGCCGAATACAACGCCGTGCTCTGCCATCGCTTTAGCTTCTTCGATTACTTTAGAAACGTGAAGAAGTGCTTTTGATGGAATACAACCAACGTTTAGACATACACCACCAAGAGTGCTGTAACGTTCAACTAGTACTGTTTCTAGACCTAAATCCGCACAACGGAATGCCGCTGAGTAACCAGCAGGACCTGAACCAAGTACAACAACTTGGGCTTTAATTTCTTTGCTCATTGTGACCTCTTGTAGTCATTATCCCTAACAGGCTGAGTAGATGTTCTTAAATTATTGGGCTTTCAAACAGGAAACATTTTACAGAGATGTTAACAGTGTGAAAGTAGCTTTAAGTTAGCCTGTGAGCTAGACAACAATTCCCTTCCGCTTTATGAGAAATGCGGGAAACTGTTCTCTAAAAATAGTCTTTATATAAAGAATTAAGGTGACCCGAAAGCCACCTTAATAATTACTTTCTCAATTACAGTACTAGACGACGAATGTCAGATAGTGCGCTGTTTAGGAAAGTAATGAAGCGTGCACCTTCAGCACCATCGATCACACGGTGGTCGTATGATAGAGACAGTGGAAGCTGTAGACGTGGTTGGAACTCTTTACCGTTCCAAACTGGCTTAATTTCAGACTTAGATACACCTAGGATACCTACTTCTGGAGCATTTACGATTGGAGTAAATGCAGTACCGCCAATACCACCAAGGCTAGAGATTGTGAAACAACCGCCTTGCATGTCTGCCGCTGTTAGCTTACCAGAACGTGCTTTCTTAGAAACAGCCATTAGCTCTTCAGATAGCTCGTAAATGCCTTTCTTGTTCACGTCTTTGAATACAGGAACAACTAGACCGTTTGGTGTATCAACAGCGATACCCACGTTTACGTACTTCTTAAGAATGATGCTTTCACCATCTTCAGAAAGAGAAGAGTTAAACGCTGGGAATGCTTCTAGCGCTTTAGCAACAGCTTTCATGATGAACACAAGTGGAGTGATCTTCATGCCAGTGTCTTTCTTCGCTTCGATTGCGTTCTGTTCTTTACGGAATGCTTCTAGCTCAGTAATGTCTGCGTTATCCCACTGTGTAACGTGAGGAATCATTACCCAGTTACGGTGTAGGTTTGCGCCAGAGATCTTCTTGATCTTAGAAAGTTTCTGAACTTCAGTTTCGCCGAACTTGCTGAAGTCAACTTTTGGCCATGGTAGTAGACCAAGAGCAGAACCGTCGCCGCCTTTGCCAGATGCTGCTGCACCAGACTCTAGACGCTTAAGTGCATCTTTAACGTAAGACTGAACGTCTTCTTTAAGGATACGGCTCTTACGACCAGTACCTTTAACCTTAGAAAGGTTAACGCCAAATTCACGAGCAAGACGACGAACAACTGGAGAAGCGTGCGCGTAGTCACCGTTCTCTTGGAAGTCGCCACCAGCTGGAGCCGCTGCAGGTGCTTCAGCTTTAGGAGCAGGTGCCGCCGCTGGAGCTGCTGCTTGTGCAGGTGCTGCAACAGGAGCTGCGCCTTCAACCGGAGTGCCGGCCACAACGAAAGTCATGATTAGAGAGCCAGTTGACACTTTGTCGCCAGCTGCAATCTTGATCTCTTTTACTGTACCAGCGAATGGTGCAGGAACTTCCATTGAAGCTTTGTCGCCTTCAACAGTAATTAGAGATTGCTCTTCTTCTACTGTATCGCCAACCGCTACCATGATTTCAGTAACTTCTACTTCGTCGCCACCGATATCAGGAACGTTTACTTCTTTCTCAGCAGACGCTGCTGGAGCCGCTGCAACTGGTGCTGCCGCCGCAGGAGCCGGAGCTGCTGCAGGTGCTGAACCAGCTACTTCGAATACCATTACTAGAGAGCCAGTAGAAACTGAATCACCAGAAGCGATCTTAATTTCTTTAACGATACCAGCGAATGGTGCAGGAACTTCCATTGAAGCCTTGTCACCTTCAACAGTAAGAAGAGATTGCTCTTCTTCTACTGCGTCACCGATAGCAACCATGATTTCAGTTACTTCAACTTCATCACCGCCGATATCTGGTACGTGAACTTCTTTCAGTTCGTTCGCAACAGAAGGGGCTGCCGCTGCAGGAGCTGCAGCAACTGGTGCCGCCGCTTCAACTGCTGGCGCAGCCGGTGCTGCTGCAGCACCTTCCGCTTCGAAGATCATGATAAGAGAACCAGTAGAAACAGAATCGCCTTCTGCTACTTTGATTTCTTTAACGATACCCGCTTGAGACGCTGGAACTTCCATTGAAGCTTTGTCGCCTTCAACAGTAATCAGTGACTGCTCTTCTTCAACCTTGTCGCCAACGTTTACAAGAATCTCAGTTACTTCAACCTCGTCAGCACCGATGTCTGGTACATTAATTTCGATTGTCATTGTATTTACCTACCTTAATGCCAGTCTTATGCGTATTGCGGGTTAGTTTTTTCAGTGTCGATATCGAACTTAGCAATTGCTTCAACAACTACTGATTTCTCGATGTCACCACGTTTAGCCAGTTCAGTTAGAGCTGCAACTACGATGTAGCCAGCGTTAACTTCGAAGTGACGACGTAGGTTTGCACGGCTATCAGAGCGGCCGAAACCATCTGTACCAAGTACTTTGTAAGACTCAGTTGGCATGTACGCACGTACTTGCTCAGCGTAGTTCTTCATGTAGTCAGTCACTGCGATTGCAGGTTCTTTACCAAGAACAGTCGTGATGTACGGTACTTTCTCTTCAGCTTCTGGGTGAAGCATGTTGTCACGCTCTACCGCTTGGCCGTCACGAGTTAGTTCGTTGAACGACGTTACTGAGAATACGTCAGATGCTACGCCGTACTCTTCGCTTAGAATTTCAGCGGCTTTACGCGCTTCGTTCATGATAGTACCAGAGCTCATTAGTTGAACTTTGCCCTTAGCACCAGCGTGAGATTCAAGCTTGTAGATACCCTTACGGATGCCTTCTTCAGCGCCTTCTGGCATTGCTGGCATTGCGTAGTTCTCGTTCATTACTGTTAGGTAGTAGTAAACGTTCTCTTGCTCAGGACCGTACATGCGACGGATACCGTCTTGCATGATTACTGCTAGCTCATAAGCGAACGTTGGGTCGTAAGAGATACAGTTAGGGATCGTGTTCGCTTGAATGTGCGAGTGACCATCTTCGTGCTGTAGACCTTCACCGTTCAGTGTTGTACGACCAGCTGTAGCACCTAGTAGGAAGCCACGAGCTTGTTGGTCACCCGCTAGCCATGCCATGTCACCAATACGTTGGAAACCGAACATTGAGTAGTAGATGTAGAACGGGATCATTGGTAGGTCGTTCGTGCTGTATGAAGTTGCAGCTGCAACCCATGAAGCCATAGAACCTAGCTCGTTGATACCTTCTTGAAGTACTTGACCAGACGTTGCTTCTTTGTAGTAAGAAACGATGCCTTTATCTTCAGGTGTGTATTCTTGACCGTGTGGGTTGTAGATACCAACCTGACGGAATAGACCTTCCATACCGAATGTACGAGCTTCATCACAGATGATAGGAACGATGTTCTTACCGATGTTTTTGTCTTTCAGTAGGATGTTTAGCGTACGTACATAAGCCATAGTTGTAGAGATATCACGCTTCTGTTCACCTAGTAGAGGTGCGAATGCGTCTAGCTCAGGAACTTTGAATTCTTGAGTGAACTTAGGCAGACGTGCTGGCGTGTAACCTTGTAGGGCTTTACGACGAGCATGTAAGTATTCGTACTCAGCAGAACCTTCTTCCAAAGTCAGGTAAGGAAGCTCAGATACTTTCTCATCAGAAAGTAGATCTTGTAGACCTAGACGGTCACGTAGATATTGTACGTGAGTCATGTCCATCTTCTTAACACCGTGAGCGATGTTCTTACCTTCTGCAGCTTCACCCATGCCGTAACCTTTAACTGTTTTAGCTAGGATTACTGTTGGTTTGCCACCTGTCTCTTTTGCATTGTTGAATGCAGCGAACAGCTTAGAAGAATCGTGACCACCACGCTTCAGTTCGAAGATTTGGTCGTCAGTCATGTCTGCAACTAGTGCAGCTGTTTCTGGGTACTTACCAAAGAAGTGCTCACGTACGTATGCGCCATCTTTAGATTTGAATGTCTGGTAGTCACCATCGATAGTTTCGTTCATTAGTTGAAGAAGCTTACCAGTAGTGTCTTTAGCTAGTAGAGAATCCCAGTTGCTACCCCAGATAACTTTAACAACGTTCCAACCTGCACCTTTAAATAGGCCTTCAAGTTCTTGGATGATGCTACCGTTACCCATTACAGGGCCATCTAGACGCTGTAGGTTACAGTTGATTAGGAAACATAGGTTATCTAGCTTCTCACGCGCAGCGAAAGAGATAGCACCACGTGATTCTGGCTCATCCATCTCACCGTCGCCTAGGAACGCGTATACGCGTTGCGCGGAAGTATCTTTAAGACCACGGCCTTCTAGGTACTTAAGGAAACGAGCTTGGTAGATCGCAGAGATCGGACCTAGACCCATAGATACTGTAGGGAACTGCCAGAACTCAGGCATCAGTTTAGGGTGCGGGTAAGAAGGGATACCTTTACCATCAACTTCTTGACGGAAGTTATCTAGCTGCTCTTCAGTTAGACGACCTTCAACGAATGCACGAGAGTAGATACCTGGAGAGATGTGACCTTGGTAGTAAACTAGATCGCCACCGTCAGTCTCGTTTGGAGCACGGAAGAAGTGGTTGAAACATACTTCGTAGAACGCTGCTGCTGACTGGTAAGAAGCCATGTGACCACCAAGGTCTAGGTCTTTCTTAGAAGCGCGCAATACGATCATGATTGCGTTCCAGCGAATAATCGAACGAATACGACGCTCAAGAGTTACGTCACCAGGGTAAGCTGGCTCTTGTGCTGCTGGAATTGTGTTGATGTAGTTTGTGTTGATGCCTGTAGCCATATCAACACCATCTAAACGCGCTTTATCTAGAACTTGTTCTAGTAAAAACTGTGCACGTTCTACACCTTCTTCACGTACTACTGACTCAAGAGCTTCTAACCAATCTTGAGTTTCCAGAGCATCAACGTCATGCTTCATGTCAGACATGGCGATCTATCCTTTTTGTTAGTTGGATTCTACTAAACACGTAAAAAGCCGAAGTATTACGGCTATTTACCCTGTTGAATTCGACGTAAAGAACGTTCGCGGCGCGATTCTTCTTTGGTCAAATCCAGCAATGTTTCTTCGATATAAGCTAAATGAGAGTGTGACATTTCACGCGCCTGTTCTGGCTGTCCTGAAACGATCGCATCTACAATGTTAGCTCGATGTATACTCACTTTCTCCACAACGTCTTTACGACGATGCAACAGCTTTAAATTCTCTAAGACGTTTTGTTCGAGTAACGGAGCCAAACTACGAACAATGTGTAATAACACCACATTGTGCGCGGCCTCTGTTAAAGCAATAAGAAAAGCCATCACCGCTGCTGATTCGGCTTCAATATCACCTTTATCTTGCGCGCCATGAATCTTTTCTTGGCATGCTTGAATACGAGCAAAGTCTTCATCAGTGCCACGCAATGCCGCGAAGTAAGCCGAAATCCCTTCCATCGCGTGACGCGATTCCAACAAGTCTAGTTGGGTTTCAGAATGGGAGGACAACAAATTAAGCAAAGGATCTGAAAAGCTTTTCCAGATATTTTCGCTAACAAACGTCCCCCCACCTTGACGGCGAGTAAGCAAGCGTTTTGCTTCTAAACGTTGTATCGCTTCTCGGATTGAAGGACGAGACACATCGAACTGTTTCGCCAGTTCGCGCTCAGGCGGCAGCTGCTGCCCAGGAGCCAGTGTTCCTTCCACTATCAACCTTTCTAACTCTTGTTCGATAACATCGGAGAGTTTTGGCTGACGAATCCTTTGATAAGCCATAGTTTGTTGTTCTTCTTTTTCTTCGCTGACAATTGGTAATACCAATTTTAAGTTGGGCAGAAATTAACATAATTAAAACGCTACTGTCCAGTGTAAAATTGACCTGCATCATAGAATGCAGGGTGAATTAACCGTGACTTAACAAATGAAATTTAAAACGGCAACCAAATTGGTCTTACCATTTACAGGGCTAATACTTTTGGGGAGGTTTCGTGCTAGAAAATTTCAGGATAAAAATGAATTGTTTCAGAAAGATTAGTGTCACTTGTTTAAAAATCAAACCAAACGCACATTTAGGATGGAAATCCTGTTCATAACCTTTAACAAATGGGCGTTTGATAAGCTCGTCACACTCTTGGTTTATTGCTGCTCTTCCCTCCACCACTTTCTTTACATAGCAACAACAAAAATTCACAAGTGGTTATGCTAAACGTTGATTAAGCAAGGCTCTGTAATTGGTAGAGCCATGAAGAAGGTGAGGAATTAGAAGCGCAATTTACCTTTAAATTTTGTCCAGTCGAAGACCAAACCTGGGTCTGTTTTGCGTAAAGGTGCTATGTATTGATGGCCAGTGATACGTTCATTAGTGATCTGAGGAAAGCTTGATACCAGTTTTTCCGTTAGCTCAGTCAAGGCTTGATACTGCTGCTCTGTATAGGCGACAAAGTCACTGCCTTCCAGTTCAATACCAATCGAGTAATCATTACACCGCTCTCTACCTGCAAAGCTCGACTGACCGGCATGCCAAGCACGGTCAAGAAACGAAACAAACTGAACAACCTCACCATCACGACGAATTAAGCAGTGTGCTGATACGCCCATTTGGTGAATCACCTTAAAAAATGGGTGTGCTGACGGGTCTAGATTACCTGTAAAAAACTGTTCGATGTAAGGCCCACCAAATTGACCCGGAGGCAAACTAATATTGTGAACCACCAGCAGAGAGATATCATCGACACTTGGTCTTGTATCAAAATATGGGGAAGGAACATGCCGAGCGTTGTCGTACCATCCATTGGAGCAGATCGTCATCTTGGTCTCACTTTCTTTTTTGCCAGCACATAGATTGTGACCTTGCCCATAGAGCAGTCGCGCTAGCCTCTTTAATTTGAAGTTAAGCAAGAGTATCATTCCATTCCCACTCCCTTTCAAGATTAGATTTGCGATGAAAAACACACATAACAGCCACCAACGCCTTGACTACTTAAAACAGCAACTGCCTCTAGAGATCACTCGTGCAGTCGCTGAGACCATCAAAGAAGATCTAGGTGGAACGTTAGATCCAGCGGCTGATATTACGGCAAGTCTAATCCCTGCAGACGCAGTCAACAGTGCAACCATCATTACCCGTGAGCACGGCGTGTTCTGTGGTAAAGCTTGGGCTGATGAAGTGTTTAAGCAACTGGGCGGTGAAGTGACTATCGAGTGGAATGTAGAAGATGGCGACAAGGTTGAACCAAACCAAACGCTTTGCACGCTAACAGGCCCAGCACGCGCGCTATTAACGGGTGAGCGTAACGCAATGAACTTCATTCAAACACTGTCTGGTTGTGCGACGGCAACTGCTATCTACGCAGACAAAATCAAACACACAGAGTGCCGTCTGTTAGATACTCGTAAAACTATCCCTGGTCTACGTAGTGCACTAAAATACGCTGTAGCGTGTGGCGGTGGCTTCAACCACCGTATCGGTGTTTTCGACGCTTACCTAATCAAAGAAAACCACATCATCGCTTGTGGTGGCATTGAGAAAGCTATCTCTACAGCAAAAGAGCTAAACCCTGGTAAACCTGTGGAAGTAGAAACGGAAAGCCTAGCAGAACTAGAGCAAGCGATCAGCGCTGGCGCAGACATCATCATGCTAGACAACTTCACCACAGATATGATGCGTGAAGCAGTTAAAATCAACGCTGGACGTGCAGCACTAGAAAACTCTGGTAACGTGACGCTAGATACCATCGCTGAGTTCGCTGAAACGGGTGTTGATTACATCTCTGTAGGCGCGTTAACTAAACACCTTAAAGCCATGGATCTATCAATGAGATTCAAAGCGTAATTTACTGAATAGTAAATAGTTTCCCTAAGGGCACTGTTGATAGCAGTGCCTCTTTTATTGCCTTAATTATCAGTATTTCAAGCAGTTATTTAAGTTGATCGCATAAATTTGCGTGCTATATGAAACACTGCACTAATAAATACTAAACCACTCGCGACCGCACCTGAACGCCATTCCACTTCCACATCTCGACTTCTATTCTTTCCATCAACCAGTGCCTGCACTGAAACAAACTAAAGAATGGAATGAGAAGAATGAATAACCAGAACAAAAGAACAAATCAGAAAGGTTTCACGCTGATTGAATTGATGATCGTGGTGGCGATTATCGGTGTATTGTCTGCGATTGCGGTACCTGCTTATAAAGATTATGTATCTAAAAGTGAACTAGCTTCAGGGTTCGCCACTATAAAATCGGTCTTAACCCCTGCAGAACTTTATGTGCAAGAAAATGGGTCTTTATCAGGAGCTCAACCTAGCGACCTAGGGGTGTCAGCTGGCGCAAATAGTTTAGGTACTATAGGGGTAACGTCAACTTCTACAGCAACAGCTATAACATTTACTCACGTAGACGGCGCCGTAGCTGGTTCTATATTTACATACACTAGAGATTCAGGTTCAGGTTGGACGTGTGCTCTGGTTCCTGTTCCAAGTAGTCTTGATGCTCCAAAAGGCTGCTCATAGGTGGTAACCAACCTCCCAACCATCCTCCGTCAGGCTGGATTACTTAGCCTGACTCAAGAACAAGCCGTGGCGGAACATGTGCAAGCTTCAGGTGTTTCGACACCTGAAGCTCTGCTCGTTCTTGAGCTCTTCACAGGTGATTCCTTAGCAAACAACATAAAAACCATTTTCGGTTTGCCGTTAGTGCAGCTTGCCAATGTTGATTATGAAGTCTTGTGCGACCAATTAGGGCTTCGCGAGCTAATCACCAAGTATCGTGCTATCCCGATTTCAGTCTCTAGCTCGACTCTCACACTCGCCTCTGCTGACCCGACCGATTTACAAGCGGAAGATGACTTTCGATTTGCGACAGGATTACAGATCGAATCGGTTGTCGCCAACCACTCCGAATTAGAAGGGGCAATAAGAAAACTGTATGGCCGATCTATTTCCGGGCAAGATTCTAAACGCAAAGAGATCACTCAAGATGAACTCGCCAATCTTGTTGAGGTCTCTGACGACGAGATAGCGTCGATTGAAGATCTCAGTCAAGATGACTCCCCTGTCAGTCGCTTTATTAATCAAATACTGGTTGATGCGGTACGCAAAGGTGCATCAGATATCCACTTTGAGCCCTATGAAGAACACTACCGAGTGCGCCTGCGTTGTGATGGCATCCTTGTTGAAATACAGCAACCCGCTTCCCATTTAAGTCGCCGTTTATCTGCTCGTCTTAAAATACTCGCCAAGCTTGATATTGCCGAACGTCGCCTACCTCAAGATGGACGTATAAAACTGCGCCTGAATGACGACCTAGCAATTGATATGCGTGTATCTACACTACCAACTTTATGGGGAGAAAAAATAGTACTGCGACTGCTTGATAGCAGCGCTGCCAACCTCGATATCGACAAGCTCGGTTATAGCGAAGACCAAAAAGCACTCTATCTCAATGCGCTAAAACGCCCACAAGGGATGATCTTAATGACAGGGCCCACTGGCAGCGGAAAAACCGTCTCCCTTTATACTGGCCTTAGAGTGCTAAACACTACGGAACGCAACATCTCAACAGCTGAAGACCCGGTGGAAATTAACCTATGTGGTATCAATCAGGTACAAGTGACACCTAAGATCGACTTTGGATTTGCTGAGGCGCTGCGATCATTTTTACGACAAGATCCCGATGTGGTAATGGTTGGAGAGATCCGCGACTTAGAAACCGCAGAGATAGCGATCAAAGCATCGCAAACTGGTCACTTAGTGCTTTCGACACTGCACACTAACTCTGCAGCGGAAACCGTGACTCGACTCGCTCATATGGGGATAGAACCCTTTAACCTAGCTTCATCACTGAGTTTGATTATCGCTCAACGACTAGCAAGACGATTGTGCAACCATTGCAAAGAAGTTGACGACTCACCGGACATATTTCTGCGTCACTCGATTCCTAACAGCCGAACCATCTACAAAGCTAATCCCCAAGGGTGTAATGAATGTAATCAGGGATACTCAGGCCGAGTGGGTATCTATGAAGTGATGCCTTTTACCGACAAGCTCAAGACCAGCCTTATCAGTCAACCCAATGCGCTAGCGATTGAAGATCTCGCGCGTCGAGAAGGCATGAGAACTCTGCAAGAGTCAGGGCTAGATAAATTGCTTGAAGGCACCACCAGCTATCAAGAACTGCAACGTGTTCTGTACCTATAACCGAATGGAGCACCAATGAGTAGCAAGTCCAAACAATCACAATTAAAAAGCTATCACTGGAAAGGCATTAATAGCTCAGGCAAGAAAGTGTCTGGGCAGACCTTAGCGCTCACCGAATTGGAAGTACGAGAAAAGCTCAAAGAGCAGCACATTCAGATTAAGAAAATCAAAAAGAAAAGCATCTCAGCCGTCACTCGTTTAACCCATAGAGTCAAAGCCAAGGACATCACTATTTTAACTCGGCAGCTCGCTACCATGCTGGCTACTGGCGTGCCTATCGTGCAAGCCATCAAGTTGGTCTCAGACAATCACCGCAAAGCAGAAATGAAATCGATTTTATCGCACATATGCAAAGGTGTAGAAGCCGGCACGCCAATCTCAAAAGCGATGCGAACTGCAAGTCGTCACTTTGATGACCTCTATACTGATTTGGTCGCGACAGGCGAACTCTCCGGCAACCTCGCACAAGTGTTCGAACGCTTAGCGACCTATCGAGAAAAAAGCGAGCAGTTAAAGTCTAAAGTCGTCAAAGCACTGATTTATCCTGCCATGGTGGTCACGGTAGCACTGACCGTTTCTTATTTAATGCTGACCATGGTGATTCCGGAATTTGAGTCGATGTTTTCAGGCTTTGGCGCCGACCTACCTTGGTTCACTCAACAAGTACTCTACCTTTCCCATTGGATGCAGACTTACAGTTTTTATACGGCTGTAGGTATAGGGCTTGTTGTCCTGATTATTTACCAACTGTGTCAGCGTTCCCACTCGTTCAGACTGTCTGTCAGTCGGCTAGGACTACGTTTTCCTGTTCTCGGTGGCATATTAGCCAAAGCCTCTATTGCCAAATTTAGCCGAACCTTATCAACAAGCTTTAGCTCTGGTATTCCGATTTTAATGAGCCTCAAAACCACAGCCAAAACCGCAGGTAATCTGCATTATGAATCAGCCATCATTGAAGTTCATCGAGAAACAGCTGCAGGCATGCCGATGTATATCGCAATGCGTAATACCAACGCCTTCCCCGAAATGGTGTTGCAGATGGTGATGATTGGTGAAGAGTCTGGCAACCTTGATGATATGCTCAACAAAGTCGCCTCGATTTACGAGTTTGAAGTAGACAACACTGTCGACAATTTGGGCAAGATTTTAGAGCCACTGATCATCGTGTTTTTAGGCACCGTGGTTGGTGGGCTTGTGGTTGCGATGTACTTACCGATCTTTAATCTTATGAGTGTGTTAGGATAGTTAAAGCAACTAAACACTCATGAGCAGCAATCTCTGCTCACTTTGATTAAGTGGTAAAGGACACTATGGAAGTATTTCACTACTATCCTTGGCTATTCCCCGTATTAGCTTTCATTTTTAGCCTTCTTATCGGCAGCTTCCTCAACGTAGTCATACACCGTTTACCGATTATGATGGAACGCGAATGGCAACAAGAGTGCTCGGAATATTTCTCTCAATATAAAATTCCAGCACCAGAGGGAAAGTTTAATCTCAGCATTCCTCGTTCAACCTGCCCGAAATGCAAAACCCAATTAAGAATCGTCGACAATATTCCAGTGTTAAGCTGGTTGTTCTTAAAAGGTAAGTGTCACAGCTGTGCCAATCCAATCAGCGCTCGCTACCCTTTGGTCGAACTGCTTACCGCAATACTTTGTACAATGGTTGCTAGCCACTTTGGTTTCAGTTACTACGCTATTGCTTTGATTTTTTTCACGTTTGCATTGATTACCGCAACCTTTATCGATCTCGATACTATGCTGTTGCCTGATCAAATTACCTTACCTTTAGTTTGGTCCGGTATCGCGTTAGCTCTGTTTAATATCAGCCCAGTATCGCTTCAAGATTCCGTGGTTGGTGCAATGGCAGGTTACCTAGCACTTTGGTCGGTTTATTGGCTGTTCAAGCTGTTAACAGGCAAAGAAGGCATGGGTTACGGTGATTTCAAGTTATTAGCTGCGCTTGGCGCTTGGCTTGGTTGGCAACACCTCCCAATGATCATTCTTCTATCCTCACTTGTCGGCTTAGTTTTCGGATTGATTCAACTTCGCTTGAAACAACAAGGCATAGATAAAGCCTTTCCATTTGGACCTTACCTTGCGATTGCGGGTTGGGTGAGTTTGATGTGGGGCAACGACATCATGGGCTGGTATTTCACTTCTGTACTAGGAATTTAACCATGGCAATCATTATCGGATTAAGTGGTGGTATCGCAAGTGGCAAAACCACCGTCGCTAACCTGTTCAATGAACACTTTAATATTGATATTGTTGATGCTGATATCGTGGCACGTGAAGTAGTCGCTTTGGGCAGTGACGGCTTAAAACAGATTACAGACCACTTTGGTGAGTCTATCTTGCTTGACGATGGAACACTCAACCGCAGCAGGCTGCGTGAGCTGATCTTCTCTGATCCTAAAGAGAAGCAGTGGCTCAATGATCTTCTTCATCCCATGATCCGTGACAAAATTGACAGTGACCTGTCTAAAATCACATCCCCGTATGGTTTATTAGTCGCACCGCTATTGGTTGAAAACCAAATGCAAGGCATGACCGATCGCGTATTAATCGTTGATGTGCCAGCAGAAGTGCAAATAGAACGAACGATGAGTCGTGATAATGTTTCTAGGGAACAAGTTGCATCAATTTTAAAATCACAGGCTTCAAGAGAACAACGCTTAGCAGTTGCAGATGACGTGATTAAAAACCATACTAAAAACCAAGAACTTTTGCCTCAAATCACAGATTTACATCAAAAGTATCTGGCAATCAGTGCTGTAGATGGGTCAGAATAGAACAATGTTGAATGAAGGTTTGCTCGATGATCACCCATAAATTTGAACATCCTCTAAATGAGAAAACACGCATCTACTTAAGAGTCGAATCACTCTTGAGGCAGCTACACTTGTCTTCTACATTTTCCGATGCTCAACAGTATCAACTCTTTTTCCGTTCCATCTTTGATCTGATTGAAATCTTCGAACAGATCCAACTCAAGAGCGAACTCGCAAAAGATATTGAGAAACAACGTGTAACCTACAAAAGCTGGTTAGATGTTGAAGGTGTCGATCAAGAGATGCTGACATCATTGCTTACTGACATTGGTAACATCTATCGTGATCTGATGCAGGCAGAGCGTTTCGGGCAATCACTTAAGGAAGACCGCTTTCTAAGTGCGATTCGCCAACGCTTTAATCTTCCAGGTGGCTCATGCTGCTTTGATTTACCCGCACTGCATTATTGGCTGCACCTTCCGCTCGATAAGAGAATGAGAGATGCTAAAGCTTGGATGGATAGCCTACAGCCTCTGTATGAAGCGCTAACACTATGGTTGAAGCTCACCAGGGAAACAGGGCACTTTAAAGAGCAAATCGCTCGTGCTGGCTTCTTTCAGAGCGATGCCGATGAAGCGAATATCCTTCGTCTTTCGATTCCAATGCAATACGGTGCCTACCCGATGATCTCAGGTCACAAAAACCGCTTTGCTGTTAAGTTCATGAGCTTTGAGACGGGGCAAGCTTGTACTCAAGATATCGAGTTTGAATTGGCGATCTGCAGCTAATCAGTTTCCTTTTATAGTTTGGCTTGAGTCCTCACTCGAGCCTAAACTCACTATTATTATCCCTCAAATTAAGAATCACTATGTCGAAGAAAATCACCATCGTTAAATGCCCTCAATGTAATACTGACGTTGAATGGGGTGAACAAAGCCCACACCGCCCGTTTTGCAGCAAGCAATGTCAGATGATTGATTTCGGTGAATGGGCAGACGAAGAAAACAGCATCGCTGGCGCACCAGACATGTCTGATAGCGATGGTTGGTCGGAAGATCAGTACTAAGATTCGAGATTCGAGATTTGATATGGCCCCTAAAAAGTAGACACAGGGGTTTAGTTGATTAGTTCAAAGTCCATGGGACTCACTCCACCTAGAGTCCCATGTCTTCTTACTGGAT
>NZ_JAUJED010000001.1:0-54692 GCF_030442075.1 Vibrio sp. TMPB1044 | reverse complement strand
ATGCGATACTAGCTCAGTTGGTAGAGCGCAACCTTGCCAAGGTTGAGGTCATCGGTTCGAACCCGATGTATCGCTCCAGCTTTCTTCTAAAAAGCTATTAAGACTCTTTAAACCACCGTGTTTTTCTTTAGATCACAGAGTTTAAAGGCGACCTTAAAGGTCACGCTCTTTCTTTAATGCTGCGAAGCATAATCCCCCCAAAAAGCAAATAATCCTCCATCATGGTGGATATTTTTTTGTCTTAAATTTTTCTTAGCAACTGGAATGCTAGTAAACATCAGGTCTCTGAAGCAGATACTTGAGGTTTTTCATATCTATAAACAGACTTATCCACAAAATGTTAGGTGTGGATAACTTGGTTGATAAAGTTATTTCAGGCTTAATTCTTTACCTATCCCTAAAAGATCTTTCTTGTTTTCAATATATTAGATGAATTGTGCCGATCGTAACTTGTTGTTTTTTATCAAGTTGGATGCTTGTCTTGGGTTTGATAAAAGATCGTTAACTTGTTGTTTTTTGATCTTAATCATTTATCGGTACTGTGTTTAACTTTGTGCGAGTGTCGGAAGTTTACGAGAGTTCTGAATTTTTTCCACATTGCTAGAATTGAGAACAAGGTCAAACATTGTTCTAAAATTATGTGCAACGAGTTGTCTTAAATATTGGACTGTTAGTGGGGGCTCGCTTGCCATACATTGGTATATAAAGCGTTAAGCGTCTCTTGGTAGTCCTTTTTCTACAATACGTATTAGTCGGTGCTTTTTAGTCGCGACTTTACTGTTACCTTTTGGCACCTCAATGGCACTAGGTAATTGCTGTAGTTGTTTTTCTAAAGCCCACTCAATATGGACATCTAGCATTTCGTTTTTGCCTTGATGAGATTCCAGTGTTTCAACAATGCGTTGTTGAAATGGTGCATTGCCCATCGCAACAAAGATATTGCGCAACCATTGGGTGTGGCCGATACGTCTTATTGCGGAGCCTTCCATTTTCTTTAGGAAGGTTGCTTCATCCCAACCTGAAAGTGCAACCAGATCGGCTTCTTGGAAATCTTCTCTGCGGTGAAAGTCGGTTTGTTCTGTGAGTTCGGCATGACGGTTCCATGGGCAAACTAACTGACAATCGTCGCAGCCGTAGATACGGTTACCAATCGCTTCTCTATACTCTTCAGGGATCACACCATCATATTCAATGGTTAAGTACGAGATACATTTGCGCGCATCCACCACGCCATCATCAATAATGGCACCTGTTGGGCAAGAAGTGATACATGCGGTGCATTTACCACACTCATCGACACTGGGTTCATCGACTGGAAGAGGGATGTTAACTAACAGCTCCCCTAGAAAGAACCAAGAGCCCGCGTCTTTATCAAGAATTAATGAGTGTTTACCTGTCCAGCCCAACCCTGCTTTTTGAGCGAGCGGTCTTTCCAAAATAGGTGCTGAATCGACGAAAGGGCGTGAGTCTAAACCTTCGACCTCTTTTTCAATTCTTTGTCCCAGCTTTTTCAACTGGTTACGGAACAATTTGTGATAGTCGCGGCCTAAAGAATAACGGCTGATGTAGCCTTGAGTGGTATCGCTTAGGTTAGAGGCGAACTGAGCTTCTGGTGGTAGGTAATTCATTCGAGCGCTGATCACTCGAATTGTGCCTGGGTGAAGTTCATCAGGACGTGCACGCATCATCCCATGTCGAGCCATCCAATCCATTTCGCCGTGGTGACCCGCATCTAGCCATGCTTGAAGAGGGGCTTCGTGTTCACTTAAATCAACATCGCAGATGCCAACTTTTTGAAAGCCTAACTCTTTTCCCCAAATTTTAATTTTTTCAGCAAGATGGTCTAGATTCATGGCTTCATACTTATCGATTAAAATTCGGTTAGGCAAAAATGGGGGCGGATCTTAACGGATCTTAGTGGTGTTGACCAGAACAGACGTGTTTTGAGCAGTATTTTTCATAGAACTTACACTTGAGTGCTTGTCTCCCAAAAGCATCACGGTTTACTATTCTTGTTCTTTTGATTTTTATATAGTCAACGATCGATTTTTAGAGAACGTATTCATGAGCACGAAACAATTTACTTTGAAAGATGAACAAGCAACGATTCAATTAGGAACGGAGCTTTCTAATCTTTGCTCACAGCAGACGACTATTTATCTGCATGGTGATCTTGGCGCAGGTAAAACGACCTTCAGTCGTGGCTTTGTAAAAGCACTTGGCCATCAAGGAAATGTAAAGAGCCCAACGTATACTCTAGTTGAACCTTATCAACTTGCCGATTGGCAGGTGTACCACTTTGACCTTTATCGCCTAGCCGATCCTGAAGAGTTAGAGTTCATGGGAATTCGTGACTACTTTACTCCAGATGCTATCTGCTTGGTTGAATGGCCTGAGAAAGGTTATGGGATGCTACCAGAAGCTGATTTGGATATTGATATTCGTTACCAAGACGATCACCGTATTGTTTCTTTAACCGCTAATAGTGAATACGGACAGCGCTTACTTAGTCAGTTGGAGTTATGTTGATTTCTAAACGCCTTATTTCAGCAGTGACCATGATGGCTGCTGTTTTTTCTATACTGTTTTCTTCACTTGTTTCTGCAAACTCACTGAAAAGTTTAAGGGTTTGGCCTTCTCCAGAAGAAACTCGTGTGGTTATCGACTTAAAATCAGAAGCGGATTTTAGCTATTTCACACTGAGTAGCCCGAGTCGTTTAGTGGTCGATTTAAAAAATACCAACCTTGCAACTAAGCTACCGGTCGTGGTGAAAGATAGCCCTGTTCTATCTAAGATTCGTAAGAGTTCACCGCCAGACAAAAACACCTATCGCTTGGTTTTTGAGTTAAAGAAGTCGTCTAAAGCAGAGTTGTTCAAACTGAGCCCGACTCCGGGTGGTCAGTATGGACACCGTTTGGTGATCGACTTACCTCATGGTGCGGCAAGTAAAGCGACATCGAAGCCAAGTAAACCAACGGTTAGCAAGAACATTAATCAGGTTAAACGTCAGAAAGACATTTTGATCGTGATTGACCCTGGCCACGGTGGTGAAGATCCTGGCTCAATCGGTCCATCTCGTAAATATGAGAAGAATGCGACGCTGAGTATCTCCCGCAAGCTGGCTGCACAATTAAATGCCGTACCGGGAATCAAAACGCGTTTAACGCGTAATGCTGACTACTTTGTGAACTTGAATCGACGTGTTGCGATTGCTCGAGAGAATGAAGCTCACCTGTTGATCTCTATTCACGCCGATGCATTTACCACTCCTCAACCAAGAGGTGGCTCGGTGTTTGTGCTGAATACTCGACGTGCGAATACCGAGATCTCACGCTGGATTGAGAATAAAGAGAAACAGTCAGAGCTACTTGGTGGTAGCGGTGCTGCTTTTACTGGCAATATTGATGATAAGAACGTAAATCAAACCTTGCTTGATTTGCAGTTTAGCCACTCTCAAAAAGAGGGCTACAAGCTGGCAACGGCGATTCTGTCTGAAATGGGTAAGGTTGCGAAACTGCATAACAGTAAGCCGATTAACACCAGTTTGGCGGTATTACGTTCACCACAGATCCCATCTGTATTGGTAGAAACGGGCTTTATTTCGAATCCGACGGAAGAGAAGCTGCTTTTCCAACGCTCGCATCAAGATAAATTGGCACGAGCAGTGACTAAAGCGGTCGTTAAGTATTTGAAGGCTAACCCACCTGAAGGGATTATCTTGTCTAACGCGACGTCATCAACGGGTAGCGTGAGCCAACATAAAGTCTCTCGTGGTGAGTCTCTATCTGTTATTGCGAATAAATATGGCACCTCGACACAGGCCTTGATGAAATTCAACAACCTGAAATCGAGCAGCTTAGCGATTGGCCAAGTGCTTAAGATTCCAGGCAGCGCTTCAAGCTCATCATCAAGCAGTGCTGTTAGAACTAAGACCATAACTCACACGGTTAAGTCTGGAGAGTATCTAGGCAAGATAGCCAGCCGCTATAAAGTTTCGGTGGCTGATATCAAACGTGAGAACCGCTTGAAATCAGAGACTGTGAGAGTAGGCCAAAAGTTACGTATTACAGTTGAAGTGAAAGATGTCCCTCTGCGCAAACACAAAGTCGCAAGAGGCGATTATCTTGGCAAGATAGCTTCGAAATACGGTGTGAGCGTTAACAGTATTCGCCAAGCGAACAAATTGCGCTCTGATGAATTAGCCATTGGCCAAGTGCTCATTATTCCACATAAGTAGTTGAGCCATATTTAAGTCATGTTTAGAACATAGAAGTAATCTTTAACGCGAGAAGTACTTCTATAAGTGGCAGTAAGGTAGCTATATGACGATCAAAATACTGCCAGCTCGGTTAGCGAACCAAATCGCAGCGGGTGAAGTGGTAGAAAGACCTGCTTCTGTTGTGAAAGAGTTGGTTGAGAACAGTTTGGACTCAGGTGCGACGCGTATCGATATTGATATCGAGAAAGGTGGCGCTAAGATGATCCGCGTTCGTGACAACGGTAAGGGCATCGTCAAAGATGAGCTTGCCTTGGCGCTGAGTCGTCATGCTACCTCCAAGATCCATACTCTTGACGACCTTGAGGCGATCGTCAGCCTTGGTTTCCGTGGTGAGGCGCTCGCGAGTATCAGCTCTGTTGCACGCTTAACCATGACTTCACGCCCTGCGACTCAAGATCAAGCTTGGGCAGCACACAGTGAAGGTCGTGATATGCAGGTGAAACTGCAGCCTGCAGCACATCCCATTGGTACCTCGGTTGAGGTGTTGGATCTGTTCTTCAACACACCAGCACGCCGCAAGTTCTTACGCACTGAGAAAACCGAATTCACGCATATCGATGAGTTACTCAAGCGCATTGCATTGAGTCGCTTTGATGTGACGATCAACCTTCGTCATAACGGCAAAATGATTCGTCAGTACCGCGCAGCTAAAACACAAGTTCAAGCAGAAAAGCGCATCGCTGCGGTATGTGGCAACCCTTTTGTGCGCCATATGCTTAAGATCGAGCTTGAGCATCAAGGCCTAAAACTTCATGGCTGGATCACCACGCCTGAAGGAGCAAGACAACAAAGCGATCTACAATACTGCTATGTGAACGGCCGTATGATGCGCGACAAGCTGATTAATCATGCGATTCGTCAAAGCTATGAGACCAGCCTACGCCCAGACCAATTTGCAACTTATGTGTTGTTCATTGAGCTAGACCCGCATCAAGTCGATGTGAATGTTCACCCTGCAAAGCATGAAGTACGTTTCCATCAAGCTCGCCTTGTGCACGACTTTATTTACCAAGCATTGAGTGATGGCTTAGCACAAAGCAAACAAATTGATGCAGCACCGATCAATCAATCGGCTTTTCATCAGTCAGAAGCCTCAAATTATCAGCAAGATAGTTCGATGTCTGAAACGGGGGATGTTTCGAGTTTTCCTGAGCCAGAAAGTATAACGCCGACTCATTCGGATCAAACACAGATCTCTGAGAGGCTGCGACACGCCATTGAGCAGACGCCAGCCTACCCAAGAAAAGCCGAATCTGAGCAGGTTTATGATAACCCTCAGCGCAGCGTTAATGATGGTGGGCAACATTATGGCTCAACAGCCAACCGAGGTTCATCGTCTAGCAGGGGCTCTTCAACCAACTTAGATTCGTCTACTAGCATGAGTCCAGCTAACACAGGCTCGTCGGCTCGCGAAACCAGTTTTACCGGTTCTCCTCGCCAAGAGTGGATCGAGTCTCGACCTGAACCTAAAAAAGAGAAAGAGCCAAACCAGCATCACGGTGAACCCGCGCCCTCTAAGCGAGAAGTGAAAGCCTACAAAGAGCTTCTGAAAACGCCAGATTTTGATGATCAAGTTATAGCTCCATCATCTCCTCAAGAGCATGTGGCACCAGTAGAAACCAAAGACAACATAGAAAATATAGAAGCTAAGCCTGCTCAACAGAATCCTGTTCATTCAAAGCCAAGAGTACCTGTGACGGACTTAGGCAAAGCCGTCTCGGTAGTGGAACGTCAGTATCTGGTGATGGGTAATAAGAACGGCAGTGTGTTGGTTTCTTTGGCTAAGGCTGAATTATTGCGTGTTGTTGGTCAGCTTGATACTCGAGGTGGCGCGTTAAAAAGCCAGCCACTATTGGTGCCCTTATCGATTAAGCTGGGTAGTGAACTTGTCGAAGTTGCGAAGACGCTGAGCCAAACATTGGCATTACTGGGGATTGAGCTTAAGGCGCGAAACAGTGAGGCGGTAATGGTGATGGGCGTGCCTTCTCCTTTAAGGCAGCAAAACTTACAAATTTTGATCCCAGATCTGTTATCTTACGCGGCTTCATTAAATGCTCAGATTGCTGATAATCACACGGCTAATGTTTCCAACGACCTGTTGCCATCATTGGTTAACTGGATCGGGATTCAAACGGCACAAGTAAAAAGCGACTACACTTTATCTGAAGCGGTTCAACTAGTTGGGGAACTTGAACAACTTTGGCATGGTCTACTTCCATTAGATGATCCAGAGTTTGTTAATCCTATCGACTTTTCAGCGACTATAGCCGCGTTTACGGTTTAACTTTTTCGCGACGACATTTGTCTTTTTAGCTGAATACGTCGCGACACAAAGCCCTTTGCTAAAAAGCGCTAAAACAGAGAAGCAAATACAAAATATCATGACTGAAAAATTACCTTTAGCGTTGTTTTTAATGGGCCCAACGGCATCAGGAAAAACAGATTTAGCTATCCGCTTACGTCAGAAATACCCAGTAGAGATCATCAGCGTCGATTCGGCACTTATCTACAAAGACATGGATATTGGTACCGCTAAACCGGATGCGGAAGAGCTTGCGCTCGCGCCTCATCGCTTGATTGATATTCTGGATCCAAGCGAAGCGTATTCTGCGGCAGATTTTCGTCGTGATGCGATCAATGAAATGAATAAGATTGTAGCGGAAGGCAAAATTCCGCTACTTGTTGGTGGCACAATGCTTTACTACAAAGCATTGTTGGAAGGTTTATCGCCATTACCAGCAGCGGATCAAGAGATTCGTAAGCAGATTGAAGCGGAATCTATCGAACAAGGTTGGCAGGCATTGCACGATCAATTAAGAGAGATTGATCCCGTATCCGCTGAAAGAATACACCCAAATGATCCACAAAGGCTTTCAAGGGCATTGGAAGTTTACCGAATTTCGGGTAAAACATTAACAGAGCTAACTCAAACGAAAGGCGATAGCCTGCCATTTCGTGTAAAACAATTTGCAATAGCTCCCAAGGAAAGGAAAGAACTCCATCGCCGCATTGAGCTGCGTTTCGAGAAGATGATCGAAGCGGGATTTGAAGAGGAAATGAAGGCGTTGTACGCCAGAGAAGATCTTCATCCTGAACTGCCATCGATCCGATGCGTTGGTTATAGGCAGATGTGGGATTATTTAGACGGTAATTGTGATTTAGACGAAGCGGTTTTCCGTGGTGTCTGTGCAACCCGTCAGTTGGCCAAGCGACAAATCACCTGGTTGCGCAGTTGGGATGATTTAACTTGGTTAGATAGCGAAAACATTGATCAAGCGTTAGAAACTCTTTCAGATGCAATAGCATCTGATTAGTATTGCTGTGTATAATGTGATCGCTTTTGCGTGAATATACTCTGGAAAGGATCCGTTATTGAGGCTTTTAAAAAATCACAGCCTTTCAATAACAACGGAGTTTTTTTATTCATTTAGCTCAGATGCAAAGGCCGCACCTTTTTGTGCACCACTAGCTAAATAATTACAACAAAATACAAATAAGGAAAATAAAATGGCTAAGGGGCAATCGCTACAAGACCCATTCCTAAATGCACTCCGTCGTGAGCGCATTCCAGTCTCTATCTATCTTGTTAACGGCATTAAGCTGCAAGGTCAGATCGAGTCTTTCGATCAATTCGTGATCTTATTGAAGAACACAGTAAACCAAATGGTTTACAAGCATGCGATTTCTACTGTGGTACCTGCTCGCGCAGTTAGTCACCACAGCGGCGAGCAACGCACGCCATCTGATCGTCCAGAGAAGACTGAAGATTAATCGTTCAATTGATACAGCTTGTGCTGTAATAAGGAGTTGGTTGCTTGTTTGACCGTTATGAATCCGGCGAGCGAGCCGTACTTGTTCATATCAACTTCACGCAAGAGGGAGAATGGGAAGACCTAAGCGAATGTGAAATGCTGGTCTCCTCTGCGGGGGTAGAAACGCTACAAGTGATTACTGGTAGCCGACAATCCCCACTCCCTAAATACTACGTTGGAGAAGGTAAAGCTCTAGAAATCGCACAAGCTGTTCAGCTAACCGGTGCTGAAATTGTGATTTTTAACCACTCTCTCTCTCCTGCCCAAGAGCGAAATCTCGAGCAATTGTGTAAATGTCGTGTGATTGATCGCACGGGTTTGATCTTAGATATTTTTGCACAACGTGCGCGAACTCATGAAGGTAAGCTACAAGTTGAGCTCGCTCAGCTTCGTCATATCTCTACCCGATTGATTCGTGGTTGGACTCACCTTGAAAGGCAGAAAGGTGGTATTGGTCTTCGTGGTCCAGGTGAAACTCAACTGGAAACCGATCGCCGTTTGTTGCGTGACCGTATAAAGGCAATACTGCGTCGTTTAGCGAAAGTCGCTAAGCAGCGTGAACAAGGACGACGTGCTCGTAATCGAGCTGAAATCCCAACAATTTCTTTGGTTGGTTATACCAACGCAGGGAAATCAACACTTTTCAATCGCATCACAAGTGCTGGTGTTTATGCGGCAGACCAACTGTTTGCAACCCTAGACCCAACACTGCGTAAGATTGATTTGGCAGATGTCGGGCCTGCAATTCTCGCAGATACCGTAGGTTTTATCCGTCATCTACCACACGACTTGGTCGCTGCGTTCAAGGCAACATTACAAGAGACGCAGGAAGCTGACATTTTGTTACATGTTGTTGATGCCAGTGATGACCGTTTTCGTGAGAACATTCAGGCTGTTCATGAAGTATTAGAAGAAATCGATGCTCATGAAGTGCCAACCCTTGTAGTCATGAACAAAATTGACTGCATGGAAGACCAAAAACCTCGAATTGAAAGAGACGAAGAGGGCGCACCTCGCGCTGTTTGGGTTTCTGCAATGGAAGGAGAAGGCATTGAACTGCTGTTTGAAGCTTTAACTGAGCGTTTAGCTAGCCAGATGGTTCAATTCCGGTTGTGTATTCCACATCAACATCAGGGCCGTATTCGTAGCTTATTCTTCGAGATGAAATGTATTCAACAGGAAGAGTATGATGAAAATGGTAACTTGTTGATAGATATCCGAATGCAACAAATAGATTGGTCTAAACTTGAAAAAAGAGAAGGGGCGCTCTTAGGTGACTTTATCGTTACCAAAGAGACTGCTACAGTATAACGTCATATCAAATGATGGAGCTTTCTAATGGCGTGGAATGAGCCTGGAAATAACAACAACGGCGATAATAACGGCCGCGATAATGACCCTTGGGGTAATAAAAATAATCGCGGCGGCCGAGATCAAGGACCGCCAGATCTAGACGAAGTGTTTAGTAAACTAAGTCAAAAGTTAGGTGGCAAGTTTGGTAAAAAGGGTGGCAACGGTAACGGGCCATCTATTGGTGGTGGCGGTGCAATTGGCTTTGGTGTCATTGCCGTTATTGCTGTTGCTATCTGGTTCTTCGCTGGTTTCTACACCGTTGGCGAAGCAGAAAGAGCAGTAGTACTTCGACTGGGTCAGTTCGACCGTATCGAAGAACCTGGTCTTAACTGGCACCCTCGCTTCATCGATGAAATTAAAGATGAGCAACTAGTCAACGTTCAAGCGATTCGTTCTCTGCGTGCTGCTGGCACGATGCTAACGAAAGATGAAAACGTTGTGACCGTTGAAATGGGTGTTCAATACCGTGTTTCTGACCCATACAAGTACTTGTATCGTGTAACGAATGCAGACGACAGTTTACGCCAAGCAACCGATTCTGCGCTTCGTGCAGTAATTGGTGACTCACTAATGGATAGTATCCTAACAAGTGGTCGTCAGCAGATTCGTCAAAGTACTCAAGAAACACTAAACCGCATTATCGATAGCTACGATATGGGTATTCTTATTGTTGACGTGAACTTCCAGTCAGCACGTCCACCAGAGCAAGTGAAAGATGCATTTGATGATGCTATCGCGGCTCGTGAGGATGAAGAGCGTTTCGAGCGTGAAGCTGAAGCTTACCGAAATGACATTCTTCCAAAAGCAACAGGTCGTGCTGAGCGTTTGAAGAAAGAAGCGGTGGGTTACTCAGAGCGCACAGTTAATGGTGCTCTAGGTCAAGTAGCTCAGTTCGAGAAACTGCTACCTGAATACCAAGCTGCGCCTGAAGTAACACGTAACCGTATGTACCTTGATACAATGGAAAAAGTGTACTCAAGCACATCGAAAGTCCTGATTGATTCTGAATCAAGCGGTAATTTGCTATACCTACCAATTGATAAGCTAGGCGCACAAGGTGGTTCTCAGTCGGGCACTCGCCCTGCAAAAGCATCATCAACTTACGATCAAATTGAGTTAGAAACTCAAGCTGATCCAAAGTCTAGCACTCAAACTCGTTCAGACAGTTCACGCCAAGGGAGATACTAATAATGCGTAAATTAATGATCCCTGTATTAGTTGTGACGATTGCCCTTCTATTGATGTCACTGTTTGTGATTCAAGAAGGCGAGCGTGGCATGGTAATTCGTTTTGGTCGAGTTCTCGACGACAACGGCGTATCACGAATCTATGAACCAGGCCTGCACTTTAAACTGCCACTGTTTGATCGCGTAAAAGTACTTGATGCTCGTATTCAAACGATGGATGGTCGTTCTGACCGTTTCGTAACATCAGAGAAAAAAGACGTTCTAATTGATACTTACGCAAAATGGCGTATTGCTGATTTTGGACGTTTCTATCTGAGTACTGGCGGCGGTAATATCATGACGGCAGAAGCACTTCTTGAGCGTAAGGTGACAGATGTTCTTCGTTCTGAAATTGGTTCTCGTGAAATTAAGCAGATCGTGTCAGGTCCTCGTAATAAGGACATCCTGCCAGACTCTGCTGATAGCGAAGTCGTCACAACGGTAGCGGCTGCAGAAGCACTAGAAGTTGATGGCGAACGCGATAAGATCATGGAAAACGTTTTGTCTGGAACGGCAGAAAGTGCGATGGCTGATTTAGGTGTTGAAGTTGTTGATTTCCGTATGAAGAAGATTAACCTTCCTGACGAAATTAGTGAATCTATCTACCGCCGTATGCGTGCAGAACGTGAGTCGGTTGCTCGTAGACACCGTTCTCAAGGTCGTGAGAAAGCGGAAGTTATCCGTGCTCAAGCTGAGCTAGAAGTGGCAACAGTTCTTGCTGAAGCTGACCGTACAGCTCGAATCACTCGTGGTGACGCGGATGCAGAAGCAGCGAAGATCTACTCTGATGCGTTCAGCAAAGATCCTGAGTTCTACGGCTTCATGCGTTCATTGCAAGCTTATGAGACATCATTTAGCGATAAGAGCGACATTCTAGTACTGGATCCGAAGACTGACTTCTTCCAATACATGAATCAAGCAAGCGGCGCTCCAGCGAAATAAGCTGATGCGTTAGCGAATGCTTAGCTCAATAAGCAAAATGCGTTAAAACTTAAAAGGCTCCCATTATGGGAGCCTTTTTGTTTTCTATTGTTTTCAGGTCTACGATTGGGGGCGCGAGGGAAGGCGCTCAATAGCGTTCTACTTATAGAAACCTAAACCTAGCGGTAGGTCATGAAAGCGATAACCGCTCCTGCCACCACAAGACAGCCGCCAATGCGACGCAGTTGTGTGTCTGGTTGTTCGCTCAGTTGCGCGACCATGTTTCTCCAGCCATTGGGTGCAATTAAGGGGCCGAGCCCTTCAACAATAAGTACGAGCCCAATAGCGAGCCAAATTGATTGAGACATGGTTCTGCCTTTTGTCTGTAAAAAAGCAATGATATCAGTATCTTCATACATTCGCCCTCAGTTATCACTGGTTTATTTTTGTACAGCGTTAACGTTTATGGACAAAAAGTGACTGCAAGAAGTGTGATTCAGTGCTAGACTCCATTTTTAATTAGCAACAGAAATTGGAAAGATGGGAAATAACGTAGTCGTTCTAGGCACCCAATGGGGTGATGAAGGTAAAGGTAAAATCGTTGACCTTTTAACTGAAGATGCAAAATACGTGGTTCGCTACCAAGGCGGTCACAATGCAGGTCACACACTTGTAATTGACGGTGAAAAAACCGTTCTTCACTTAATTCCATCAGGTATCCTACGCAATAACGTTAAATGTGTTATTGGTAACGGTGTAGTATTATCGCCTGACGCACTTCTAAAAGAAATGAAGCCTCTTGAAGATCGCGGTATCCCAGTACGTGAGCGTCTTTTCATCTCTGAAGCTTGTCCTCTAATTCTTCCGTACCACATTGCAATCGACAACGCGCGTGAAATCGCTCGTGGCGCTAAAGCTATCGGTACAACGGGTCGTGGTATCGGTCCAGCTTACGAAGATAAAGTTGCTCGTCGCGGTCTACGCGTTGGCGACCTTTTCGATAAAGAAGCATTTGCTGAGAAGCTAAAAGAAGTTATGGAATTCCACAACTTCCAACTAGAGCACTTCTACAAAGCTGAAACAGTAAGCTACGAAGAAGTTCTTGAGCAAGCGATGAGCTACGCAGACATGTTAACTGCGATGGTTATCGACGTAACTGACGAACTAGACGCAGCACGTAAGCGCGGCGACAAGATCATGTTCGAAGGTGCTCAAGGTACGCTACTAGATATCGACCACGGTACTTACCCATACGTAACGTCTTCTAACACGACTGCTGGTGGTGTTGCTGCAGGTTCTGGTTTCGGTCCTCGTCACATCGGTTACATCCTTGGTATTACTAAGGCTTACTGTACTCGTGTTGGTTCAGGTCCATTCCCAACTGAGCTATATGATGGCCTTGAAAAACAAGACCCAGTTGGTAAGCACCTAGGCGATGTTGGTCACGAGTTTGGCGCAACAACTGGTCGTCTACGTCGTACTGGTTGGTTCGATGCTGTTGCTATGCGTCGTGCAATCCAAATCAACTCTCTATCTGGTATGTGTCTAACTAAACTAGACGTTCTAGATGGCCTAGAAGAACTAAAAATCTGTACTGGCTACAAGATGAAAGATGGTTCTATCCTAGAAGTTTCTCCAATGGCTGCTGAGTCATTCGAAGAAGCGACGCCAATCTACGAAACAATGCCTGGTTGGTCTGAAAACACATTTGGTGCTAAATCTATCGACGCGCTTCCACAAGCTGCTCTAGATTACATTAAGCGTATCGAAGACCTAACTGGCGTTCCAATTGATATCGTATCAACTGGCCCAGATCGTAACGAAACTATCATCAAGGTTCACCCATACGGCGCGTAATGCCCGCTGAGTGATTACCACAGCACAAACATTGCTTTGATAATTAAAGTGCTCTGATAATGAAATAGTTTTCTAAAAGCCGACTTTATTAAGTCGGCTTTTTAATACCTGCAATTTAGCCACGCACTCTTTGATGGTGATCTTTTGAACGCCATCTGGCAAAATATTGCCCATTAGCGGCAAGTTTTGTCTAAAGCCGTCAGGGTTATTGCCGATACAGATATCATGGAAAGTGAAGTTCACCCTGTTTTGTGCGTGTAGAAATCCTCTGCACCCCTCAATAGATAACTTTAGCGACAGATAATAGAGTGCAGGTATGAAGCTACGAATTGTGGCAGCTTCATTAATAATGGCGCTGAGCTCACCCTTGAGTCATGCAAATTTGGCTGATGTGGGAGAGCCCGTTCCAATATATACAGAAGCTGAACTGATTAATTTAATCGAAAATAATCAACATCTAGAGCGAGTGAAAGCTGATAAGTGCCAGTTAGTTGAAGATATCGTTGCTCGTGCGACGCGTATTAGCTTGCCTTCTTATGAGTTTTTATACGGCGATATGTTGGCTTGGGGTGTGTGTGTTCCACAAGATGTAGAGCTTGGCCTTTACTATATGGAAAACGCGGCACATCAAGGTTTACCCGCTGCATTAGAGCAGTTAGGTCGTTATTACTCTCGTGGTACTTTGGTACAACAAGACAAAGAGCGTGCGATTCCGTATCTACGTGAAGCGGCCTCTATGGGTAACTTAAGTGCGAGTATCCACTTAGCTGAACTCTTGTTACGTGACTACGGTAGCCCATTAGACTATGAAGACGCTTACCGCTGGTTATACAACTCGGTGACAGCGGATCAAAGGCAGCATAAGCGTATCACCGTGCTTCGTAGCGGTCTAGAACAGAGAATGCCAGACAACATCATTGCTCGAGCAAAACGTCGAGACGTGTTCTGGTAAGATCGATTATTGAATCAGAGTAGATGATTAATGACTGCACTCGTTAATCATCTATCTTGATATAGAAATATATTGAGGTAAAAAAACTCGTATTAAAAAGGCCTCATAGATAAATTCCTATGAGGCCTTTTTTGATCTTAAGGGAAACCGTTTATCTCATTCAGTGACGTTATTGAACAACCTCACCAGACTCAATCACCGTTTCACGAACAACCTTGGTAAAATCGAGTGCTTCTTGACGAATCTTGTCTTCGTCTACCGTTAGCATGTCGCGGTCTTGCATAATGATCTTGCCATCAACGATCGTGTGGCGAACGTTACCCGAGTTAGCAGAGTAAACTAATGCTGAGTATGGGTTGTAGACCGGAACCATGTTTGGTGCCTTGGTATCGATCACTATGATGTCGGCAAGCTTACCAGCTTCAAGAGAGCCGATCTTATCTTCCATGTGGAGCGCTTTTGCTGCGCCCATTGTTGCCATGTCGATCACTTTGATCGGCGGCATCGCAGCACGATCTTTATTAACTAGCTTGTGAACCTTAGCGACTTGGTTGAACTCATCAATGGTGCTCAGTGTGTTACCAGACATTGGCCCATCTGTACCTAAACCGATACGTACGTTCTCGTCATACATCTTAAGCGCTGGTGATACGCCTTTTGCTGACTTGATATTAGCACTCATATTATGAGCTACGCCCATATCCGATTTCTTCACTAATTCGATATCGTGATCGTCTACTAGGATCATGTGTGCACCCACCAAGTTTTTGTTGAGTGCGCCAATGCTGTCCATGTATTGAACCGGGGATAACCCATCAGAACGCTCTGCGATTTTTTCTTCTTCACGATGTGATTCTGCAAGGTGAATCATTACTGGTACATCTAACTCTAGAGATAGCTTAGATATTTTCTGCAGGATCTCTGTGGTGTTGGTGTAAGGAGCATGCGGTGCAAACGCTGGTGTGATTCGCGGGTGATCTTTGTATTCTTCAATGAAGTTCAATGCGTACTTGATGCCTTCTTCGGCGTTGGCAGCATCCGCTACTGGAAACTTAATCACGGTTTCACCCAGAATGGCACGCATACCGATCTTATCGACAGTTTTCGCTACTTCATCTTCGAAGTAGTACATGTCGGCGTAAGTCGTGACACCGCCTTTTACCATTTCAACGTTACCTAGATTCGCACCAATGCGTACCATGTCTCGCGATACTAGCTTTTTCTCTAGTGGGAAGATGTAGCGGTGCAGGCGATCAGGCACATCATCGGCCAGCGAACGGAAAACCGTCATTGATACGTGAGTATGAGTATTGATGAGACCCGGCATAACGATATCGCCATCAACGTCTAACACTTGTTTCGCTTGGTACTGCTTCTCTAGTGAAGCATCACCTACCGCAATGATTTTGTTGTCTTTGACGACAACAGTACCGCTTTCATAAACCGTTTTGTCTTGGTTCATGGTTAGAACCATCGCATCGGTAATCATCAGGTCAGCTTTTTCCATTGCCGAACTCGCAAATGGAAATATAGCGAGGCTTGCCATTGCTGAAGCCAATAAAGTGCGTTTTAGTTTCATATCATACTCAGAACAGGAGTTGGTAAAGTGCGTGGATAATAGTGTATTTCATTCATGGCGCAAACGTTTGTTTTATCGTTTGCTTGAAATTTTGATGATAGTCCACGTCTATGAAGCGATGTTTCACAAAGTGAAGATATGTATCAATCTGAGGTTATTTGAGTGTTTTCCAAAGCATATCTGTAGCTTACCTCTAGCATCAGATATACTAGGGGTATATACCTTCCTTGCTTAAGCAGGCCCGCCTATGTCAAAAAACACACCAACGTCAGAAAACACGACAGCGACAACCACTGTTGATCCTTTTGCCGACCGAGAGTCGAAAAATTACGATAATCCAGTACCAAGCCGAGAGTTCATTATTTCGTTTCTAACAGACGCGAATATTCCGATGAACCGCAACGATCTATTCGAAGCTTTGGGTCTTGCTGGAGAGGAACAATATGAAGGGCTGCGTCGTCGTTTACGTGCAATGGAGCGTGATGGGCAGCTTATCTTTACTCGTCGTCAGTGCTACGCATTGCCTGAGAAGATGGAGCTGATCAAAGGCTATGTGATTGGTCATAAAGACGGTCATGGTTGGGTTCGCCCAGACGGCAGTGTGGGTAAAGACAATGATATCGTGCTGCCGCATCATCAGATGAAAACCATCATGCATGGTGATTACGTATTGGTTCAGCCTACTGATAACAGTAAGCGTGGCCGTCGTGAAGGCCGCTTGGTTCGTGTGCTTGAAGAGCGTAAAACGCCACTTGTTGGTCGCTTCTTCCTAGAGTATGGCCATTCTTACGTTGTTGCTGATGATTCGCGTATTAGTCACGACATCCAGATCCCTACTGAGCATAAAGGCGGTGCTCGAATGGGTAATGTGGTTGTGATTGAAATTACGGATCGCGGCGGTCGTTCTCGTAACATGATGGGTAAAGTGACCGAAGTTCTTGGTGAGAATATGGCGCCGGGTATGGAAACGCAGATCGCGATTCGTACTCACCAGATCCCACAAGAGTGGCCTGAAGCGGTAGATAAACAAATCGAAAACCTAGGTGAGCATGTTCCTGAAGAAGCAAAAGAAGGACGTGTAGACCTGCGTAAGCTGCCATTGGTTACGATTGATGGTGAAGATGCGCGTGACTTCGATGATGCGGTTTATTGTGAAGCGAAGAAAGGCGGCGGCTGGCGCCTATGGGTAGCGATTGCTGACGTAAGTTACTACGTTCGCCCAGATACAGCGCTAGACAAAGAGGCGATTAACCGTGGTAACTCGGTATACTTCCCGTCACAAGTTGTACCAATGCTGCCTGAAGTGCTTTCAAATGGTTTGTGTTCATTGAACCCTCAAGTAGACCGTTTATGTATGGTGTGTGAGATGACTATCTCAGACAAAGGTAAGCTGTCGGGTTACAAGCACTACGAAGCGGTAATGAACTCTCATGCTCGTCTTACTTACAACAAAGTAGGCGCGATCTTAGATGGCAATGAAGAACTTCGTGAGCGTTACGAACCAGAAGTACCGCACCTTGAAGAGCTTCATAAGATGTACAAGGTGCTTAAGAAAACGCGTGATGAGCGTGGTGCGATTGAGTTTGAAACCGTTGAAACCAAATTTATCTTCAATGCGGATCGTAAGATCGACCGTATTGAACCGGTAGTACGTAACGACGCACACAAGATCATCGAAGAGTGTATGATTCTTGCGAACATCGCATCGGCATCTTACGTAGAAAAAGCGAAAGAGCCTGCGCTGTACCGTGTTCACGAAACTCCGGGCGAAGAGCGCTTAATGGGCTTCAAGAGCTTCTTAAGTGAATTAGGTTTAACGCTGGAAGGTGGTCTTTCACCATCTCCGGTAGACTACGCGCAACTGATGCAACAGATTAACGAACGTGAAGATCGTGAGTTAATCCAAACCATGCTACTGCGCTCGATGAAGCAAGCTGTCTACAACGCGGACAACGCGGGTCACTTTGGTTTAGCTCTTAAACGCTATGCTCACTTTACCTCGCCGATTCGTCGTTACCCTGACTTGCTATTGCACCGTGCGATTAAGTACCTTATTGCGAAAGAAGGTGGTCGTAACAGCGAACGTTGGACGCCAACGGGTGGTTACCACTACACTTTCGATGATATGGATTTCTACGGCGAGCAGTGTTCAATGACTGAACGTCGTGCTGATGACGCAACGCGTGAAGTGAACGACTGGTTGAAGTGCGAATACATGCAAGACCATGTCGGTGAAGTGATGGATGGCGTGATTGCCAACGTGACTGGCTTCGGCTTCTTTGTTCGTCTAACTGAACTGCACATCGATGGCTTGGTACATATCTCAGCGCTAGCGAACGATTACTACCAATTTGATGCTGTTGGTCAGCGCCTAGTGGGTGAAAGCTCAGGTAATATCTACCGCTTGGGTGATTCGGTTAAAGTGAAGGTTTCTGCGGTTAACTTAGAAACTCGCCAAATCGACTTTGACTTAGAAGACACTGATCGTCAGCCGCGTGGTAAAGGCAAAACAGCCAAGAAGCGTGCAGCAGAAGCGATGAAAAAGGCGAAAAGCAAGAAGCGTTCAGCAGTGAAGAGCAATAAGCCGGGTGTGTCAGCGAAGCCTATGGTTGAGCCAACTAAGCGACCTGATGGCAGCAGTGAAAGCTCTGCTAAGAAGAAAAAGCCAGCGAATAAAACCGGTGCTGCTAAAGCTCGCGCAAAGAAAAAGCGTGCTGCAAGCCGTAAGCCAAAGGCAGATAAGTCTTAAGACTGATAAATCTTAAGGCTAATAAGGCGCTCTGCTAATCAGGTTTAGCGCCTAACTGATTTAATTTAATGCGAGAGTATCAGGCGCAAGACGCATACTCTCGAAATGAACAATACAGAGAGGGATGCATCGACATTGATGTTATTCTTTTCTGAGCAATAAGAGTAAGTTGAGACAATGAGTAACGAATTTATTTACGGTATTCACGCGGTGAAAGCCGTACTAGAAAAAGATCCTGCACGTTTTATTGAAGCGTATGTACTGAAAGGTCGCCAAGACGAGCGTCTTCTTCCATTACTGAACCAACTGCAACAGTTTGGTGTGTCGATTCAACAGATGGGTCGTAAGCCGCTGGATGAAAAAGCACAAGGTGCGAATCACCAAGGTCTTATTGCTAAGGTGAAGCCTGCTAAGCAGCTTAATGAAACTCACCTAGATGATATCCTAGCGCAGCACGAACAGCCTTTGCTGCTGGTTCTAGATGGCGTAACAGACCCTCATAACCTAGGCGCTTGTCTGCGTAACGCGGATGCTGCTGGTGTGGCGGCAGTTATCGTACCGAAAGACCGTTCTTCGCCGTTAACGGCAACGGTAAGCAAGGTTGCATGTGGTGCGGCTGAAACGGTTCCGCTAGTACGTGTAACTAACCTGGCTCGCACAATGCGTGCACTGCAAGAGCAGGGCGTATGGTTTGTGGGTACGGCAGGTGAAGCAACGCATGATATCTACCAAGCGAAGCTAACCGGCCCTCTTGCGGTAGTTATGGGTGCAGAAGGTGACGGTATGCGTCGTCTAACGCGTGAAACCTGTGATGACCTAATTAAGATCCCAATGGCAGGTAGCGTGTCGAGCCTAAACGTTTCGGTAGCATCAGGTATCTGTCTGTTCGAAGCGGTACGTCAGCGTTTAGCTCAGTAATCGATTGAAAAACTTCAAATATTAAACGCTCATTACTTAGGTGATGGGCGTTTGTTTTATAGACTCAAATAGGGTGGAAAATGCGATTGCTGGATGGCTAGATGGCGAAAGAGAAACTGTTTCATTATTCGCCAAATATCACTTGCTAATACCGAGCTCTTTCTATAATATTTGCCGTCCTTAAAACTCGGTCATTTATCTTTAGTTCCTTGCTTCCTCTGGACGACCGGGCCACTCGTGGAAGCTAATAATCCGTAAGGAGCAACCAAATGCGTCATTACGAAATCGTATTCATGGTTCACCCTGATCAAAGCGAGCAAGTTGCTGGCATGATCGAGCGTTACACTGGTTCTATCACTGAAGCTGGCGGTACTATCCACCGTCTAGAAGACTGGGGTCGTCGTCAAATGGCTTACCCAATCAACAAGCTTCACAAAGCTCACTACGTTCTTATGAACGTTGAAGCTGGTCAAGAAGTGATTGACGAGCTAGAAACTGCTTTCCGTTTCAACGATGCAGTTCTACGTAACATGATCATGCGCACTAAAGGCGCTGTGACTGAGCAATCTATTATGCTTAAGCAAAAAGAAGAGCGTGCAGAGCGTGCTCCTCGTCGCGAAGAGCGTACAGAAGCTAAACCAGAAGCAGCTGCTGAGTAATTCTTTTTTGGCTTAACGCCTTAAAAAATTCTCAACTTGTTTTAGGTCATTGATAGTTATTTCGATAATTGTGAAAGACCGCTTTACTAAATTTAAGATCAGGAGATAGCCCATGGCTCGTTTCTTCCGTCGTCGTAAATTCTGCCGTTTCACTGCAGAAGGCGTACAAGAGATTGACTACAAAGACGTAGCAACTCTTAAAAACTACATCACTGAAGCTGGTAAAATCGTACCTAGCCGTATCACTGGTACAAGCGCTAAGTACCAGCGTCAACTAGCTCGCGCTATCAAGCGTTCTCGTTACCTAGCTCTACTACCGTACACTGACAAGCATCAGTAATCGGTAATAGTTAATAATAGTTTAAGAGGACTAAGATAATGCAAGTTATTCTACTTGATAAGATCGGTAACCTAGGTGGCCTTGGCGACCAAGTAAACGTTAAATCTGGTTACGCTCGTAACTTCCTTATCCCACAGGGTAAAGCAGTTATGGCAACTAAAGACAACGTTGCTATGTTCGAAACTCGTCGTGCTGAACTAGAAGCTAAAGTTGCTGAGCAACTAGCTGCTGCTGAAGCTCGTGCAGAGAGCGTTAACACTCTAGAAGGCGTTACAATCGCTTCTAAAGCTGGTGACGAAGGTAAACTATTCGGTTCTATCGGTACTCGTGACATCGCTGACGCTATTACAGCGGCAGGTGTTGCAGTAGCTAAGAGCGAAGTACGCCTACCTGAAGGCGCTCTACGTAACATCGGCGAATTCGAAGTAAGCATCCAACTTCACTCTGAAGTTTTTGCTACTGCGAAAATCGCTATCGTTGCAGCTGAGTAATTTCAGTACCAAGACGAATTCTTTCTTTTGAAAGTTTTAAACACCAGCTTCGGCTGGTGTTTTTTTATGTCTGGAATATAGGAAAGTACAAGGAAGGACTCTGGTAAGTAAAAAGCTTACAGTGATCCATAAGCTGTTATTGCTGAACTGGTCGTTCTCAAGGTTAGAAGTAGTCTTAAGATTAGAATTGGAATAGCAGGTTGATAGATAGAATAGAGTCTTCTTTGCTTAATCCTTCAGGCACTTTATCGTGGTATTGGCGAGAGTGAGCGATCTTTAGTGCGATATTGTCGGTAATATCATTGATGGCTTCGAGTTCGGTATCAAACTTTAGGTTACTGTGGCCAGACACAAGCGTCACGTCTGCCTTGAGCTGTAAATTCTTCAAGACCTGCCAAGACGTATTCACGTTGCCACGAAAAATCGCTTCTTCAACAATCTCCGGAAAGATGATGTCATCGTCGTCTAGCTCATCAAGATTTGGCTCTTGGTAACGAAAACCAGGCCCAACTTCGACTTCCAGCACAAACTCTTCGGTATTCGAAAACTGGTAACCTAGACCACTAGAAACGGTGTAGTCCTTAAAGTAAGCACTGTATCGTGAGTCGACCCCCTTAAAGCTGCCGTAAAGGTAGGTTTTAGGGCTTAGCTTGTAGTCACTCTGAGCCGAGTAAGTCGATTGCCTTTTATCTTCTTCGCCATCTTTGTAAAGGTTGTAGTATTTCCATTCACCACTGGTTCTATGGCGGCCAGCCGTGTACTCACCGTTAAGGCGTGCGTTAAGCGATCGTGAATCCGAATTACCAGTATGCGACTGATATCCAAATTCGACTTCCGTTTTCAGTGGGTTCGGCAGTTCTGTGTCACTTGTATCACTCGGTGCGATATCCATATCTTTTTCTTCAGATGTCGGTGCAACGACGATCGGCTCAGCAGTAGGTTCTGGTACTACTATAGAGTCAAGGATTGCATCAACAGAGGCTTTAGTATCATCAGCTAAGGCCAACGGAGTGCTCAGGAGGCCGATGCTTAGAAGACCAGTGCTCAGAGCCAATAATTTGGACACGCATACCTCAAGTTATACAGTGAATGAATGGCAGGATCGTAATGCTACCCTTGGTTAATTCCGTCAGCAATAGGTAAATTCTTCCTGAAGAATAAAACAAACTCATAGGATCGGATTACAAACGGATGTTCTTGGGTATAATGAACGATCATTATTAGTTATTGAGTGTAGTCATAGTGGATACCAAAAGTCAGAAATCAGCCAACGATCAGGTGGACGCCATCAAGGTCCCGCCACATTCATTAGAAGCTGAGCAATCTGTTATTGGCGGTTTGTTATTGGATAACGAACGCTGGGATACGGTTGCTGAAAAGGTTGTGGCCAAAGACTTTTATAGCCGTCCTCACCGTCTGATCTTTGAAGCGGTAAAGGATATCCTTGAAGAAAGTTCTCCTCTGGATCTTATTACACTCTCTGAACATTTAGAGCTGCGTGAGCAACTTGAAGAAGTGGGTGGCTTTGCCTACCTTGCTGACCTAGCGAAAAACACCCCAAGTGCCGCAAACATCAACGCCTATGCGGATATCGTGGCGCAGCGTGCACTTGTTCGTAGCCTGATTGGTGTCGCAAATGAGATTGCTGATTCTGGTTATGATCCTCAAGGTCGTACATCGGAAGAGCTTGTTGATCTGGCTGAAAGTAAAGTCTTCGCGATTGCCGAAGGCCGTGCAAGTGAAAACGAAGGTCCACAAAACGTTGATAGCATTCTAGAGAAGACACTAGAACGTATCGAGATCTTGTATAAAACACCGCAAGATGGTGTGACCGGTGTCGATACAGGTTTCAACGACCTCAATAAGAAAACAGCAGGTCTGCAAGGTTCTGACTTAATCATCGTTGCTGCTCGTCCATCGATGGGTAAAACCACGTTTGCGATGAACTTGTGTGAAAACGCAGCGATGAAGCAAGACAAACCTGTTTTAATTTTCTCGTTAGAGATGCCAGCCGAACAGCTGATGATGCGTATGCTTGCGTCACTTTCTCGAGTTGACCAAACCAAGATTCGTACCGGTCAGTTAGACGATGAAGATTGGGCTCGTATTTCGTCGAGTATGGGTATTCTGATGGATAAGAAGAATATGTATATCGATGACAGCTCGGGCCTGACTCCAACCGAAGTACGTTCTCGTGCTCGACGTATCGCTCGTGAACACGATGGTATCTCTATGATCATGATAGATTACCTTCAATTAATGCGTGTACCTTCGTTATCTGATAACCGTACTCTTGAGATCGCCGAGATTTCTCGCTCATTGAAAGCGTTAGCAAAAGAACTGAATGTTCCGGTTGTCGCACTTTCTCAGCTTAACCGTTCCCTAGAGCAACGTGCTGATAAGCGTCCAGTAAACTCGGATTTGCGTGAATCAGGTTCGATTGAGCAAGATGCCGACTTAATCATGTTTATCTATCGTGATGAGGTTTATAACCCAGATAGTTCACTGAAAGGCATTGCTGAGATCATCCTTGGTAAGCAACGTAACGGTCCGATCGGTTCGGTTCGTCTTACGTTCCAAGGCCAACACTCCCGATTTGATAACTATGCAGGCCCTGCATTTGATGATGAGTAATCGCTAATGACTTACATGAAAGCGGCGACGGCGAGCATTGACTTAAACGCGCTCGAACATAACCTGAACCAGATAAAGTCGAAGGCTCCTCAGTGTAAGGTCATGTCTGTTGTGAAAGCCAATGGCTACGGACACGGCTTACTGCATATTGCCAAGCATTCAAAAAGCTCTGATGCATTCGGTGTGGCGCGTATTGAAGAAGCGTTACAACTTCGTGCTGGTGGCATTGTTAAACCTATTTTGTTGCTGGAAGGGTTTTACTCTTCGGGCGATTTGCCAATCTTGGTGACCAATAACATTCAAACTGTGGTGCATTGTGAAGAGCAATTAAGCGCGCTAGAGAATGCGGATTTGGAAACCCCCGTTGTGGTATGGCTAAAAGTCGACAGTGGTATGCACCGATTAGGTGTTCGCCCTGAGCAATATCAAAACTTTGTTGAGCGTTTGCATCAATGTGCGAATGTTGCCAAACCTCTACGTTACATGAGCCACTTCGGTTGTGCTGATGAACTGGATAGAGCAACCACCGTTGAACAGACCGAGCTTTTCTTGTCTCTTACCGAAGGCTGTGAAGGTGAGCGTTCACTTGCTGCCTCTGCGGGTTTACTCGCTTGGCCTGACAGCCACCTTGATTGGGTTCGTCCGGGAATCATCTCTTACGGTGTGTCACCGTTTGTGGATAAATCAGCGCAAGAGCTTGGATTTTTGCCAGTGATGACCCTGACCTCACACCTGATTGCAGTGCGCGATGTGAAAGCCGGTGAGAGTGTGGGTTATGGCGGAAACTGGACCAGTGAACGTGATACCAAAGTTGGTGTTATCGCGATTGGTTACGGTGATGGTTATCCTCGTACAGCACCTAACGGCACTCCAGTGTTCGTTAACGGTCGAAAAGTACCGATCGCAGGACGTGTTTCCATGGACATGCTAACCGTAGACCTTGGCCCTGATGCGGCAGATAAAGTCGGTGATGAAGCGACATTATGGGGTAAAGATTTGCCTTCAGAAGAAGTCGCAGAACATATCGGTACTATCGCTTACGAACTGGTCACTAAACTGACTTCACGTGTGGCGATGGAGTATGTGAAGTAGCTATGGATATTGTAAAGTAAATGATGTTCAAGCGAACGACTCGACAACTAGTGATGTCAGCAATGGCGCTACTCGGTGTCAGCTTTTCTTCTTCAGCCCTTAGCGAAGAAAAAGACTCGGCCTTTGTCCCTTTCTACTTCAGCACCGAAACCATGGGTAATACTTTTGGGGTTGCTGGTGTCGCAAAGGGTGTTTGGCAACCTCAAGCTGCCCTGTTTGGTATGGCGCTTTATTCAGATAAAGACAGTTATGTCGGTTTCTTATCTGCCTTTAACTACGCTTTGTCTGAGAATGTTTTATTCAGCACTCAGATGTATCAAGCTCGCTTCAACGACAACCCGTATTACCTTGGTTCCCAAGGCGATAATGACTCATCTATTGATGACAAAACCATTGCCGATGGCTTAGAAGAAAACTATCAGTTTGAGTTTAAGTATCTGCTGCCTTGGGGCAATGTTGCAGAGCATGGCTTGTTAGGGGCATTTCAACCCATCAAAGACGTGAGCTTTGCTTCTCCATTAGAGTCGGGTGTCAGTTCGATTGTCTTTACGCCTTTTTATACCTCCCGAGAGTTAGAAGGCTTAAACAATTCTGAAGAGGCGACAGGCTTTAGCTTAGCGTTTGATTGGGATAACCGGGATAGCACACGTAACCCAACCACGGGCTCTCATACTAACCTTGAATTCACCACTGGCGCAGAAAGCTGGTCTAACGACGATTTATGGTTGAAGTGGACGTTCCAAAACAGTCAGTACTTCGCATTAGGCCCTTTAGGTGACCTGTTCGACCAACAAGTCGTGGCGCTCGATTTCTATACTGTTGATACACCAACCTGGGATAACTGCTCTGGGCAAGATTGTGCTCGCCCACCGGAAACTGAACAAGCTCGATTGGGTGGTTTGTATCGATTACGAGGTTATACCGGAGGTCGCTACCACGGACGTTCTGCGGTTCATTACTCTGCTGAGTACCGAGTGATTCCTGACTGGCAACCTTTGGGTGATATCCCGCTGATTAACTATTACGATTTGCCTTGGTGGCAATGGGTAGCGTTTGCCGAAGCCGGGCGCGTTGCGGATGAGTACGATATAAAAACACTGCACTCGGATATGAAATGGAGCTTAGGTGGCGCGGTTCGTTTCCAAGTGGAAGGCATTGTTGTACGTGCTGAGTTGGCGCGAGGTGGTGACGAAGGGACCTTTAGGGTCATGATAAATCAGCCCTTCTAAAGCTTTCGGCCTGCAGTAGGCCAAATACTATTTTTATAAGAGTGGTTGTGGAAACACACCACTCTTTTTTATTAAGAAGATCTAGCTTTCAAACCGTCTACTCACCTTGAATCGTAGCAACAACCGTACGGCTGCCACCACAATCTCGATGCTCACCTAAGTAAATGCCCTGCCATGTTCCTAAAGCTAAACGACCATTGCTAATTGGTATTGTCACACTGGTGCCAAGTGTCGATGCTTTAATGTGGGCTGGCATGTCATCATCGCCTTCATAGGTGTGTCTGTAGTAGGGTGCTCGCTCAGGTACAAACTTATTAAAGTGTGATTCCATATCGGTACGGACGGTAGGATCAGCGTTCTCGTTTAGCGTGAGGCTGGCAGAGGTATGTTGGATAAAAAGATGTAATAAACCAACAGATAGAGAATTGATATCGTGTATCTGTTGTTCAATTTCATCAGTAATGAGATGGAATCCACGCTTTCGTGCATTTAGGTGTATAGTCTTCTGAATCCACATACGCCATCCTTTATAATGTATTTGGAAAAAAAGTGGTTTAACGCTATCTTTTGAACTTGAATTTATCAGGTATCGCTCACATTTAATTATGTTAGAGCTAGAGTCTGTACCGATTCTTCTATCAGGAAATCGAATCCTGATTTATCTCAAGGTACAGCTCTTCATATGCGGCATAATACGTCGTGAAAAAAAATTACAAAGAATCTTTCAGTGGTGACGCGGTTTGGTCATCACAGAAAAATATAAACTTTCGCCTAATCGGGGGTTCTATTCATCACCTAGGTGACGTTTAGAATAAAACCTACAGTAACATCGGGATAGATACCATGTTGAAAAATATCAACCCAACGCAAACACAAGCGTGGAAAGCTCTAACTGCACATTTTGAGTCTGCTCAAGATATGGATATGAAAGAGCTGTTTGCTCAAGATGCAAAGCGTTTCGAGAGCTTTTCTACTCGTTTCGGTTCTGACATCTTAGTAGATTACTCTAAGAACCTTATCGATGCTGAAACGATGCAGCACCTATTTGCTCTTGCAAACGAGACTGAAGTTAAGTCTGCAATCGAAGCAATGTTCGGTGGTGATGCAATCAACAAGACTGAAGGTCGTTCAGTGCTTCACACTGCTCTACGTAACCGTAGTGATAAGCCAGTAATGGTTGATGGCAAGGACGTAATGCCAGCAGTAAATGCAGTACTAGCAAAAATGGAGCTGTTCACACACCGTATCGTTTCTGGTGAGTGGAAAGGTTACACAGGTAAAGAGATCACTGATGTAGTTAACATCGGTATCGGCGGTTCGGACCTTGGTCCATACATGGTGACTGAAGCGCTAACGCCATACAAAACTCGTCTAAACATGCACTTCGTTTCTAACGTAGATGGTACGCACATCGTTGAGACACTTAAGCCTCTAAACCCAGAAACGACACTATTCTTAGTGGCATCTAAAACATTCACTACTCAAGAAACAATGACTAACGCGCACTCTGCTCGTGATTGGTTCTTGGCTGAAGCGGGTGATAACGCACACGTAGCTAAACACTTCGCAGCACTATCAACAAACGCAGCTTCAGTGGCTGAGTTTGGTATTGATACTGACAACATGTTCGAATTCTGGGACTGGGTTGGTGGTCGTTACTCACTATGGTCTGCAATCGGCCTTTCTATCTCACTATCTGTTGGCTTCGATAACTTCGTAGAGCTATTAGATGGCGCTCACGAGATGGATAACCACTTTGCTTCAACTGAGTTTGAAAGCAACATCCCAGTTATCCTTGCGCTTATCGGCATTTGGTACAACAACTTCCACGGCGCTGAGTCAGAAGCAATCCTACCTTACGATCAATACATGCACCGTTTTGCTGCTTACTTCCAGCAAGGTAACATGGAATCGAACGGTAAGTTTGTAGACCGCGAAGGCAACCCGGTAGAGTACCAAACAGGTCCTATCATCTGGGGTGAACCTGGTACAAACGGCCAGCACGCTTTCTACCAACTGATTCACCAAGGTACTAAGCTGATCCCATCAGATTTCATTGCGCCTGCTATCAGTCACAACCCAGCATCTGATCACCACCAGAAGCTGATGTCTAACTTCTTTGCTCAAACTGAAGCACTAGCATTCGGTAAGACAAAAGAAACTGTGGAAGCTGAATTCCTAGCTGCTGGCAAAACAGCTGAAGAAGTTGCTGAGCTAGTACCTTTCAAAGTGTTTGAAGGTAACCGCCCAACGAACTCTATTCTTGTTAAGCAAATTACACCTCGCTCTTTAGGTAACCTAATCGCGATGTACGAGCACAAGATCTTCGTTCAAGGTGTTATCTGGAATATCTTCAGCTTCGACCAATGGGGCGTAGAACTTGGTAAGCAACTAGCAAACCAAATTCTTCCAGAGCTTGCTGATGATGCTCAAGTAACGTCTCACGACAGCTCAACGAATGGTCTAATCAACGCATTTAAAGCGCTTAAAGCTTAATTGAGTTGATAACCTAAAAAGAAACGCCAACCTTCGGGTTGGCGTTTTTGTATCTGTAGAGTAAGCAATGGTTAAATCGCAGGTAATAAAAAAGGCTGACATATCTGTCAGCCTCTTAAATACAGCGTCAGCCTTCTAAATATTCGTAGTGGCGACTTTTATTCGAAACAGATCTCGATGAAGGCATTACCCCATTGAGATGAGAAAGGCATGATGATGATTGCCCCATCACACTTGTGACGAATAGTGTGGCCTTTACCTGAAACCACGATTGGAGTTGCCATGTCGAAGTCGAAGCCGCTTTCAGCAAGAATACGTTTTGCACCGCCAGTCACCATGTTAGTGATTTCACCCACCATATCGGTTACTTCTTCGTTGAGGCCGTTTGGTCGTTCACCGAGCATGTTTTCCATGATTTCGAGGGCGAGACCTTCATCAAAGGTGATCGACATTGAGCCACGAGATTGTGTACCCACCATACCAATTAGGCCGGATACATCACCACGAGCGATTTCATCTTTCTTAACTCTCGGTTTTTGTGGCTTCAATTCTAGAGAAGCCATCGTTTTTAATACGTTCATCAAAGAAGCTAAAAACGGGTTTACAAATTCAGCGCGCATAATGTTCTTCTATAATCTTATTCTTTCATCTCGGAGGAGCAAGATTGGCAAATGCCATGCGATTCAATGACATGATTAGTCAATTGAAAGCCATGCTTCTCAGCGTTACTGGCGAGTAGGGTGACAAGCGCATCGTCTTGCAGTTCTATCACAGTGCCACATTTATCGCAGATCAGTAGTTGGGAGAAATGTTTGTTGGCATTACAAGAACAGCAGCATATAAAGCTATTGGTTGACTCAACTCTGTGAATGAAACCTTGCTCCAACAAGAAATCCAAAGCGCGATATACTGTAGGTGGCTTGGCTTGCGGCTCACTGACTTTCAATTGCTCTAATAATTCATAAGCACTAGAGGCTTTCTTATTAGAGAGGATGAGCTCAAACACTCGCTTTCTTTGAGGCGTTAATCTCACGCCACGAGATGCGCATATCCCTTCAACTTGCTCTATTAATGTGTGGTCCAAATTCTTCACCATTCAATCGGACATCCTTAAACAAACCCTATTTTCAGGTTATTTCGGCTAAGGAGCCATTGATTTCTATTAAAGTCAGGTACAGAGCGTATTGTGACCCACGACTTTGAATAAGACAAGGTAACTCAAAATGACAGTGTGACTCAAGGCATAACTGATTAGTGAGGCTGAATTAGAGATCTGGTGAATGATTTATAAATAATGTTTGCATATTGGGAGTGCTCAAAATGGCTCGAGACACCATGTTTTGGTGGGCTCTTTATTTGAATACGTATTTATAGGTCATATGAGACTATTTTATATGAACGCATTCAACGTAGCCTACAACTAAGCAAATTTAAATCTCAAGTTATTGAGTGAAATATTTTGCAACATCATAGTTGCTAAGTTGTATATTGGTATTGTTGACTATGAGGCGTCAGATACCTACTATGCGCCCATATTTTTACAGGAGAAATATTATGGAAAACGACAGTCGAAGGTGGATTACTAGCTCAAGAGCGAGGATCCTATTGGAGTAATATGGACTAAACATTGTTTCCCCCTTCAATTCTTCTCTCCCTCTTATAATGACGTTGGTTTCTTTCTCTGAAACTCAAACGTTATCTTGTTAGTAACCACCTGAAAATGAAGTGTTTTTCTATTGCTCGAATGGGGCAAGGGATCGTCATATCTAATAAAAAGGTGCGTTATCATGACCATTATTAACACAGTAAACGAATACAACCATCATCAAACCGTTAGCTTCGAGTCTGGTGCGACTCAGGTAGATTTCACTCTTTTTAATCATTGGATTGAAATGCGTGAGATACAAAAGCTTAACCAACATTTTAACGCTGAATACATTCAGCAAGCGCTTTGTTTTACTCATCAGTTATCGGCAGAGTCGCTTCAACGTCTTTGTTCACTTGAGGGGTTCGACTATCAGCAAGATGTAGAGCTGTTTCTTCAAGCAAGGCATCCAGTTATCCATGCTGTTAATTCCGCAGCAATGACAGTGCTCTATCATGATATGTCCGTAGAGCAGGCGAAAAAAGCATTGAACAGTCTGTATGTTGAGTTTGCCTGTCTTACTATCGTCGACGATATGGGACGGTTTGCTGGCCTAATCAAACTGGATATGTTGTTTAAGTCTCAACCTAATTTAAAACTATCTGAGATTGTACAGCATGCCATTAGCTGTCATTTTAGCGCATCACAAGAACATGCGGTGGCGCTACTCAAACAAAGTCGTTTTGACGTTGTTCCAATCTTAAATAGTCAGGGACTTCCTGTCGGTTTGCTATCGGCTAAATCGGCGATAGATATCGTTACCGAAGAGCAAACTGAAGACATGGAACGATTGATGGGCATTCAGCAAGATGGTCATGTCGGCGACTATATGAGCTTGTCTGTTATGGATCATGTGAGTAAGCGTATTGTCTGGGTGATAGGCCTAGCCATATTGGGTTTGCTATCCGGTATGGTGATCCATAGTTATGAAGATGCAATTGAAGCGTTTACGGTTTTGGCCTTGTACATGCCAATGATAGCGGACTCTGGCGGCAATGCTGGTACGCAGTCTGCGACTGTTATGGTGCGCTCTCTGGCGTTAGGAAGCATCAAGCTGCGTGACTGGCTGTCTGTGTTGTGGAAGGAAACACGCATTGCCATTGTTATTGGTGGTGCACTGGCTGTTATTACCTTAGGGAAAGTGAGTTTATTGTCTTATGGTGTTGAGTTGCCGGCGAATCTGACATTAACCATGTTGGGCTGTGCAATTGGCTTAGCACTCTTCTTCCAAATAGTATCTTCTACCGTTATTGGCGCTATGCTGCCTATGATGACTAAACGACTCAACCTTGACCCTGCCGTTGTCGCTAGTCCAGCGATAACCACCATCGTTGATATTGGTGGGCTGCTAATCTATTTCTTCTGTACTACTCGATTACTCGGTTTGTCTTAACCTCAGAGTAGGAGCTGTCACCATGAATATAGAATGGAGAGTGAGCAACGCTATAGTGGTGTCCCAGATGCTACGAGGTGGTGAGGTTGGAACCATAGATATCAAGATCTATATGGATGGCCAACGTTATTCAGTTGCAGATTTCAGTGAGGAGGCAACTGATGATCTGTACCGTTCAATATTCCTTTATCACAACACTGATAGTCTATTAACTGAAGAAGCTCGACTGGAGTTCATCGCTCTGGAAATGGGTCACTGGTGTCCTGCAACTGAAAGTAGACTAGTGGAATGGTTAACGTCGTTCCATACTGCGATACGTGCACGGTGTCTTTCGGTTTGTTGTGAGCCTGGATACCCTGGCGTGCCATCTTTGTGTTGGCAGGTGGAGAGGGTAAATTATAAGTTTGCTCTTTTGTTTGAGCGTTGCCCATCGGCGCGCTCATTACATCAACGCTTATTAGTCATCGCATGCCAAGAGCTGTTAAAACTCTATGAAAGGTTGAGAGACAATCATGCAGAGTCGTCATCGCAATCTGTGTTGAGCTGTTTGTCTCGACTTTTGTTTGAACGCAACCATATTGCAGGTTGGCGTCCATACGAGCAGAGAAAGAAAGCATATCGCGGAACGGGTTACCGTGATGAAATCGAGGAGTTTGCCTCTAGTTGGCCGGCATATCGGCATGAGTACTTGTGCAGCCAGCGCCGTGCATCCGTAAACCACCTGATAACCATTGCTTTAAGCAGCATGCTCGCTATGTCAGTTGTGTTAATGTTCAATATTCATTTGATGAAACAGGATGGACATTTGACTTTGAGTCTACTTGTATTGATCTGCTTGCTTTATGGTGGGCGTGATGTGGTCAAAGAAATTCTCAAAGTAAAAATAACCAAGCAGCTTAACAAATTTAATTTCTATCGAAGATATAAATTGATTCGACCTGGAAGTTTTCGAAGTATTGGTAAACGAAAAACTCGGATGCGATCTCAATTTAGTCCGCAAAAAGCATCATCTAAGATGTGTTTGCAAAAGGCTGAGAGTATCTCTATTGCTAAAAGACTTGGTACACATGCAGTATCAGTGTATTGCGAGACTCAAATATCACTAAGCAACTTAGATAAATATCGTAAGGCACAGTATTTTAGAGTGTTGAATCAGCAAGGAGAAAGTGAACGTACACCAATACGAGATAATCGTGATTTGCATATTTGCATCCAAATCACCCAATCAAATAGAAACACCATAACAAAATCGTTTCGCTGTAATAATGAGGACCATAGTCGTTGGTTTGAAATAAAGCCGGTAAGCTAGAATGAGGTGGCTGGTGGTCTTTGAAGCGCAATTGTTGGTCCGGAGGAGTGACGGTATCCGCGTTGGTTCGATTATTAGCCACTTCGCTTTCTTTTTGAAACTCCTCCGCTCTCTGTGTATTATTGGCTGTTTTTTTGATCACGATAACCGCTTTATTACGGAGTGTGTGAAACTCCACGATATTCAAAGCGGATTTGATGGGTAAAATTATTAGGTAAAACAATGACCAAGCCAGATAACATGAGTAAATTCCAATCAAACCGCTTATCCGTTGCACCCATGCTCGATTGGATTGATTAAGCAGCCTTAGCAAGGGCTGAGCTAGTTTGAGGGGGACTATAGGAGTACTAAGCTAATACTACCTCCCAGATAGACAAAACCCCCGCCTAAGCGAGGGTTATTCAGCAGCGCCACATTGGCTTGTCATCGCCGTATTGTGGGCTGGCTACATTCCAAGAATGCAGTCTTAGTGCTCCGTTTTGGCGAACCAAAGAAGCTGTTACAGGTTGATCATATGTGGTGAGACCACAGAATGCAAATACGTTTCTGCGATATCAAAGTAATTAAAAGTAATTAAAAGTAATTATAGGTGCTCAGCCAAAAAACCAAGATTGAGGCCATGGAGGGTGCAGCTATAGACATTTCTCATGGTTTCTCTACCAAGTCGGTTTTGAAAGTAGATTCTTTTCCCTTTCTCGCTGCCCAGCGAGATATAACTTAGCCTGTCAAAGCTGACCGTATAAAGCATATCTCCTTTTACCCAAGTCGGGGCCCCTTGAAAGAATCGGTGCCTGGGAAGATTATTATCATCCAATTTTAAGTGATACGGCTGAGGAGGTTTAGGTGGCGTTGTACTTAAACCGACAATAGAAACCAGCCGGTGTCCATTGGGACGTGTATTTATGACAAGAACAGGGCGATTTTTGATCAGCTCAGGGGCTTTAAAGCCACTAAAGTCACACATGAGTATTTGCCCAATTTTGGGGGAATATCTGATGGTCAATGATGACTCCTCTTCTTTTCTTCTTTTTGTCGGGGAAGTAACCTAGAGCGCTGACACGTTAGTCGAAAAGGTGGGAGGTGATAAAATAATTGAGGGGTAATTAATGAGTCACAAGGGACATTTTGAACTTGGATGCTATTTCATACTTGAGGTGGTCTATCTTTGAACTGCTTTTTAAGCACTACAACCCGTTATTACCGTAAAAGTACGGTATTTACTGGCCTTCATTTTATCTATCATCAGATTCGACCCTTCTTAAGCCGGGGGTCACCTAGCCAACTGACGTTGTTTTGTGAACGTTTTTTGTTCACATTTATTATCTTTACCAGTTACCATATTTGGTAACTGGTTTTTTTACATCCTCTGCCCAGACCAAACCACCTCACCAATGATTTGAAAGTCTTTGTGCTCTAAATCTTTCTTGATGATTTCCCAAGTTTTATAGGTTGGGTTATCGCTTACTACTTCGATTTTTTCCGGTAAGAATTGCAGACGCTTAACCAACAGTGCACCTTCAAACCGAAAGACATAAACCCCGTCTGAAGCAAAATCATCAATTTTATTGACCATCACAATGCTCTGGTTCTTGAGCGTTGGCGCCATACTGTCACCCCGAACGGACAACAGAAAAATGTTTTCAGGTTTGTAGCCGAGATCTTTACGTAGGTACTTTTCGCTGAATAAGAGAGCGGTGGAGGGGTCTTCGTTTTCGACAAGTGATCCTGAACCAGCACTGGCTTCGACTTCATAGAGTTTGACTGATACATATCCTCTATTAGTCGGAGCAAGATTGCCGTGCAAGGAGATTTCTTCAGCTTTAGCGATGATGTGTTTAGGTATTTTTCCACGAGCACGCCAGTTCTGAATGGTAGACGTTGAAACCCCTAAGATTTCTGCCAGCTCGATATTACGAATCGTGCCGGTCATCTTTTTTAATTCTAATAATTTATCATCAATTATGGCCATGCTCCCTCCCTTTTGAGTCGATAAGGTGCTTATATAAAAATCAATATGAGCGCTTTAGTTGCCTAATGAGCTCATTGGTCGCTCATTTATGAGTGAGCAATTTTAGAGCTACTCAATTGCTCTAGATTGTCTTGAACAAACCAGAGTATCACAGGTGACCAGATGAATATGCACTTCGCATTGTTGGCTCGTTTCGCGAGTCCGACAGTTGAATTAAAGGCTGTAAGTCAGGAGTTTTTTGGGATTACGCCGAAAACCGCAGAACAGAAAGCTAAGGCGTGTGACTTTCCTGTTCCTACTTTCAAACTACGCGACTCTGAACGGAGTCCGACGCTGATCAAGGTGGAAGATCTGGCTATGTATATCGAGAAACGATATGAGCTAGCAAAAACCGATTGGCAATCAGTGAATGGGTGAGGGGGGACTTATGGAAACTCCGATGCATTCCATCAACATAGATTTTACTCATTCCAGTCAAGCTAAGCTGTTACATCGAGTAATTGAAAGTCAGTTGAACCCATCTATTGACTCCGATGAGGATAGCTATCTTGCTGTCGTCTTGGGGCAATTAGAAGAGGCCATTGAATTACTTGAAAGTCTGGAGGTGTAGATATGCAAACACCAACAGAGATTCGATTCTATGAACTGAAATTGATGATTAAACGCTATCAATATCGTCATGCAAAATCGCCGCGTCAACGCGAGTTGATTGAGCAACAAGCTAAATTGATAAGTAAGCGAGTATCGAGCTATGCAAGACACAACTCTTAATGTAGAGGAGCAGCTTAAAGAGCAGGCCAGTCGTGATGAAGCGATTCGTTTTTCTCTAGAGACATCGATTGGTCATCATTTTTTTAAGCTGCTCCCCCGTGTTGTTCAGGAGGATATTGAACATCAACTTATTAAGCGTAAACAGCGTAAGAATCCTGATAGAAAAAATCTCGAACTCTTTACTGTTGATGTGTTCAGTCATGCCCTAAAACTTTCCCCCATCATTGAAGATAAGTTTCCCTTTGCAGATGCTCGTAAAGAAGCCAAACCCAAACCAGTCGTGTGCTCAGAGCAGCGACCGTATATTCAACTTGATCACTTTACGCTGACCAATGACGAGGCGTTAGAGCGTTTGGCGCTAAACCTGACTGAAGTCTTTCACGATGAGATTCGCCAAGTGGAGTTAAAGGAAAGCTACTTATCTGCTTTAGATATGGCTTATCAAGCGATTGAAACCCAGATGAAGGAAATCCACCTTGAGCCACCGAAGTTATATATAACCGGACAGATGCCGCTTGAGGATTGTGAGCGTGAATACGAAAGTGCAATTCGTCGTTGTTTGGATGTTCGATATTTAGTGCGAAAGATCATTTATCTACGGAACCAATATCTTGAGTTCGCACAAATAGCACTTGAGCGGGTTGGGGGTGAGAAAGCGCAAAGAAGTTACGTATCGAGTCGTTCATTTGCACTGTGGCGCCGTAAACAAGTGGAAGCTGAAAATTATGTTCAGTCGATGGTTGTCGTCAGTGAAGATACCGACACCGTTTTTGATTTAAGTGAAGTGGTGAAGCGAACGACGGCGAATCATGAAAATCGTCGTATTGAGCTGGTGGTACGCTCTCGTGGTGATGAAGAAAGAGCCATCGATTTAGGTTATGAAGGGGTATTTATTACTTGGACTTTACCGGGAAAGTATCACCGAAGCTCAAAGCAGTGGATTGGGTGTACACCGAAGGAAGCCCATATAAATTTGATGGCTCAGTGGAAAAGAGCGAGAGCTCTCTTCAAAAAACATCAAGTTGATTGGTTTGGTCTTCGGGTGGCGGAACCACATAAAGATGGGACACCTCACGCACATTTGTTTTTGTATTGCCCTAAACAGCAGCTTGAGCAATTAGTGGATATATGTCGTCAGATCGCTATAGAGGAAGATAACGAAGAGCTTAAAACAAAGGAACTTCAGGAAAAACGTTTCTTGGCTAAGCAATGTGATCCGTCGAAAGGAACTGCAACAGGCTACATCATTAAATACATTTCCAAAAACATTAATGGTGCTCATATGCCAGAGAAAGAAGCGGATGAAAATGCTTTATCAGCTCGCGCATGGGCATCAATTCATAGAATTAAGCAATTTTCTCAATCGGGCTCTCCGGCCGTTGGCCTGTGGCGACAACTCCGAAGAGCTAAACCATTAGATACCGCATTCGATGAGGAACTTGATTCACTTCGTGATCACGCTGATAACTCTAGATGGAAGGGTTTTTGTGAATTAGGTGCCAAAGCCAAATTAGCTTATGAAGAGCAGTTTAATAAGTACGGGGAGAAGACTAAACGTGTGGTTGGTTTTCGTTGGTTAGGAAAACTTATTGAGACATGCAGCGAGCACTTTCGATTGGTTAAAAAATCGGATCTGAAGCAAGTGCAAGAAGCGCGGAGCGCTTTACCTTGGAGCACTGAAAATAAGTGTAACCCACCGCCGGAAATGGAGATATCCCCGCTCGAAAAAGCGTTGATGGACGTGACGGGTTGGAGCGTAAAAGGGGTTCAATGCTTGCTTAAACCGTTATCGATGGGGGCGAAAATCCCCATTGATAAGCACACCACTCTCAGCCTGATAAATGGACGGTTGGGAGTGACTTAACCCACGCCAACGATGTGAATCAGGGGCCTTTATCCAATACCAACGTCGAGAGACAGGGGGAAGACAATGAAAAGACTATCGCTTGAGGAGTGTCAACGAGATTTAGCCGCCCTCGATGCGGCTGATAAGCTGACCGCCAGCCTAAAAGTGGAAATTGACCGTTTTAAAGAAATGGACACCGGCGCACTCATGAAAAAAGCCATGGGCATGTTGATGAGCGGCAATCTTTCACTGGAGGCGTTAGGCCTTCCCGTTAACTTGTTTGAGCAGCTTGAACACCTCGAAAAGCTCAATGGGGTGGCTCGCCTGAAATACCGCTCAGTCGTAGAGGCTCAAAAGCAGCAGCTTGATGAGATTGAAAGTGCAGAGGTGGATCATGGCTGAACATAAAAACCCAACCCGTGGGTATATATCTTGTCCAGTTTGTCAGTCAGTCGCCAGCGCCCATCAAGTGGGGGAAGGGAAGCTCATCGCTACAGGGGAGCCGCCTAAAAACAGCCGCAACATTGGATTGATGTATTACCGTTGCCCGAAGTGCGGTAACAGCTCACATAGCCATGAAGTGACTAAGTTCATTAAAGCGAATCTTGTCGCTGACTCAACCGAACTTCAACCGACGGTCACCGAGAAACCGTTGGTGGTTGATCCGGTTTTGATAACCGAACCTAACCGAACAGAGGTAACCGAGCTAACCGAGGGGTTAACCGAACAGGAAGAAACACAGGAAACCAGTAAAGACGCGGTTTCCAACCGAGAGGTAACCGAAACCGCCGACGATGAAGAAGCAGAAAACATCCAAAGCACGTTTTCCTTTAAACGAGTCATAGCAGCGTTGGTGTCGGTTATCTTCCTCATCTGGGCATTTTCTCAACTGCTACCCAAACCGAAAGCCACAACCGAACAAGCGCAAGGAGGGGAGCATGGAGCAAACGAATGAGGTCTTGTTGGATGAGCCTGCGGCGGTGGATGATTGGGGGGATTTTGGGGCGGTCATTGATCAGCTTGAACAACAAGAGCAAGGTGAGGCCGATTCGGTTCACCTAACCGATTCAACTGAAACCGTCACCGAAGATAAAACCGAAGCCATGGCGGGGTTACTGGATATTGTGTTCGCCTTGACCGAACAAGCCACGTCCATTATTTCAGGAGTTGAGTTTGAATTTGACGGTAAAGGTAAACAAGCCGTCATTGATGCCGCGCAACCGGTCTTTGCAAAGCATGGTTCAACCTTGATGGGAGTGTTTGGGGACTACATCGAAGAGGCCACGCTACTGCTTGCTGTTTTGGGCTTGATCTACTCGTCTAAACAACAAATGGTCGTATTGATGCAAGCCAAGGAGGTCGAGAGTGAACAAACCAACCCCCCTAGCCCTACCGAATCCCATTAACGCTAACCCATCCTTTGATGCTGAACACACCCTTTATGTAGCGGGAACGGGAGGGGGAAAAACCTCAGCCGTTAAGTATTTAGGGTTAATCCCTAAAACCGCACAAGCGGTCTTTTTTGACCCCTACACCAACTACGCGGGGAGTAAATTTCAAGGGCAAATGTGCCACGGCACGAAGTCACGTCTAGCGTTTGTGAAATCGCTGGTGATGGCGCGTCGTCGTGGCGGCTCGTTTAAGTTGGCGTACATTCCAGCCAATGGGGCAACCTATGAAGAGTTGGAATTTTTCGCGTCAGTGGTGTGGTCGGTCGGTAACGGCCGCGGAAGCCGGCTCTATACGGTGATTGAAGAGTTAGCCTCCTGCGTAGAAACCTCTGGCAAACTTCGAGGTCGTGCGGGTGAGCTGTTGCGTGGCGGGCGTCAGTATGGCCTTGTGGTGCACTCCATATTTCAACGAGGTCAAGAGGTACCGAAAACCGTGACCGAGCAATCCAGCGTTTGGTGGGTGGGCGCGGTGAATTCTATGAGTGATGCTCAATGGATCGCGGATAAACGCGGGTTGGATGTGAATACCATTGCGACGTTGAAATCCGCTAAGGTCAACAAGCAACGTATTGGAAAACCGATCGCGGAATACCTCTTGATCCGTGATGGTATCGGTAATATTGAGCATAAGGCGCTGAACTGTCAGTCAGGCTCAAGACTCAATTTGAACTATCGATAATCAGCCTTTTTAACCTATAGGTTACCCGTCCAACCTATAGGTTAACTCCCCTTTCTTTTTAAACGCAACTCCACTTCTATTAAAGACTCAATGTATCTGTTCGAAATCCAACGTCGAGAGACAGGGGAGTTTATGAAAGCTCAGCATAAAAACATCTTGATTGCTGTTGTACTGACCTTACTGATGATTGCCATCATTAATAACGTCTCAACGTTAGAAGCAGTCAAACAACTCATCAACGGCAAACGTGGCTGGTTTTAAGGGGAGACAAACATGTCAGTAAAACCAATCAAACTGAATTCAATGGTCGGGGCCGCTTGGGGACAAAAAGGCACGCTGCCTATTCCTGTTGGGCCGACTTACCATGAGTTAGTGCTAGAGACGAATGCCGAGGCCGCCGAGATTGAACGCTTGTCGATTACGCTGAATGCAGAGGAAATCTATGTCTTAACGGGCAGTGAAATCCTGATGTTAGAGCGCTACAAGCAACGTGCTCATACGAATGGCCATTACGTGATCCCATTCAGTGACATTACCGCTCGCACTAAAAATGGGGTTCGCTACACAGGACTCGTGACGGAGGCGGGCGATAACATTCATTTGGATGTTCAGTTCAAAGCGAAAGCCAGCGGTGAGCCATTGTCTATCCAGGTTCATGCTTGGGTCACCAATGCGCAACCTGCCCGTATCTTGGTTCCAATGATAAAGCGTGAAACCATGCCAGCGAACGCCGCAGGGGTAAACGAGTTTACGAGCTTAGTATCAAGTCCGTTAATCAGTTTGCGCCGTGCACACTTTATGCACGCGGGGATCACCAAGCTCGAAATTGAACGTGACTTTGTGAAAGAGTACGAAGCCAACAAGTTCATCAATAATGCGAACGCCAAACGGAACGAACGTACGCCACAAGCGGGCTATTTTCATTTTGATCCGATTGTGCGTGGCTTTTCTATTGATGAGCTCTTCCCAACACAGCACAGCTCTAATCTGAAGTTTTCAGTGACCACGAGTGACGTCGCCGGCTCAATTCCTATTTTGGTTGAATCGGTCAAAGTGGTTCGCCCTGAAATGCTCGCAGGTAAATACTAAGGAGCACGCATGAGCTTTTTTGATGACCTGTTGGAGTTTGGTGAAGGGGCACTCGATAGCGTGGGAGAAAATGCCGATTGGTTATTTGGTCACAACGCGAATTCGTCCAATCCCAACACCACGCAGCAGCCAAACACCCCAGTGGTCGACAATAACGGCAATGCCGTGACGAGCCCACAAGGTAGCTCTGCCGTAGTGAAAGATAACACCTTGCTTTATGTCGGTGGCGGGATAGCGGCGCTCTTGGTGGTGGTTCTTCTCATTGTTCTCTTCAAGGATTAGCGCATGCCATTACTTTTTATCGGTTTAGGCGGTCTTGGGCTTGGAACAGCACTCGGGTTTGGTGTGAGCCAGGGGCTTAACAAAACCCTAACCGCGACTGCGGTGATGGCTTTGCTCTACCTTGCCTATAAATTGGGAGTATTTCGCTAATGCTAGGCTCACTCACCTCTTTAACGGGGGGCGGAGGCTTGACGGGTGGGTCATCGGGACCTGCAACGTCTGGGAACACCTCCAATACCACCAATAACAGCGGCTTTACGGCCGGCGCAATGAACTTTGGCAGTCATAACGGCATACCGTGGTGGGGGATCGCACTCGTCGCGCTTTTTGCGCTGTATGTTTTTACTCGAAAGTAACTTAATTCCTGAAACGTGGGGAAACGCCAAGCCGAAGTTAAGTAAAGCGCTTGGTGACTACCTCAAGCAAGCTGAAATTGAAGTGAAAGCGGGGCGAGAGTCTCTCTATCGAGTCGAAGACACGTTCATGTTGTTACGCGGAGAGCAATCCCCCTCTGGCGCTAAGGAGTTGGTTGTGGTGGCTTTAGCGGGTGACATGGCCATCGGGACGCTCAGTGCTCTCAATCACGGAGTGGCGAATGGGTTTGATTCTATTCGCGCTCACTTTAATCAGCGCGGCGCTTATCGCTATATTCAGCGTAAATTGCAATTGCCCGTGCGAGAGATTGAGACCTACAAGAATGAGCACGTATTACAAATAAGGTTTGATGACATGGGTGGACGGAGTAAATCAAATAGCAATGCGAAAACCATCACCACGACCACCAACAAGAACAACAGTCTGGGTATTGGTGGTGATAACAACGGCTTTGCTCTGTCAGGGATAGAAAACTCTGACATTAATTTAAGCATGACTGACCACGGTGCCATGGCGGTGGCGGGTAAGACCGCAGAAGAGGCGTTTAACTTTGGCAATAACGCCTTAGATTTGGCGTCAGATAGCGTGGATGCGTCGCTAAATTTTGGTGAAAGCGCACTGGATGGAGCGTTTAGTTTTGGTGAGAGTGCATTAGGGGCCAACGCTGATCTTAGTGAATACGCGATAGGGGCAAACTCGAACCTGAGTGAGCACGCGATAGATTCGATTAAATCCATGGCAGGTCAACAAACGGAAACCACCAAAGCTGCCATTGCCATGGCGAATGCATCCAAAGCAAGAGAGCAGACGGGTGAGAACGAAAGCAATAATGAGCTGTTGAAAAACGTGTCTCTTATAGTGGGGATCCTCTGCACGTTAATGACCATGGCCTATTTAGTATCGGGGCGTAAGAAATGAAACAACTCCATACCTTAAGCGCTGGCGAAAGCATTCAGTTTAACGCGGGTCAGGCAGGTAAATACCTCATCCTTCGTGAAGCCAGTCATTCCCTGATGCTTCGCGGAGACGCGTTACGTCCTACAGAAATCGGGCGGGGCGATACGGTGGATATCACTCGTTTTGATGAGCTTGAACTTTTTAACCATCAAGAGGAATCGGTCACGGTTGAATATCAAGTGGCAGACATTCCCATCAGCACCAAATCTCAAAACATCGATATTAATAATTCCGTCGCGATTAGCGAAATCTTAACCCCCATCACTGTCAGTGCCGTTCAAGCAGAAGTGAAGACGCGCATTCAAAATGACACGCTAACTGTGGAGAAGCTCGCTGACCTTTACACCTTGCAAAAGGTCGATACGGGCCATCTGGATTTAACGGGAGATGAGCAAAACATTGCGGGAAATGAAGAGCGAAAAGGACTCTTTATTCAAGCCTCTCAAGATAATGAGTGCTCTGTTTTGGTTCAAGGGTTTATTGAGGTTGTCGCCGGTGGTCATGTGCTGATTAAAAGTAACAAGGCCCTGATGCTAGAAGGTGTTGCTGGTGACAAGGTTCGCGTAGGTGAGTTCGTATGATTGACATTTATAACCCATCTTACAGCCCTCGATTAGGCGGCGAAGGTTTGTCTGTTGATGTAGATAGCACTCTTTCAGTCGCATACACAGACAGTGCTTTGAGTATCTATAGTGTGGAATTTCCTTTGCAACCCTGTGAGCTCTCATTGGTGACTTTAAACGTTGCGCCTTCAAGACGATCTACGATTGAAGCGTTTAGAGCCTATCTAAGGTATAGCATTGAGGCTCTCAATGATGAGAATGACATTCTAATGTATCAGCAATGCACTTATCAGTTAGGCGAATCGACCACCAGAACCTCCCCAATACACACGATTGTTGTCCCCAAGGGAGCAACAAAAATGCAAGTTCGAATGGGCTCAGGAGTCGATTTAAGGGTAAGCAAAGAGAATGAGGCTTCATTCAATGAAAGTACAAGTTAATCGCATGGGACTCATTGTCTCCGTTAATGCACCGCAGCCTAGAGAGGATTGTGAGACGCTTGATATTGAGTTAACCGACGACGTATTAAGCAATTTGGGTGGCTACCTTGTTCAAGACGGAGAGGTGGTGCTTAACGAGACGATGGTGCGGGAAAGCATGAGCTACGCTCGACGACAGCTCGCTAAGCAATACCTTGAAGCCACAGATTTTTACTTAGTACGCCAAGTAGAAACCGGTGCTGACGTCCCTCAAGAGGTTCTCTCCAAGCGAGCAACAGCCAGAGCGTTACTGGTGACTCAGTTACCGGACTTCGAATAATGGTCATTCAAAAGTTGAGTGCGCTCGTTGTGCTCTTCACTTTACTAGGAGTGTATTTCATGAACAAAAAAACCGTGGATAAGGCACTTAGTCAGTTTGCGTTATCAGCAAGAAGTGAGTCACGCATGATTGGGGTTCATGGCGATCTCAAGCGCGTGGTTCGCAGGGCGATTGAGTTAACCCCTTTTGATTTTGGGATTACCTCGGGAAAGCGAACGGCCAAAGAGCAAAATGCACTCTTCAAAAAAGGCGCCAGCCAATTGGACGGCTACAGCAAAAAAAGCCGGCACCAAACGGGGCATGCCATCGACTTTGTCGTGTATGACGAAAACAGCAAAGTCACATGGGGTTTTAGTTATTACGAACAAGTGAGTTGGGCGTTTAAACAAGCAGCGCAAGAGTTGAATGTGCCTATTGTCTGGGGTGGGGATTGGGTCAGCTTTAAAGATGGGCCTCATGTGGAGCTCGATAAACGGGTTTATGCATGATAGGCGCCATCGCAAACCTCATCACTGGCGGCATTGATGCCTATAAGCAGCACGGCCTCAATAAAGCGAATGCCCTCAAGCGACAAGATGAGCTTGAGCAAGAGCGTCACCGAGCTCAAGTGAAGCGTTTACAGTCTGGAGATGAAAAGGCCGCCGATTTAGATAGGGTGAGTCTCAAAGATCGCGGTCTGAAAGACGAGTTCATTCTCTTGGTGGTGTTTGTTCCTCTAATCTTATCGTTTATTCCAGACTATGCCGAGTATGTGCAAGAAGGATTCAAAGCGTTGGAATTTGTGCCCGAGTACTATTGGTACATAGTGGGCGCAGTGGTCATCGACACGTTTGGGTTTCGCTCTATGGTGCGTTACTTACTGGAGTTCTTTTCATTTAAATTCAGGGGTAAGTAATGGAGCTACTCATCTCACTGAACAGCATGGGCTTATCGCCGACCTGGATAGCGTTACTCGTTGTGTTATGGAAGCAAGATAAACGCTTGACCATCATTGAAACAATTTTAGAAGGTAAAAAGAATGACTAAGACAGAGGGCAAAAGAAACGGTACGTTAAAAAGGGGTATCGCTTCGCCAAAGGTGGGCGTGTTGTGAAAGCAAAACTCACCTCATAAATCACACTGAAATTATAATTATTTATTATTTTATCTTATTTACGCTTGCTAGTTTTTGCTCGAGCTTTTGTAAATAAGGATAATTGAGATGAAAGGATCAACAGTATTTTTAGTTACGTCTGTATTACTTTTAGTAGGAGGTTGTGGCGGCGGCGGTGAGGACAGTTCGACCTCAGCAAGCAATGATTCATTTTCAAGCAATGGAATTTATTTTAATAGTACAGATTTTGCGGTGCTGTTAGTTGATTCTTCACGTTCTGAAAATAATTTGATTGTGGGGGATTTCGGAAGTGATAGCGTCTATTTTACCGATAGCGCGACTACAACCAAGAATCAGATGAAGACCGTAGGTGTAACGTATGCTGACGAGGTTGATTTCTTGAAAGATAGCAGCCAAGAAATAACAGCAGACTTTAATGACACCTCTGTGGAGCTAAAAGCTACTTTTAACGGTAGGAACTTAGCGTACTCGATGAACAAAGTTTCAGATTCTTTGCCGTTGCCTGAAATTGTAGGAACGCATACTGATACTGATGGTACTACTTGGGAAATCTTTGCTGACGGTTCATTTATTGTTAATGGTATTTGTACTGTTACTGGAAATTTAGTGCGTAAGGGAGCGTATTTCAATGTAGAAAAAGCAAGTGCTACATCATGTGCTTTAACGCAAATGAATGGGGCATATAGTGGGGTACTCCTCACTGTGCAGCATCAGGGAATTGACTACCTTGCAGGACTTTTAGGAAGTGAGACAGCTTTACTTTGGGGGAGTGCTCCAAAGAGTTGATAGAAAGATAATAAAAAGCCATTTTACTACTTGATATAGTGTTTAATTAGCAAAATCGATACCAATAGACCATTCAGGTGCTCACATCTATTTTGTTTTTGGGTGTGAGACCCATAATAGCTTTACGGGTTTAAATTTTATTTATTATGCAGTTTATGTGGAAATAGCTGAGTATAAACCTGCCATAGTATATTCAAGTTCCTATGCCCTGTTACTTGAGCGACCTCTTCTATTGAATAGCCCTTTTCAAACAACCGACTTGCACCTTCTCTTCGTAAGTCGTGATATCTCAAGTCCTCAATACCCAATTCGTTCCTTACTCGCTGAAAGCCTGCGCTCACACTTCGTGAGTTGTACGGGAAAATAAGATCACCTTTGTTTGGTTGCTTTAGTGCGATCTCAAATGACTCGCCAAGCAACGGCACAATCATGTGGTTACCTTCTTTCTTCCTTGGGTCTTTTCTATCTCTAACCAGTATCGTCTTATGTTCTTGGTTGAGGTCTTCCCAACGCAGTTTGCAGACTTCGCCAATTCGCATACAAGTAAGAATGCTGAACTCTAGAATGTCAGTGAATGGGATTCGAGTTGTGCCATTTGGCCGGAAAGACTCTCGTTGTTCTAATCCAAGCTTTAATAGTTTCAGCTCTTCAGAAGTCGGGCGGCGTGTTCGTTTCTGACTCTTACCGACTAACCCCATATCAATTAGAACGGGTACGGCTTCATCAAATATCTGGTGATTGGTGTTGATGTTGAAGACAGGCTTAGACTTTTTCATTACAGAACGCAGGTAAGCAATATCATGATAAATCGTTGCGGGTTTGGCTCCTGCGCCTCTTCTATTTTTACAGTGCTCGATTAAGTCGCTAGTTCGTAGCTGATTACTTTCAACTTGGGCGATGTCGCAATCCCTAAGCATTTTAATAACGTAGCGTTTTGTTCGGCCTGTATTGTCCCAGAGATCTCGTTCTGCCATGAACAAATCGAGGAGTACCGAAAGGGGGACTGTTTTTGGCTGATTGAGTACCCCTTGAGCTTCTAGTTCAGCTACCCTTTTTTTACCGAAAGCTTTAGCGAGTGCTTTCTTTTTTAGAGTTTTGCTTTCCCTGTGTATAATGCGCGAATTCTTTTTAACGATGATTGTTACCTTGAACCTTGGTTCACCGCTTTTTAGCTTTCTGGTCTCGATGGTATAACTTGCCATTGTCCAACTCCTAAAGGGGTACTTGAGGGGTACTACAGGAAGTAATTCCGTTTAATTCTAGGTAATTCACTGTATGTTTGTACAGTATTAATTGAGACTGAATCATGACAAACACTAATAAAACCAGTAAATACGCTAGTAACCGACTTTCTGTTGCACCCATGCTCGATTGGACTGACCGCCACTGTCGTTACTTTCACCGTTTGCTATCTCAGCAGACTCTTCTGTACACGGAAATGGTAACAACAGGCGCGATCTTACACGGTAAGGGCGACTTCCTAGAATACAGTGAGCAAGAGCACCCACTGGCTCTTCAACTTGGTGGTTCAAATCCAGTCGATCTTGCTGCTTGTGCCAAACTGGCTGGTGAGCGCGGATATGATGAAGTTAACCTTAACGTAGGTTGCCCTTCAGACCGAGTTCAAAACGGTCGCTTTGGTGCGTGCTTAATGGCTGAACCAGAGCTGGTAGCAGACTGTGTATCAGCGATGAAAGAAGTCACTGATATTCCAATCACGGTGAAAACTCGCATTGGTATCGATGACCAAGACTCATATGAGTTTCTGACGAAGTTCATCTCAACGGTTTCTGAAAAGGGCGGCTGTGAACAATTCACTATTCACGCACGTAAAGCGTGGTTGAGTGGTCTTAGCCCGAAAGAGAACCGTGAGATCCCACCTCTAGACTACGATCGTGCATACCAAATCAAGAAAGATTTCTCTGATCTTGTGATTGCCGTGAATGGTGGCGTGACTACTCTTGAGCAAACTAAAGAGCACTTGCAACACCTTGATGGTGTGATGATCGGTCGTGAGGCTTACCATAGCCCGTTTATCTTGGCTGAAGTTGATCTGCAGATCTTTGGTTTAGACACGCCAATCAAGAAGCGCTCACAAGTGGTTGAAGAAATGTACCCGTACATTGAGCGTGAGCTTTCAAATGGTGCAAGCTTAGGACACATCTCTCGTCATATGCTTGGTTTGTTCCAAAGCATGCCGGGCGCAAGACAATGGCGTCGTTACATCAGTGAAAACGCACATAAGAAAGGTGCAGGTATCGAAGTGATGCAGACAGCATTGGCTAAGATCCCTAAAGAGCTAAACGTATAACCTCCCTCGAGGTTAAAGTTCGAGCTTAAAAGCCCAAGGTTAGAAACTTAAGCTTAAAAACCTAAGCTTAAAACTTAAGGTTAAATTCGCCACTAGAGGCTAAATTTGCCATTGATAGTTTCTTTAAAAGCCACGCATTTAGATGTGTGGCTTTTATTTGCCTGATAAGTAAGGGTTTTATTGTTTTTACTAACTTGGTATGGAAGCTGCAATGTTAGAAATTAGGAAAGATAGGTCATTAACTCATTAGGGAGACCATTATGTTTGAATTAATCTTTGTTCTTATTTTCGTCGCAACTCTACTTGTCACTGGTATCACGTTTATGACGGTATTGGCTGCAACCGGAATCGCGTTAGCAGTTATGTTGGTCTTGGGTATGATGGGGGTTGTGTTTAAGTTGCTGCCTTGGTTGATCGTGATTGCAATCGGTGTGTGGTTTTTCAAAAACTTTGTACACAGTTCTAACCAGAGACGTTACTAAGGTCATAGTGCCGTCAAATCTTTGATCGTCAGCGGTTTATCGTTTGAGAATTTAAGATGTGTGATAGAATTTTCCCCAATAATCTATGAATGTGCATACAATTAGCACAACGATATGGAATTGGAGCTATCTCAAATGAATAAAATGCCATTAATTGCTTTAGTGGGAATGCTATCTTTAAGCTCGGCAGTGTCTGCTGAAGAAGAGTTTTCTTACACGGCTAAAGTCGGTGCCGATATGTGGTGGGGAAGTACAAAGCTAAACGAAGTTAGACAAGATGATGACTCTAACTCACCTTCGTTGTATTTCGCATTTGAGCATAATGCCCCGATGCTACCAAACGCTAGCTTTCGCTATACTTCTGTTGATGCAGATTCATTGGCTTTCGATAAGTACGATTACACCTTCTATTACACGTTGTTAGATCACAAGCTGATGAACTTCGATGCGGGTGTGACGTTTACTCAGTATTCAAACTCGAATTACATCGAACCGAAAACGGGGGGCGCTCAAACAAGCTTTGATGAATTCACTTGGAGCTTCTACGGCAACGCAGAGATCAACGTTCCTGAGACCAATTTCGATATTATCGGTACGATGGAGTTCGGTGATAGCAGTGGTATTAAGAGCACTGATTTGATGGCGGGTGTTCAGTACCGAATTCCTGTAGCAGAAACTGAAGTAGCACTACGTGGTGGTTACCGCGTGATCGACCTTGATTCGGAAGAGTTCTTCTCTTCAGAGGTTGGCAAAGAGTTTGTCATGGTTGATGGCTGGTTTGCTGGCGCTGAAGTGCGCTTCTAGGCCATATAAAGCAAATTTAGAACGAATTTTGAGAACGCCACTTTATTAAGTGGCGTTTTTTTATATCTATTGGTTATATCCTTCTGGAATTAGTTAGCACATTCATCACTTTCGACCATCCTTTATACAGAGAGCTAATTAGCGTCTATTCTTATAAGGTCTATGTTGTGAGGTCAAAGCAAGGGATGGAATATGACACTCAATGAATTACGAAATTTATATAGAGAAAACCTGTTAGTTGAAGCGATCATAGAGCCCTCAATTCAAGAAGGGTCTTGGGTTGTGGAGTTTCGCCATATGAGAGGCGGCTTCGTTCTGCTTACTGATGTCCATGGTGAGGAGTGCCATTATGCGGATTTAGACCTAGCATCTAAGTCGGCAATGGCGGTTGGCTTTCAGCAAGTGCGTATTGAAAACCAGTAAGTCAATTTACGTTTCAATCGGTTTTTACTTCCAAAAAGTTATAAAACATACTTTTCTATTCTTTCTTGTTATTAAAAGGAGTGGTTAATCTATCGTCACGCAATGATTAGGGATGTCGTGACCATGTCTTTAAATAAGAAAGAGTCTTCACAAAATAATAATGCACAGTCTGGGGTTAATGAACTACCTGGGCTAGCAGCACCACTTAATGACCAACAATTGGGTCATCTTCAACACACTGTTTCTGAGTTATCTTCACAACAACTGGCATGGGTCAGTGGTTACCTTTGGGGTGTGAGCCAAGCTCAGCCTGTAGGTGCAGCTGCGCCAATCGCTCAAGCGGCTGCTGCAGTCGCGGCTAAACCGGCGGGTAAGCTCAGCATTATCTTCGCATCTCAAACAGGTAATGCTAAAGGCGTCGCTGAATCGCTTGAGGCAGAAGCTAAAGCCTTGGGTATTGCTGTCGAGCTTTTCGATGCCAGTGATTATAAAGGTAAGAATCTAGCCAAAGAGACACACGTCATTTTTGTGGCTTCAACCAATGGTGAGGGCGAAGCCCCTGATAACGCGATTGAGTTGCATGAATTCCTACAATCGAAGAAAGCGCCAAAATTATCAAACCTACAATACGGTGTGATTGGTTTAGGTGACTCAAGCTATGAGTTCTTCTGCCAAACGGCTAAAGACTTCGATAACTTCCTCGCTAAGCTTGGTGCTAAATCGTTTGTCGACCGTCTTGATTGTGATGTTGATTACGAAGAATCAGCAACGGAATGGCGCGCTAAAGCATTAGAGCAAGTAAAAGAGACACTATCGACAGGCACTGAAGCCGATGTGGTTCAATTACCAGTAGGTCAAGCGGCCGCTGGTCATTCGCAATACACCAAACAAAACCCATACACCGCGACACTATTGACGAGCCAAAAGATCACCGGTCGTGATTCGGGTAAAGATGTTCGTCATATCGAGATTGATCTTGATGAGTCGGGTATTACTTACCAACCGGGTGATGCGCTAGGCGTATGGTTTGAAAACAGTTCAGAACTCGCAAATCAGATCCTTTCTAAGGTTGGGTTATCTGGTATCGAAAGTGTTGATGTCGATGGTGACAACTTATCTATCCACAGCGCACTCGTCAGTAAATTCGAAATTACATCTTCAAATCCTCAACTAGTGACTAAGTTTGCTGAGCTTTCGGGCAGCAAGAAGTTAATCAAGCTGGTGGAAGATAAAGACAAGCTTCGTGAATATGCAGGCAACACTCAAATTGTTGATGTACTAGCTGAAAAGAAAACCAAGCTATCGGCTGATGAGTTAATTGGCCTACTACGTAAGCTGACTCCACGCCTCTATTCTATTGCATCAAGCCAAGCAGAAGTAGATGAAGAAGTTCACTTAACGGTTGGCCTCGTTGAATATCAAAAAGGCGAAGAGTCTCGTTTAGGCGGAGCTTCTAGCTTCTTAGCTCAACGACTTGAAGAAGGTGGTGAAGTGAAGGTGTTTGTTGAGAACAACAATAACTTCAAATTACCACAAGACGATAATACACCAATCATCATGGTTGGCCCGGGTACCGGTATCGCACCGTTCCGCAGTTTTGTTCAAGAGCGTGAAAACAATGATGCTGAAGGTAAGAGTTGGTTGTTCTTCGGTGACCGTACCTTTACTCAAGATTTCTTATACCAAGTTGAATGGCAGAAATACCTCAAATCTGGTGCGCTAACCAAATTGGATGTTGCCTTTAGTCGTGACCAAAAAGAAAAGGTTTATGTTCAAGATCGCTTAATCGAACAAGCAGCTCAGGTTTGGCAATGGCTGCAAGAGGGCGCGTACCTCTATGTTTGTGGTGACGCGACTCGAATGGCGAAAGATGTCCATGAAGCGTTAGTAACGATAGCGGAAAAACATGGCAACCAGAGCCGTGAGCAAGCTGAACAATATATTAATGATTTACGTAAAGCGAAACGTTACCAAAGGGATGTGTACTAATGAGCAAGCAAGTAATAGAGCAAGAAGTGCTAGGTCAAGTACTTGGACCTTTGGCTGACAATGAGCGTTTGAAGCGTGAAAGTAAGAATCTACGCGGTACGATTGAACAAGATCTTCAAGACCGTATCACTGGTGGTTTTACCGCAGACAACTTTCAGCTGATCCGCTTCCATGGTATGTATCAACAAGATGACCGTGATATCCGCAACGAGCGTGCAAAACAAAAGTTAGAACCTTTACATAATGTCATGCTTCGTGCGCGTATGCCTGGTGGCATCATCACTCCTAAACAATGGTTAGCGATTGATAAGTTCGCAGATGAAAGCACCTCTTATGGTTCTATCCGTCTAACAACACGTCAAACTTTCCAATTCCATGGTGTGTTGAAACCGAACATTAAATTGATGCACCAAACGCTAAACAGTATTGGCATTGATTCAATCGCTACTGCAGGTGACGTCAACCGAAATGTTTTGTGTACGACAAACCCGGTTGAGTCCGAGCTTCATCAAGAAGCATATGAGTGGGCGAAAAAGATCAGTGAACACCTATTACCTAAGACTCGCGCTTATGCAGAAATCTGGTTAGATGGTGAGAAACTAGAAACAACCGATGAAGAACCTATTCTAGGTAGTAACTACCTACCGCGTAAGTTCAAGACGACGGTTGTGATTCCTCCACAGAATGACGTAGACGTTCATGCCAATGACCTTAACTTTGTTGCGATTGCAAAAGACGGAAAACTGGTGGGCTTTAACGTGTTAGTGGGTGGCGGCTTAGCAATGACGCACGGCGATACTTCTACTTATGCACGTAAAGCTGACGACTTTGGTTTTGTACCACTAGACAAGACATTAGATGTAGCAGCAGCCGTTGTGACTACACAGCGTGATTGGGGTAACCGTTCGAACCGTAAGAACGCAAAAACCAAATACACACTAGACCGTGTTGGTATTGATGTATTCAAAGCGGAAGTAGAAAAACGTGCAGGCGTTGAGTTTTCTGAAAGCCGTCCTTATGAGTTTACTGGCCGTGGCGATCGTATCGGTTGGGCGGAAGGCATTGATGGTAAGTACCACTTAGCGTTATTCATCGAAAATGGTCGTTTACTTGATTTCCCAGGTAAAGCGCTGAAAACAGGCGTTGCTGAAATTGCGAAGATCCACAAAGGTGACTTCCGCATGACTGCAAACCAAAACTTAATTGTTGCAGGTGTCTCTAAAAGTCAGAAGGCCAAAATTGAGAAACTGGCGCGTCAATATGGTTTGATGGATGATGCGGTAAGTGAGCAACGTAAAAACTCAATGGCGTGTGTGGCATTCCCAACATGTCCTCTAGCAATGGCAGAAGCTGAGCGCTTTCTTCCTGAGTTTGTTACGGATGTTGAAGACATTCTGAAAACACATGGATTACCAGAAGAAGATAACATCATCCTTCGAATCACTGGTTGTCCAAACGGTTGTGGTCGTGCCATGTTGGCTGAACTGGGGTTAGTCGGTAAGGCTCCGGGGCGTTACAACATGCACTTAGGTGGCAACAAAGCCGGAACTCGTATCCCGAAGATGTATAAAGAGAACATCACTTCAGTTCAGATTTTAGAAGAGATTGATTTGCTGGTGGGACGTTGGGCTACGGAACGACAGGACAATGAAGGTTTTGGCGATTTCACTATCCGAGCCGGCATCATCGAAGAGGTGATCATTTCAAAGAGGGATCTGCATGCATAATTCTGTCGCTTCAAAATTGAAGTTAGCAGAGCTACTCGCATTGACTAAGACGGAGCAAATACTTCGTCTTGGACAAATCAACGCAGAGTTAGAGCGGCTAACCGCATTAGAAAGAGTTAGTTGGGCTTTAGATAATTTAGAAGGGACACATGTTGTGTCTTCTAGTTTCGGAATCCAAGCGGCGTTGATGCTGCACTTAGTGACTCAAGCGAAACCAGACATTCCGGTTATTCTGACGGACACCGGGTACCTATTCCCGGAAACATATCGTTTTATAGATGAGTTAAGTAAGAAGTTGACTCTAAACCTTCAAGTATTTCGTGCGCAACAGAGCCCAAATTGGCAAGAAGCGCAATATGGTAAACTTTGGGAACAAGGCATAGAAGGGATAGAGAAGTACAACAAGCTTAATAAAGTTGAACCGATGAGAAGAGCGCTTGATGAGCTCGAGGTTGGGACATGGTTTTCCGGTTTAAGAAGAGAGCAATCTCAATCGCGCGCAAACCTACCAATTTTATCCATCCAAAATGGTGTGTTTAAATTCTTGCCGGTAATCGACTGGACGAATAAAGATGTTCACTATTACTTAGAAGAGCATGGTCTCGGTTATCACCCGCTTCGAGAGCAGGGTTACCTTTCTGTTGGAGATACACATACAACTAAGAAGTGGGAGCCGGGTATGACTGAAGAGGAAACTCGTTTTAATGGGCTGAAACGCGAATGTGGTCTCCATGAAGATGATGGAGAGCAATATGGTTCTGGGATTTAGAGTCATTGCTATTTAAAAAGCTGCCATTAGGCAGTTTTTTAGTTTCTAGGGGATAAAATCAGAGTGATTGTGGATAAGTCTGTGGTTATTGTGTAGTTACTTTGTAGTTAAAGTTGCATAAATAAGGCTTTGAGTGTTTATTCGTCATGTAATCGTTATTTTTACATTTTTCTTTAATAAACACTTGCCAATGTGATGAACATCTCTATAATGCCGCCTCACTGACACGGCAGACGCCGCAAGGCTTCAGCGCAGAATGTTAGTTAGGCAACTAGTTTTAAGTGATAATTCGCTCCTACTTTTAGAAAGTGGAAATTAATTTTCAAAAGTGTTTGACACTGAGAATTAAATCGCTAGAATGGCCGCCTCTTCCGAAGTGATGCAAGTCACAACGAAGAGAAGCTCTTTAACAATTTAAACCTATCAATCTGTGTGGGCACTCGTTGATGAATATCAAAACGTTATTGGTTCTTTTTTCGAAAGAGCGTAATAACAGTTACTTCGGTAACAAACTTGATTTCAATGAACTGAGTGACCAATACGAATAATTACTTTCTATATAGAGAGGGGTTATTTGGCACAGTCAATTCATTACCATTCTGTTGGAATGG
>NZ_JAUJED010000019.1:125667-377003 GCF_030442075.1 Vibrio sp. TMPB1044 | reverse complement strand
TACGTTATCGGCTTCTCATGTAGGCTAGCTACACATCGACGCCTCTGCCTTGTATAAATACCCAGCAACTCGCTGCAAAAATCAGCTCGAAAGATCAATACGCCCTAATAACAGTTTTTCATAGCAGTTATTGTGACATTTCTTTATGATTCGTCCAGTGGAAGCTTAAGATCATTGTCTCTGATTCCTTCAGAATGTCCTTTCCTACACTATTATTCTAATTTTCCCTCTTATTTGGAGTTGTTTGTGCATCGTTACAAAGAAGAATCCTCGAATCTAATCAAACTTGCGACTCCTGTATTGATTGCATCTGTCGCACAAACTGGAATGGGTTTTGTTGATACCGTGATGGCAGGTGGCGTAAGTGCTATCGATATGGCGGCGGTTTCGATTGCAGCAAGTATTTGGCTACCATCAATTTTATTTGGTGTCGGTCTATTGATGGCATTGGTTCCTGTCGTTGCACAACTGAATGGTTCTGGTCGACAAGTCAAAATTCCATTTGAGATTCAACAAGGTGCGTTTTTAGCGCTCGTCATCTCCCTTCCAATCATTGGTGTACTTTTTCAAACACAATTGATATTAGAGTGGATGGACATTGAACAACTCATGGCGGAAAAGACCATCGGCTATATGAATGCGGTGATGTTTGCTGTACCTGCTTTTTTGTTGTTCCAAACCTTGCGAAGCTTTACTGATGGTATGTCTTTAACTAAGCCTGCAATGGTGATTGGTTTTATTGGCTTGCTATTGAACATCCCGCTTAACTGGATGTTCGTATACGGAAAACTTGGTGCTCCTGCTCTGGGTGGTGTTGGCTGTGGCGTTGCAACGGCTATCGTATATTGGGTGATGTTTGCACTGCTGTTTGCTTACGTTTTAACATCAAAGCGTTTGGCGAAAATCAATATCTTCGGTACGTTCCATAAGCCTCAGCTCAAAGCACAAATTCGTCTGTTTAGACTTGGCTTCCCAGTAGCGGCCGCTATCTTCTTCGAGGTAACTCTGTTTGCGGTGGTTTCTCTGTTGGTTGCCCCATTAGGTTCATTGATTGTTGCTGCGCACCAAGTCGCGATCAACTTCTCTTCGCTGGTTTTCATGATTCCAATGAGTATCGGTGCTGCTGTGAGTATTCGTGTTGGCCATAAGTTAGGCGAAAACAACACCGAAGGCGCGAAGATTGCGACACACGTTGGTATCATTGTTGGCTTGGTCACAGCCTTAATGACAGCTGCATTAACTGTATTGTTCAGAGAGCAAGTCTCATTGCTCTATACAGAGAACACGGCGGTAATTACTGTTGCAATGCAATTGCTTTTATTCGCGGCGGTTTATCAATGCACCGACGCCATCCAAGTTATCGCTGCAGGTGCTCTGCGTGGCTACAAAGATATGCGTTCAATCTTCAACATTACCTTTGTTGCTTACTGGTTGCTTGGCCTTCCTATCGGCTACATCTTAGGAATGAAAGATTGGATTGTTGAACCTATGGGCGCGCACGGCTTCTGGATTGGTTTCATTGTTGGTCTAACGTCAGCAGCGATTATGCTGGGTATGCGCTTACACTGGATGCACAAGCAGGACGACGACGTACAGTTAGAATTTAGTTCTCGCTAGATTCGTACTCGTTAAACCGGTGTGTCTGATATCGAATACGAAAAAGAGCGCTGATCTTCAGGGCTCTTTTTCGTTTATTGGCGAGCGTATTATTTAGTCATACTAACTACTGGTCAGATAGATTGTATTTGTCTTAATAGTCACTTTTCTCTCTAACAAAGCGCGCAAACTTGGGTTTCCCATTTTGAGTAAAACCATTGTAGCGAAACGTAATACGACTGCCGATTTCAGGTGGTGCGAGTCTCATTTCGTCACTGAACCCGCTACCAATATAGAACTCAATCCCCTCCTCCGTGTGGACCAATATAGAGCCCATCATTCCTTTATACTTTCCTGTCCCGCCTTTATAGCCAATAACCGTAGCTTCAGCATCATGATGCCTTTTAAGCTTTAACAGGTCATTACTTCGCCCTGCTTGATAACGGCTTGTGATCTTTCTTAGCATCAAACCTTCGCCATTACGTTCGTCGATATTATCTAACTGATGGAACAGTGCATCTTCACTATGAATAGGGAAATGCTCTATGTAACTGACATGAGGTTCACCAATCATACTTACCCAGTGCAAAATATTGTAATAGCGCTTTTGATAATCTCCAGCAGCCCCTGGCATATCAAACAGCATGAAGTCTATTTGGCGCCAAGCTGTATCACTAGGTGTGTGATCGAGAACAGTAGATTGAACTAAGTGAAACTTGCCTCTTCCTGCCCACAACTCTCCTTCGAGATGTACCTTAGGCAAGTTTTCCGTAAACCACTTCGGTGAATAAATGCGATTCCCATTACGAGTATAGAGATGTTTACCATCCCACAGAGCCCGAATCCCATCGAGCTTCTCACTCTTCCAGTATTCAGAAACATCAATGCCTTGTTTATATGTGTTTGCCAGCACCAAGTGATCCGGAGGTAAATAGGATGAATGAGAAGAAAGCGAACACGCCCATAGAGTTGCTATAGCCAGTTTGGTTAGTCTCATCACTTGCTCCGTATTAATAACTCCCTTAATCCTAAGCGTTTCAACGTACAGATAGACAATCTATGCCAGAAGATGCGACCCACACACCAACCTTATTTATCTTTAGCTTTCATTCACAAAATTAATGGCTTGTAGGTCTCAAAAGTACATCCAATTTTAGTTCTCATATTGAGAAACGACCTTTCTCAATATGAGATAGAGATTAAGAATGGCATTAACTCGTTGAAAAATAACAACATAAAAGTTGGCACATTCAGTGCAGTTGTTCATACATACTTTAAAGGAGATAACGCTATGGAACTACGTAAGATTGATTTGAATACAACGACGCTAACGCTTTCTATCTTCGGTGATTTAGACGCAGCAGGCAGTCGTGATGCGCAAACTGACATTGATGATGTAATTTCGAACGACGGCCATCAAGAAATCGAAGTCGATTTTAGTCAAGTAGAGTTTTTGGATTCGTCTGGTGTTGGCGCAATAGTCTACATGTTTAAGCGCTTGACCGAGCGTGAACGCAACATGCGACTTGAGAATGTAACCGGGCAGCCACTTGAAATTATGAACCTATTACGAATAGGCCACGCTATCCCGGTAAACTCAAAAAGTCCTACTAATTCATGATGATCCACTAAGCTAGAAGTAACAAAAATAATAATTATAAAAATAAAAACAAAGGACGTTGGCATGAAATTATTCAAAAACTACATAGCCCTCTCTCTGTCTGCTCTGGTTCTGGGGTGTACTAGCTACCCAGAGTCAGGAACAGGAGGTCTCGCTGAAAGTTATGATTCAATAAATTATTTGAATTCCGACTTCTCTCCTGTCATGCCTGATGAGCCACTTGGCCCTGAACACGGTTTGCGTTTTGATTGGCAATTAGCAAAACTTCATTTAGATGCGTTAATTCAAGAAGGTGCGCGTTGGTGTTTTCCCGCTGCGGTAGTCCAAGCTATTGAAAAGCAAAATCGTATTGCACGTGAACTACAAGGCGGTTTACTGCTAGATGCAGCCAACGACCTAGTCATCCAAAGAAAACGCCTAAACGAACTTGAAGTCCAGCTAGACTATGTGACATCACAAGCCCGTTGTGAGCCACCAAAAAATGAAAATCAATTTAGAATACAATTGTCGGTTATCGAACAGTTGTATGACTTACTTAATGTTGATAACCAATTCGCAGAAGACTCTATTGAAGTCAATCCCAAGTATATGGGAAGACTTGCTGAAGCGACAGCGCTACTCAAAGAACACAAGTCTTTGGACCTAGTTGTTACAGGCCATGCTGATGCGACTGGGACCGAAGAATATAACGACAAGTTAGCACTTGGACGAGCTAAACAAGTCGAACGCTACCTGACTATTTTTGGCTTGGGTGCTCAACGAATCAAAGCCGTCTCTGTCGGCGAAACCGTTCCTCTTTTTGAGGGCGAATCAGACGGTACGCGTTTAACTAACCGTCGAGTCAGCATAGAAGTTATCTCACCTAAAAACGCCGAGAAAATGGGAGGTGGGCTATGAAATCATTGATCGCTTTTTTCATCACCCTATCGCTATGCTTTGCGAATATCGTGAATGCAAGAGACGAGTTTTCAGAGGCGGTTCAAGTCGGTGATCTTATCCAAGTCAACGTACCCGGAGAAAGTACCTTAAATACTGGGTTCCAAGTTGATAAACGTGGCCGTATTACTCTTCCTGAAGTGGGTACTGTATTTGTGGCAGGTTATGACAGTGAGCAGCTTAACAAGGTCGTTTTAGAATCACTGGCTACCGCTTATAAAGATCTTTCAAACGCTTCCGTATACGTAAAAGAACAGCAAATCATTATTTACGTTCAAGGTTATGTACAACAACCTGGCGAATACACACTCGCATTGGGTTCTAGTATCCAAATGGCGCTTTACGCTGCGGGCGGCTTACGTTCAGGGGCACAACTCGATAAGCTTATTCTTAAGCGAGGCGCTGATAAAATAGAATTCAACTACAAACGTTTCCTAGATTCAGGTGACGAATCAACACTCCCCGCTTTGCAATCATTGGATTCACTGTTTGTACCTGCTTCCCCATTAGTCGGTAACATCGAGCAAGAGTTTGACGCTGCAAAGCTTGCTAACTCAGGTGACAGTGCTGACTCTCGTAATTCAATCAAAGTGTTTGGTGAAGTAAACGCACCGGGCTCATTCACTTATAAAGAAAACACCGACCTCGTCGACGTATTAATGCGTTCTGGCGGCGTGACTCGTTATGCCAGTGTTGAGCAAATCCGTGTGATCTCAAACAACACCCCTACGCTATTCAACCTTAAACGTTACTTAGATTCTGGTGACGAAAGTTTGCTTCCAATTTTGCGTCCAGGCGCGACGATTTTTGTACCCAAGCAAGAAGAAGAGATCAAGTCTGGTGCGAATATGGTTTACGTAATGGGCGAAGTAGCCTCTCCAGGTGCCTTTGAAGGTAAGAGAGGTGCGACGTTTATGGATATCTTAGCGAACGCTGGCGGCCCGACCCGATTTGCGGAGTCTAGACAAATCCGCGTACTCAAAGCCGACGGCAGAGTAGTTAAATTTGATTTAGCGGCATACACAGAAGGTTTACCTAATTCTAACCCTCCTAGCATCAAAGCGGGAGACGCGATTTTCGTCCCAGAGAAAACAGACATGAACGAGAAATCATGGCTAAAGATCTCGCCGGATAGAGCTGTAAATGTTATTGGTGAAGTTGTTCGACCGGGACGTATTGAATGGTCAGATGAAATGGATTTCATGGGCTTACTTGCTCATGTTGGAGGGCCAACACTGCGTGCCGACACCACAAAAATAGAAGTGGTTACAGGTAGAAAGCTAGTGGTTTTCGACTTAGACGAATTTATTAAATCTGGAGCTCCGCGTGACCAACTGCCCTTCATCCGTGCAGGCTCAATTGTGCGCGTACACGACTTACCTCAAGACCCTTCAGACAACAAATCTCAATGGGTGCGTCAAAGCTCAGATGCATCAATTTACGTGTTTGGCCAAGTTCGTTCACCAGGCCGGTACCGATTTACAAAAGACATGCACTTTCTAGACATATTGTCAGCGTCAGATGGACCAACGAAAGACGCCGACATTCACAATATTCGCGTAACCCACAGAGATAAGACCTACTCTAAAGTGAGCAAATTAAACTTATCTCTCTATTTCGAAACTGGTGATGAATCGATCCTACCAAACGTAACTGCCGGCGATACTATTTATATCCCGGAAAAAGATAAAAATTGGTTGGACACACCAAAAGAAAAAACAGTTCGTGTGCTTGGCGCAATTAATAATCCGGGTCGATATGTGTTCAACGACAACATGACGATTTTAGATATCTTGGCAGAGGCATCAGGCCCTACTGAAAATGCTTATGTAGAGAAAATTACCATTGTGAACATGTCTTGCTGCCAAGGCCAAGCTCGTACCTTCGACCTTGTTGAGTTCAGCAAAACGGCCAACATCTACAACTTACCAGTGCTACGTGCCGGTGACACTATTTACATCCCAGATCGACGCGAGAGCTTTATGGAAAAAGCTCGAGTGGGCTTAGAAGACATACTTCGCCTAACGACAACCATTGTCCTAATAGGAGCTTTGTAATGACTATTTCAGCAATTCAAGCAGAAGTAGAACAACTGTATCTAGCTTCTGAACTTAATGGCCAAAAATCAATATGCGTGACCGCCTGCTATTCAGGTGACGGTGTAACATCTATTGCAACGGCATTGGCCGAACGTTTCCTATTGGCGGGTCACTCTACGCTGTATGTTGACCTCAATTTATTTAATCCGGCATTCAAAGATTTACATATGTTGGAAGAAAAGCAACAAGGAAGACTCATTGAACATGTTGAGTCTCAACGCCTTTTTATGGGGGTTCCAGCCCCTCAAGTTACTTCAACTCAACTGGCTTACAAAGACCCAGAAACGCTGACTAAAGTGGTAAGCCAATGGTTAGAAACATACGAAAGAGTGGTTGTCGACACCTCGCCTCTGCTGAATGTTAATAAAGGCAATATACCCGCCCAATCGGTAGCGAGTGCTTGTGATTGCACGTTACTTGTTGTCGCCTATGGAGAAACTTCGACGCACAACTTAACTCAAGCGAAAAAGTTACTTGATGCACAAAATATCTCGCTCCTTGGATGTGTGATGAATATGAAATACACGCCAAGTTTCGCTAATGAATTGATACGCCAAGTAAATAAACTGAAGCTCCTTCCTCGCTCACTACAGGAGAAAATTAAAAGTTGGATATCTAGAAATGAGTTTCTCAATTTAACTCTATAAGCTTCACTACAAAATTACGATGTCTCTAAGAGAAGGAAGGGAATCTATGAAAAATCTAACGTTGTTAATCTTGGCTTTGCTACCGACATTAACTTATGCAGATACCTTCACATTCGGTATTGTTCCTCAGCAATCTGCAAGTAGACTCGCGCAGCAATGGACCCCAATACTCGCGAAAATAAGTCAAGAAACGGGTCACACAATCATCTTTGAAACCGCGAAAGATATCCCTATGTTTGAGCAGCGTCTTGCTAGCGGTGACTATGATTTTGCGTATATGAATCCTTTCCACTTCGTTACTTTTAATAACAGCGTTGGCTATAGTGCGATGGCCAAAGCCAAAGACAAACGCCTAAAAGGTATAATGGTCGTGCGTAAAGATAGCGGGATTACAAGCTTGGATCAGTTAGACAATTCTACCCTTGCCTTCCCCGCTCCTGCAGCGTTTGCGGCAACGTTACTAACACAAGCTGGCCTGAAACAAAGAAACGTTCATTTTGAACCAAACTATGTCTCTTCACATGATTCGGTATACCTTTCTGTGGCCAAGGGCTTTTATCCGTCTGGGGGTGGTATTATCCGAACCTTCAACGCACTAGACCCGGATGTTAGAGACCAGCTTACTCCTATCTACACCTCTAAGGGTTTCACTCCTCATGCTATCGCCAACCACCCGAGAGTTGACTCAGAGGTGGTACAAAAAGTTCAAACCTCCTTTGTTCAATTAGCCCAGAACGAAGAAGGAAAAACGTTACTTTCCCCGCTAAGGATTAAAGCTTTTGAAATAGCGGTCAATGTCGACTGGGATGATGTTCGTGCACTGAATATTAAACAGAAAGACACCATGCCCATGACCGTAAATAAGGATCAATAGTTACGGTAGGTTTGGATAAAGCACCACGGTAAGGATACGCTGATGACTTTTAGAACAAAAACAATCATTGGGATAGCTTCGATAGAGATAGTGATGCTTATGGCGCTTGTCATAAGTGCAATGTCATTTCTGTCGGATTCTAATGAACAGCAGCTTATCAAACGTGCGCAGGCAACTTCTCAACTGTTTGCTCGTGCAACCAAAGACGCAGTGCTATCCACTGATATCGCAACATTAGATGATATCGTAAAGGAGATCATGACGATCGAAGATATCGTCTATGTCAAAGTAGAGCGTAATGAAGTCTTGCTGAGTAGCGCCGGGTCTACAGACTATTTCAGTAAAGATATTCAGGTTGATACGAACTTATCCAACGTAGATGATGGAATATTCGATACGTATTACCCAATTGAAAGTGATGGACTAAAGTACGGCTCAATTTCAATTGGGTTCACAACCTCTTCGATCAATTCGATGCTTACAGATGCTAAGAAAACCATCAGTTCAATTGCCTTGATAGAGGTTATTCTTGTTGCCATCTGCTCCTTCATTTTAGGTACTTATCTAACTAAACATTTGTATCAGCTTTCGTTTGCGGTAAAAAAAGTGAGAACGCAAGGACCAGGTTTTCAGCTGAAAATAAAAAGTGACGATGAACTTGGTGATGTAGTCAACGCATTTAACGACATGTCTACCTCTTTGTCTAAAAACTACACGGACATCAAACAAGCGAGAGAACAAGCCGAGCAAGCGTCTGAGTCTAAAAGTCGATTTTTGGCCTCTATGTCTCATGAGATTCGAACCCCTATGAACGGTGTTCTTGGCATTTTATCGTTACTTAAAGAGACCAAATTAACAAAGGATCAAAGTCATTTAGTTAATACCGCTTCAACATCGGGCGAACTACTTTTATCTATCATTAATGACATATTGGACTTCTCTCGCATGGAAGCCAATACGCTCATTCTTGAACAAAAAACCTTCTCTCTCCAAGAGTGTATCCATAGCACCATTGATAGCTTTGAGCCGAGTGCCAACGCGAAAAATATCCAGCTTGTTACTCCTTATCAACCTGACCAACCCGTGATGGTGGTCGGCGACGTTCACCGCTTTCAACAAATCTTATTGAATTTGATCGGTAATGCGATCAAGTTTACTTCCGAAGGCAGTGTCATCGTTAATGTTGAGACTAATGAAACAGAAGATAATAAGGTAGAGATTACATGCCAAGTTGCCGATTCTGGGATCGGCATTGAATCTAACGCAATGAGCTACCTATTTGAAGAGTTCACCATGGTGGATCAAGGATATTCAAGACGTCGTGACGGTTCAGGGCTCGGCCTCGCCATTTGTAAACACCTAGCAAAACTGATGGATGGCAACATATCAGCAAGCAGTGAGGAAGGTGTAGGCAGTACCTTTACCTTTTCGGTAATGTTGGAAAAAGCATCAAATTCTGGAGAAGACAATCGTTCTGGTTCTTCTTCGGTGGCATTAAACCCTAAAATTTTAAGCAGCCGTATTCTAGTGGCCGAAGATAACAAAGCGAATCAACTCGTTATCGTTAATATGTTTAAAAATGCTGGGATGACTATTGATATCGCGAACGATGGGAATCAAGCTGTCGAAATGGTAAAAAACAATGATTATGACTTCATCTTTATGGATATCTCTATGCCAGAAAAAGATGGCCTGCAAGCATGTTCCGAAATAAGAAGCTTACCTAACACTCAAAAAGCGTCTGTGCCAATCGTTGCGCTGACTGCGCACGCACTTGCCGGAGATAGAGAGCAGTTTTTAAATCAAGGTATGGATGACTACCTTGCAAAACCTATAAGAATGTCACAGATCGCTGATATGTTGCACCTTCACCTTGTTACCAAGCAGGAGCATGCTATTGAGTGCAAACCTAATACAGTGAAGGTATCTGAAAATAGCGAGCCTACAACTTCAGATATTCAGGCAAGCGGTACTTCTGACGAACCATATGCAACAGAGGGTTGTGAGGCTCTGGACGACCACAAAAATCAAATAGCCAATCAGCCACTAACGGAAATTCAAGAATCTGATCTGGTTGATGAGCAAATCCTTGAACAAATGGTTGAAGATACCTGTGCCGAAGTGATGCCAATGTTGATCGAACACTATATTGTAGAGTCTGGAAACCGCATAAAACTGATTCAAAAAGCTGTTGTGGAACAAGACCTATCGAACCTAGAGTTTGAAACTCACACCTTGGGCAGTTCCTCGCTCGCACTTGGGAACCGTCGCTTATCTGTGTTAGCGAGGAAAGTCGAAAAACTGTGTTCTGAGCAACAATCTGAGCTGGCGTTTTCTAAAGTCGATGAGCTAGTAGTTCTTGCTAAAGAATCTATGAATGCTATCGAGAAACGAAGAGAGCGAGGTTTTAATTAGGCTATGCGCTGCGGCTTATTGCTCACTACCCCAATCTCTTCTTTCACTCCTCTGCTTACTCCAACCACATACCTGACTATTGCCTCTTTCATTAAGCAGGCAAGGTTTAGTCAATGACGTTCATTACTATTCAATGCATTTTACATGCAAGTTGTAGGGTTTAGTGACTTTTCAAAACAAGTAGCACACAAAATAATCACGTTATGTGACTCAGTCTAATAAAGCACATTGTAGATTGAGTCAAAGGTGGAATTCACAAGAATATTCCCTAAGATTATATACAGAGGTGATTTTTGACGAATTTGTAATAGTTTGACAATGTTATCTGATGATTCTGTGTAACACCTTATTTACTGTTATTTAGACTCATCCTCCCCTTTGCTCAAATGGTTTAAATTCAACGGAAAGGATCGCCAAAGAGCAATTTAGATAGTCAACTTACCTTGACTAGCTCAGTTGTATTATTAAAGAGAAAGGAACCTCAATATGAAATACAAGTTAAGCTCCCTATTTTTGTTAGTTGCAGCAGCCAGTGGTAATGCTAACGCAGGAGAATGTGGCAGCGTAACAATCGCAGATATGAACTGGAACTCTGCAACTTTAATCGCCAATATTGACCAATTCATCTTAGAACATGGTTATGGATGTGATGCCGAACTTATCCCTGGCGACACTATGCCAACCGGCACTTCAATGATAGAAAAAGGCCAACCTGATGTTGCTCCAGAACTTTGGAGTAATAGCCTAAAAGACGCTCTCGACAAAGGTGTGCAAGAAAAGCGCCTTCGCTACGCGGGTAAAGCACTTGTTAACGGCGGTGAAGAAGGCTTCTGGGTACCAGCTTACCTAGTGAAGCAATACCCCGAGATGGCGACCATCGAAGGCGTGCGTAAAAACGCAAGTATGTTTAAACACCCTGAAGACCCTGATACATCCGCATTCTACAGCTGCCCAGCAGGTTGGAACTGTCAAATCAGCGCCGGTAACTTGTTTGAAGCACTTAATCTAGAAGACAGCGGTTTCACCATTGTAGACCCTGGTTCGAGTGCCGGTTTATCTGGATCTATCGCGAAAGCTTACGAACGTGAAGAAGCTTGGTTTGGTTATTACTGGGCGCCAACCGCGGTGTTAGGTAAATACGATATGGTCAAAGTTGACTTTGGTAGTGGCGTCAATGAACAGGAGTTTTTGAACTGTACCACTAAGGAAGACTGTGAATCCCCTAAAGCGACCATGTACCCACCTTCACCTGTCCACACAATCACCACTGAAAGTTTTGCATCACGCGCACCTGAAGCGTACGACTACTTCACTAAGCGTGGTTTCACCAACGACAAAATGAACTCTCTGCTTGCATGGATGGAAGACAACCAAGCAGACGGCGAAGAAGCAAGCCTGCATTTCTTGAGTGAATTCCCTGAAGTATGGCACCCATGGGTTTCTCAAGAAGTGGCTAAGAAAGTTGAAGCACAACTGTAATCATTTGGCTTTCAAAGTACTCACGTTTAGCAAGTACTTCCGCTTAATAAGTAAGTACGCTTCAACAATAGAATAGAAATAACGTCGCTATACTTGATGTTATTCATGATTCGGTGCCCTTTTTCATTCGCGGTCATCTCATCGCATGAAAATGTGGCTCCGAACTATAAGGATATAAAATGGCTGACAGCAATTGGTTATCAAGCTTTCCAGAAATGGAACGTGCTGATTTACGAACCATAAAAAAGACGCTAGATGGCGCATACCGTGAATTTTCCCGTGAATACGGTGAAATGATTGAATCTCTCTTTGACCCTCTTCTTTCATTCCTTGTCTGGTTTGAAAAGCTCCTTATTTCAACACCTTGGATTATCGTCCTTGCTGTGTGTACAAGCCTTGTTTATGCCGCGAGCCGTTCTTGGAAGCTGGCTTTGGGTTGTGTGGTTTCGTTGCTTCTCATTGGTTACTTTGGCATGTGGGAAGACACTATGCGAACGCTCAGTATCATCACTGTGTGTACCTTGGTTTCAATATTATTAGGCATTCCGATTGGCATTGCGATGGCTCGCTCAAATCGAGCTCAGGCTATCGTTACACCGATGCTCGATATCATGCAAACCATGCCAGCGTTCGTTTACTTAATCCCAGTGGTAATGCTACTCGGCATCGGTAAGATTCCGGGGCTGATCGCCGTAGTTATCTACGCTATTCCACCAGTAATTCGTTTAACCAACCTAGGTATACGCTTAGTCGATAAAGAAGTCCTTGAAGCCGCTACCGCATTTGGTGCCAGCAAGAAACAACGCTTATGGGGTGTTCAACTTCCTCTAGCGATGCCTACAATCATGGCAGGTATCAATCAAACCATCATGATGGCACTGTCTATGGTTGTTATCGCATCAATGATCGGTGTTAAAGGCTTAGGACAACCGGTTCTTAAATCCATCACAAACCAATACTTCACGTTAGGCTTAATGAATGGTTTCGCCATCGTTGCCCTCGCAATTCTTTTTGACCGCGCTTCACAAGCTTACGCGAAAAGAACGAATGCACATTTAGGAGGATTCAAGCATGACTAAACCATTGATTGAGATTAGTGGCCTGTACAAAGTGTTTGGACCAAAACCTTTATCTGTGATGAACCGAGTTCAGAACGGTGAACACAAAGATGACATTCTCGCTGATACCGGGCATACCGTTGGTTTGAAAGAGATTAACCTTGAAATCAACCGTGGTGAGATCTTCGTTATCATGGGGCTTTCTGGTTCGGGTAAATCGACCTTGATTCGACATTTCAACCGTTTGATTGACCCGACTCAAGGTAAAATCATGGTCGAAGGCATTGATGTGATGAGCCTCAACACCAAACAGTTGGAAGAATTCCGTCGTCATAAAATGTCGATGGTATTTCAACGCTTTGGCTTAATGCCTCATCGCACTGTAGTAGAAAACGTTGCATACGGGTTGGAAGTACAAGGCATCAAAAAAGAAGAGCGTCTAGCGAAAGCCAACGAATGGTTAGAAACGGTGGGTTTGAAAGGTTACGGCAAGCAATACCCTGCCCAACTTTCAGGAGGTCAGCAACAACGTGTTGGCCTTTCTCGCGCTCTGTGTACTAACGCTGAAATATTGTTAATGGATGAAGCCTTTTCTGCGCTTGACCCTTTGATCCGGAGTGAAATGCAAGATCAGCTTATCGAGCTTCAAGAGAAACTTCATAAGACAATTGTTTTCATCACTCACGATCTGGACGAAGCACTCCGTCTAGGCGATCGAATCGCTATTTTGAAAGACGGCGAGTTAGTACAACAAGGCACACCACACGAGATTCTACTTAACCCTGCAGATGACTACGTAGAAGCCTTCGTTAAAGATGTAAACCGCGCTCGTGCATTGACCGTTGAAACGGTTATGCAGCCTCCTCTCTATCGAATCACCTCAGAAACGATTGAAGGTGCTTTGGCACAAATGAAGATGCTGAAAAATGATTACGCTTATCACGTAACCGATGATGGCTATCAAGGCTTAGTGACTCAAGAGAGCCTGCAAGACGCTGTTGAAGATGCATCGGTACATGACTTCAGCGAAGAGATATACGAAGAGGTTCCTGCCATTTTACCTGATGCCGTGATTGAAGAAGTATTGCCAGAGACTATGTCTTGTGACTACTCCCTTCCTGTTGTCGATGAAGACGGTAATCTAAAAGGTGAACTTGAAAGAAGTGCCGTTGCAGATATCTTCTCTGAGAATAGTGAGGAGGAAGAAGTTAGCGACGACCCAAAGCTAAAAGTTGACAAGGCATCATAGCCAAAGGCGGCTTTTGCGCGTAAGGCTTTTTATAGACAAATTTGAGCCAGTAAGATTCGAGCTAGAAAAAACCGTTGTGAGACTTAGTCACAACGGTTTTTTTGTGCCCTTTTGTGCATCAAAACACATAGCTGGATAATGAAAGCTCCTTTAAATCAGTGAGTTAAATGCCAAACTTCACTCGTTCATCTATAGCTTCACATCTAATTATGTCTTGTATTTTAAGGCAAGCAGTTGAAATTATTCTAAAAAATGACTAAAACTAAATAATAAAGTTAAAGCATTGGTTATAAATATTAGCATTGAGCTAACGTACTCTCCTAACGAGACAATAAAAGGATTTAGTGTGACGAATTCAGCCTTACCCTCAAACACTCCTATAATTGCGAGTACACCAAACAACAGCAAGCAATTTGAAATAGCTCTAGTTGATGAAAGCATTTTAGAACAAATGATTATAGACACGAGTGTCGAGGTCATGCCGATTTTAATTGATCACTATGTGCAAGAGTCACAAAGACGTATTGCTGCAATTAAACAAGCCGCGCTTAGCCAAGATTCTGAAGCACTTGAATTTGAATTGCACATATTAGGAAGTACGGCACTTGCGCTAGGGAACCGACCTCTATCAGATCTATCTCGCGCGCTAGAAAGACAGTGTTTAGAGAGCCAATACGATGCTGCATTTAGCCAAGTTGATGGTTTACTCGTATTAAGCAACCGTTCAATCCAAGCACTGATAGACAGAAAGAACAAAGGGTTTGGCTAGGCCCCTCTATATTTTCTGTGCTGTCTTGATTTACACGTTCAGTATCGGCGGTAGCAATACTCAAAGAGACACCCGAGATGCAACATGAAGACACCAAGCTAGTTTGATAATGGTTGCATGCGGTAGGTAACAATTAAATACAATGAGTATTGATGCAATTTTACCTCCATGCTATTGATTAGTTAGGATAAAGTTTCAAAAAGGAATTTTACAATGCGCCCTAAAGTATTGTTAGTTGAAGACTCCACCTCACTTGCTGTTCTCTACAAACAGTACGTCAAAGATGAACCCTACGATATTTTCCACGTTGAAACCGGCGCGGAAGCTAAGACCTTCATTGAAAGGCATTCACCACAGCTTGTTATTCTCGACCTTAAGCTACCTGACATGCCAGGCGAAGAAGTCTTAGATTGGATTAGTGCGAACGAAATACCAACCGCCGTCATCATTGCAACTGCACATGGCTCTGTAAACATCGCGGTAGACCTAATCCAACGCGGTGCGGAAGACTTCTTAGAAAAACCCATTCAAGCAGATCGACTCAAAACCTCTGTTCGCTTGCATCTAAAAAGAGCGAAACTTGAAAATATTGTCGATAACATGCAAAGCAAGTTCGATCGTGATCGCTTTCATAACTTCATCGGCTCTTGTCTACCCATGCAGGCGGTTTACAAGATCATTGATTCGGTAGCACCAACCACTGCTAGCGTGTTTATTAACGGTGAAAGTGGTACGGGTAAAGAAGTATGTGCAGAGGCTATTCATCAGGAGAGCCAGCGTAACGGTAAGCCCTTCGTTGCCATTAACTGTGGCGCTATCCCTCGAGACCTAATGGAGAGTGAAATCTTCGGTCATGTTAAAGGTGCGTTTACCGGTGCGACAACCGACCGTAAAGGTGCTGCAATGCAAGCGCATGGTGGCACCCTCTTTCTCGATGAGCTTTGTGAAATGGAGCTGGAGATGCAGAAGAAGCTCCTACGATTTTTGCAAACTGGTACGTTTACACCACTCGGTGGTAATCGTGAGATTAAAGTTGATGTCAGAATTATCTGCGCAACCAACCGCGATCCACTAGTTGAAGTAGAAGAAGGACGTTTTAGAGAAGACCTTTACTATCGTGTTCACGTCGTGCCTATTGAGATGCCACCACTTCGTGAAAGAGGAGGTGACATTGTCACTCTATCTAATCACTTCTTAAAGCTCTACGCGAAACAAGACAAAAAGAAGTTCAAATCAATAGACAAAGAAACGCAAAACCTACTTAAACGTTATGCGTGGCCAGGAAACGTGCGTCAGTTGCAGAACATCATCCGTAATATCGTAGTGTTGAATAATGAAACGAGCGTAACCATAGATATGTTGCCCCCTCCGATTAATAAGGTGGATGCAACAATAGATTCGAAATCAGTAACGCCAATTCGAGTACCAACGTCCCAACCTTCTGTAGTGGAAACACCAAAAACTAAGTTGCCACCAATAACCCCAGAAGAGCTTGAGCAAGCTACTACGCCAAACGAGCAATCTGTTACGTTAAATGACCAAGCTGCTTTTTCAGATGGACAAGAGTTAACGACACCGGCCTTCACTACTAGTAACGGTAGTATTCGCCCAATGTGGCAAATAGAGCGCGAAGCCATTCAACACGCCATCAATTATTGCGATGGGAATGTGTTAAACGCTGCTGTGCTGTTAGAGCTTAGCCCTTCTACGGTTTATCGTAAGAAACAGGCTTGGGAATCGGAAGATGAGTACAATCAAGCCTAACCTAGGTGTACTCAACGTAAACCTTCACGAGATTTGGCTGTTAATCGACAGCCAAACTTTTGGAGGTATAGAAACGCATGTTTTAGAACTAGCACAAGGCCTGATATGTGAAAGCACTCAGTATTCAGATGCTGTTCGAATCGTTCTTTTGACTAAATTTGCCCCTGAAGCGATCATTGTTGAAAAGTTGAATGCACTGAACATCCCTTTTAGTTACCTCTCCGATTTAGCCTCATGCTCTGCAGATTTAAGCGGCAATAGCGCGACACAACTTAAATGTGCAGTTCAACATTTTCAGCCAAGACTTATACATGCTCATGGTTACAAAGCCAGTTTAGTCAGCAAGCTAATAAAGCTCCCACCTCGTTTTAACAACACCAAACAAATCACCACTTATCACGCAGGTGAAACCCCAACAGGCAAAGTATGGCTTTATGACTGGCTCGACCGTTACAGCAGCTTTCTTTCTGATCAGTCGCTCGTGGTCAGTGAGAAGATTAAAGCGAAAGTACCGAGTAAGACCTATCAATTGAATAACTTTGTTAAAGTTCCAAACGGATTAACAAGCTCCCCTTCATCAAGCCCATTCCATGTTGGCTTTGTGGGTCGATTAAGCCATGAAAAAGCGCCGGATCGATTTGTCGCATTAGCCAAACAGTTTCCCGATGTTCGGTTTGAACTTTTTGGTGACGGACCAGAAATGGACGCCTTAACTAAATCACAGCCTGATAATGTTACCTTTCACGGTCATCAAACCAATATGGACGACGTCTGGAGCCAAATCGATCTGTTAATCATCCCTTCACGCTTTGAAGGCTTACCTATGGCGGCATTAGAAGCCATGATTCGTGGCATTCCCGTTCTCGCCAATTCAGTTGGCAACTTACCGCAACTCATCGAGCATCAAGTTAACGGCTACCTTGCCAATTCAAAAGCCGAGCTAGAACAGTTTTTATCTTTGTGGATATCATTGACGAGCGAACAACGTGACTCTCTCAAGAGTAACGCGATAAAAACCGTCAAAAGCCAATACTCACCGCAAGCTGTTGTCCCGCAGTTGTTGGAGATCTATCAACTCGACCGCTAAAACGAGTCGTAGTCAGGAATTGGTCACTTTGGCTTAACGATTTAGGCATCCGAGTCAGTTTTATAGTGATTCTCAAAATGAAAAACCTCAACTCAAAACTAACACCCCTCTGTAATGTAGCTTTAAATCAGTAACTTAAATAAAATGCATAACTGGCACTCGCTTTGCAATATTTAACATCAGGCGTCGCTACGCCTTAAAAAGTTTGCGAGCCGAGTCATGAAGAGTTTATTTGCGAATAGAGGTAACAATGATTAACCCTGAAGCCAATAGATTGCCAGTCATCATTACGATCAGTACCTTGTGTGTTGGCCTTGGTGTTGTTTGGTACTTTGTGCCTCATCCTGCTGTAATTGTAGCGCTAGCTCTTGTGCCATTAGCCGGATTATTCGTTTTAAACAAGACATTTTGGTTAGTGTTACTGTTCGTTGTCTTTTCATTTTTCCGAATTCACGAAGCCATACCTCAACTCTATTCACTAAAAATACCGCTTATGCTCTCACTAGGCGCTCTATCAGCCCTACTTTGGCATGCGTTAATCAGTAAAGAGCTTAAAATTTTCTGGCACCCTTGTTTGAATTGGCTCGCGATATTCTGGGGTTTGGTCTTCATCGGTATTATCTTCGCGTCTAACAGACCTATTGCTTTGGCAGAATTCAAAGGTGTGTATTGGAAAATAATGGTGATGACCCTTGCTATTGTTTGGCTAGTTAACAGCGCAGAGTATTTGGTCAAGACTTCGACCGCTATTATTTGTGCAGGATCATTAGTCGCCGGCATCGCGATTAACAATTCAATCCATGGTATTGGCCTAGTTGAAGGTAGCCGCGTAACAATAGGTCGTGATTTTGGCTCAATGTTAGGCGACCCGAATGACCTCTCTCTAGTTCTTATGTTCCCACTCGCCTTTGCTATCAGCCAAGTGGTCACGACGGGAATTCCACTTTCAAAACGTATCATCAGTGTCGGTGTAACGGTACTTTTACTTGCTGCAGTCATTGCCACACAAAGCCGTGGTGGCCTACTTGGCTCGCTTGCTGTTATCGGGATATTTGCATTTAAAGTGATTCGTTCAAAATCACTGCTGATTACTTTGGGGGCAATAGGAGCGATTGGTCTTTACTTTGTCGCAGGGATTTCAGATCGAGCATCAGGCGGCGCGGCTGAGCAAGGAGTCGACGAGTCTGCGATGGGGCGGATTTACGCGTGGGAAGCTGCTTTCAAAATGGCACTAGACAACCCATTAACCGGAGTCGGTTTAGATAACTTCTTTTCCAACTACTTCTTCTACAGTCCTCACTGGGATGGTTTAAATCACGCAGTTCACAGTACTTGGTTCGGCGTACTCGCTGAAACTGGATTTCTAGGACTGATCATATTTGTGATACTGATTACCTCGCTGATCAAAACGATACGCTTAACACTCAAACAACTTTCAGAAACCACCAACACAGTAGACCCAAACCTTAATGCTGCTGCTTACGCTGTATATGCAGGGTTAATCGGCACCATAGTCTCTGGTACTTTCCTAACACAAGGCTTCAATTGGCCTATTTATATACTCTCAGCACTGGTTGTTGCTATTGCGAACATCTCTCAAACTGCCTGTCAAAAAGAGAAAATCTAAAGACATATTCGTAACCAATTGAAAATTATAAACTTATTAAATGGCACAGTATATGAAAGTACTTCTATATAACAAAATTGAGGAGTTTCATTATGACGTCAGTATCTATACATCAATTCAAACATTGGCTTAAGTTTCACCCCAATTCTCGAATTAGAAATGTGTTTTTCATTTTGAAAAATATAAGAAGCGCAGAACTACCAACTCCAAAAGTCTTTAATCGCTGCCTGTACCAAGGTCACAAGCTTGTCGTGAATATGGTGTCTGGCTTTACTCGATTCTTCTACTGGACACCAGCTTTCAAAGGTCGTGTCGCTCAATGTGGCAAACGTCTCTATTTGTATGGAGGCCTCCCTTTCGTTAGCGGCCCAGTACAAATTTCGATTGGCGACAACTGCCGTATCTCAGGCCACACGACATTTTCGGGCTGTACACAGCCACTTGAAGGCTTGGAACATCCATTACTGTCTATCGGTAATAATGTGGACATTGGCTGGCAATCCACGATTGCAGTCGGAGGTAAAGTCATTATCTCTGACAATGTACGTATCGCAGGCGGCGCTTTCTTATTTGGATATTCTGGCCACCCACTTGATGCAAAACGTCGAGCACAAGGTGAAGGCGATGACCCTCAGCAAATAGGCGACATTATTCTTGAACCCGATGTTTGGCTAGGCACCAATGTCACCGTTAAAGGCGGAGTGACCATAGGCGAAGGAACGGTTGTTGCAGCCGGTAGCGTTGTTACCAAAAGCATTCCACCGTTTTCAATCGCTGCAGGTAACCCTGCACGAGTCGTCGGTCACATTAAGTCCGTAGAAATTACCGAATCTGATGTATTCGATTCATTTGAAACTCGCGGAGGTGACCATGCGTGATTTAATCGTATTTGGTGAAGACTTTGGTGGCCTACCTTCATCGACTCAACATTTAGTGCGTCACCTAGCTAAACAGCACAAAGTATTATGGGTGAACTCTATCGGCCTAAGACAGCCAAAACTATCATTTAAAGACATCACTCGCGCCTTTAACAAACTGATTGGTAGAAGTAATGCGGTTACTCAAAACATGTTAGATTCCCAAAATACCATTGATACTTCCAACCACGGAAACATCACGGTCATCAATTTAAAGACCATACCTGCGCCTGCTTCTAAGTTATCGAGAAAGCTAGCTCAGCAAATGATGGTACGCCAATTGAAGCCAATTATTTCTGAATTGAACCTTCATGCCCCCATCTTATGGACTTCGCTTCCGACCGCTGTCGATTTGTGCGGACATTTAGGCGAGTCATCTGTGGTTTACTACTGCGGTGATGATTTTAGCGCCTTGGCTGGTGTCGACCATGACACTGTAGCGCAACACGAATCTAAGTTAATCGATAAAGCGTCTCTTATATTCGCGGCTAGCAAAAAATTGATGGATAAATTTCCAAAACATAAAGCACACTTGCTACCACATGGTGTAGACGTCAACCTATTTTCGACACCAGTACCAAGAGCAAAAGATTTACCAAGCAGCCATCGTCCCATAGCTGGTTTTTATGGAAGCCTATCTAAGTGGCTTGATTACGACATGATTGAGCATGTTGCCACAGCAATGCCGGAATGGGACTTCGTATTCATAGGCCCCAATGAACTTGATACATTATCATTGCCTAAGCTTGAGAACGTTCACTACTTAGGTCCTCGTCCACACCACACGTTGCCAAGTTATTCTCAGCACTGGGATGTTAGCCTATTACCTTTTGTTGATAATGAACAAATCCGCGCATGTAGCCCATTGAAGTTGATGGAATATCTCGCAGCAGGAACGCCAATTGTCACGACCCCTTTCCCTGCAATAGCACCTTATAAAAGTTACGTAACATCAGTAGAGAGCGCTAGGCAGATGATTGAGGCTCTCGATCAAGCTCGTCATTTTGAAAACTCGCCAGTCTCTGTCGTCGCGAAAGACAGCTGGCAGAACCGCGGTAACTTCGTTCATTGGATGCTGGAGCTATTATGAATAATCTGAAATTGCGGTTATTGTCCATCTTGAATGCAATGTGGCGCCAGCGCTACGTAATCGTACTGCCTATTCTAATTTTGCCTTTAGTAGGCTTTGGGGTCAGTAAATTAGCCCCGACCAAGTATGACGCGCATACCAGTATGTTGATTCAAGAAACGGCCAAAATGAATCCATTTTTGGAAGACCTTGCCGTTTCAACCATGCTTAAAGACCGACTCAACGCATTAAGAACACTGCTTCACAGTCGACATGTTCTTTATTCTGTGGCTGACGAACTGCAATTGACCAGGTCAGATATGTCAGAGTTAGAAAAAGAAGAGATTATCACTGACTTATCGCAACGTTTATCTGTGATTCAGCTTGGAAAAGACTTTTTGAAGATCAGTTTAACCTCTCATACTCCAGTTGGTATGGAACAAACCCTTCGCTCGGTTAGTGAGCATTTCATTGAGCAATTGTTGGCGCCTGAGCGTTCTTCGATTGAAGACTCAAGTAACTTTTTGAAAATTCACATCGATAAACGTCATATCGATCTTGAAAAAGCAGAAGAAGCATTGGCTTTATACATGAACGAAAACATGCAATCGACACCAGAAGTACAAAGCCAAAGTCTAAACCGCTTAGCATCACTCAAACAGAATCTCGCTGAAAAAGAGGCTGAATTATCCGGTGTCGAAAAAAGCTTAGGGTCTATCGATCAACAGCTTTCTAAAACCAACCCAGTAATAGGTCGAATAGAAGACCAAATCATAGACATTCGTAGTGAATTGACATTACTGCAAGCAAAATACACAAATAAACACAGTGCTGTACAGGCTAAAGTTCGCGAATTAGACAGGCTTGAGAAAGAGAGAACGACTTTATTAGAAGTGACGCAACCTGCCATGAACAGCGACCAACTTTGGGACATCGCGAGTAGCGCTACACTGAACAAACTATCCAATACTCAACCACTTTTGGTCACCCAGCTACATAGTCTACAGCTGGTTCGTGCTCGCTTTGAATCGTTAACGGAAGAGACAAAAAGCCTTCGTACTATGATCTTTGAGTTAGAACACAAAGCCAATAACTTCGGTGAAAATGCAAAAGAGATGTATCGTCTTAAACGACAAGTTGAAATCAAGCGCCAACTATACGATGAACTGACTGAGCGTTATGAAATGGCTCAATTAACGGGCTCATTGGGCGTGTTCGAACAAAACAAGCGTGTAAAGATTATCGATTTGCCCTTCACTCCGAGTATGAAATCAAACATGCCTACATTTATCTTCATTCTGGCTGGATTCGCTGCAGGTATAGGATTGGGGATTGGCTTAGCTATAGTGTTTGAGCTGTTCGATTCTTCAATCAAGCGCAAAGACGAAATTGAAGATATCTTGGGTGTCCCGGTGATAACAGTGATCCCTAAAATGAGTTAATCAGCCTTTAAAGTAAGACTCTTGCTTAGGTTTACTTCCTAACAACAAACGCTAACACTCACTTGGCATTTTTCTTTTCTAAAGCTCAGTTACTTCCTGAAATCGGGCCAAACCTGCTCGTTATATGCCATCAATTCTCGATTGTTATTTCCATTTTTATTTTTCCAATACCTATTCATTCATATTTTGTTTTGATTCCCATTTTGAGAAATCAAATACACAGATCACAAAATCAAACTAAGCCATTGATAAATAGTGCATATTTAATTGGCACGACTCCTGCTATCTAACTGTGTAGATAAGCGCTTTAACCGAATAGCTTAAAGCGAGGCGTCAGAAAGGAAAAAGAATAGTAACTAAGGCAGGGACCAAATTATGAATAACCAGTTAACGAAGCATGGCAAAAAGATCATACACGTTGTTCAGCACCTTGCTCCAGGAGGCTTAGAAACTTTGACGTTAGATTTGTTGCGCCTCGCTAAACCAACAGACCAAGTGTTGATCGTGAGTTTAGAAGGCACAAAACAAGAGTCGATAAACAACTGGCCTAAATTGGAACAGTACAAAAATCAAATCGTCTTCTTAGATAAAGCTCCAGGCGTACAATTCAATATCATCATCAAACTGATTAAAGCATTTAATGGGATTCGACCTGATGTGGTTCATACCCACCACATTGGCCCTCTACTTTATGCAGGCTATGCAGCTCGCATTACCGGAGTTCCAACTCGAATTCATACTGAACATGATGCTTGGCATTTAAAGAATACCAAACGTCGTCGCTTACAAGCACTAGCGCTAAAGGCTGCCCAACCAACATTGGTTGCCGATGCAACACGTGTTTACAATCAACTGCGTTGTGCCTTTTCGTATAAGAACATCATCACAATTAAAAACGGTGTGGATTGTGAGAGGTTCAAACCGATGTCAAAAGCAGACGCGAGAGCAAAGCTCAACCTGCCTACTGACAAACACATCGTAGGTTGTGCTGGGCGTTTAGAGCATGTGAAAGGTCAAGACCAACTGATTAAGGCACTTTCCCTACTTCCGACTAACACCGTTGTCGTATTGGCTGGTGATGGTTCAAAACGCGTTCAACTGGAACAGCTTACTCACCGTTTGAATCTTAGTGATCGTGTGATCTTCCTAGGGCTAGTTGAGGACATGACCTCCTTTTACGGCGCATTAGATACTTTCTGCCTACCTTCTCGTCACGAAGGGTTACCACTTTCAACACTAGAAGCCCAAGCGTGCAATATTCCTACCGTCGCGATGAACGTCGGTGCTGTCGATGAAACCATATGCCCACTCAGTGGCACGCTCGTTCAAAGTGGCAGCGTTGCGGGATTAGCGAGTGCGCTATTAGAAAAACAAAATGAACGCTTTTTGTCACCTCGTCGTTACGTACTCAACAACTTCGACATTGTAAAAATGGTTGCCTCTTATAATGACATCTCAAAAGGAGCTTACGCATGATCGATTGGTTGCTAGCGGGACTTTGCTTATTTTCTGGTGCGTTGATTGTATACCATCACGCAGCCTACCCTCTATTGCTGCGTTGGTACGCTAAAAGCCACCCAGCGCGCCACGTTGAAGAGAGCCATCGTTGTTACAAAGACGAACAACAAGATTGCACACTACCAACCATTACCATTCTTGTTCCGGCATTTAATGAAGAGCAATGGATAGCGGACAAGGTTCGTAACCTTGCATCATTAGATTACCCAAAAAAGAAACTGCAAGTCATTATCGCTTGTGATGGTTGTACTGATAACACGGTGGAGATTGCACAAATGACCATTCAAGAAGCGATGTGCAGTGATATCCACTTTGAGATACATGACCACAAAGTAAATCGAGGTAAAGTCGCGACTCTCAATGACGAAGTGACACAGATTGCCAGTGACATTACAGCACTAAGTGATGTATCAGCCCTTATTTCACTAGATGCATTACTTATTGCAGCTGCTCATTTTGAAAGTGACAAGGTCGGTGTAGTGAATGCAACTTATCAACTGTGCCCAACAAGAAACGAAGGAGAGAACACTTACTGGCAGTATCAAACCGCAGTTAAAGAGTCAGAGGCTTCATTAGGCTCTAGCTTAGGGTCTCACGGCGCATTCTACTTGTTCAGAACACACCTGTTTAAACCGCTTCCTCTAAACACCATCAACGATGACTTCATACTGCCTATGCAAATTGTCAAACAAGGTTACATCGCTGAATACGAAACCCAAATGGTGGCATTAGAGTTAGAAGAATCAAACCTAGAAACAGACTTCAAAAGAAGACTCCGTATCTCAGCTGGCAACATGCAACAAGCGATTCGATTATTTGGCTTATTTAGCCCTAAATTCAAAGGTATCGCATTTGCCTTCTTCTCAGGGAAAGGGCTGCGCCTACTGACCCCATATCTAATGATTGTGTGCTTAGTGTGCTCAATCTTACTTAGCCACTACCTGGTATTTAAGGGATTACTGTTGGCACAAATTTCTGTTTACACCATTGGCGTACTTGGCTGCATATTGCCAAAACGTTTAGTGAACAAACCTATTTCATTAATCTCATACTTGATTGTTGGACACTACGCCAACTTCATTGGTGGCATTCGTTACCTAGTCGGGCTAGAAAATTCACCTTGGACACGAGCGAATCATTGAGGACTTATTATGATGAACATTGAACAGCTATCTAACCAAAAGCTATACCAATACAAAATCTCAAGAGCTAAACGTACGTTCGATTTCGTAAGTGCTCTGTTAGCTCTAATTTTATTGGCGCCTGTATTTCCTCTAATTGCGATGGCGATTGCACTCACGTCTCGTGGTCCTATTTTCTACCGCCAACTTCGCGTTGGTAAATCAACACCACAGAAAATGGAACTATTTGAAATCATGAAGTTCCGTAGCATGTACGAAGACGCAGAAACTCGCTCAGGTGCAGTTTGGGCAACCGCGAATGACCCACGAATCACACCGGTTGGTCGATTCTTGAGAAAGACTCGTCTCGATGAACTTCCACAACTGTTTAATGTATTAAAAGGTGAAATGTCTCTTATTGGTCCACGCCCTGAGCGCCCTACTTTTTACACCAAACTAGAGAACGAAATCCCTTACTTTGCGGACCGCACTTATGGCGTAATGCCCGGTATTACAGGGCTTGCACAAGTGAACCAAGGTTATGACACCTGCATCGATGATGTACGTCGTAAAGTAGGTTTTGATCACAGCTACGCACTGAGTCTATGTTCTATGAAATCTTGGATTGCCGCTGACCTCGCCATCATTTCTAAAACTATCATCGTAATGGTCGACGGACGAGGCCGCTAAAAAATATGGTCTAAGGTGAAATTACAATCAATCTCGTCCAAGGTGATAAATAGAGCAGTCTGTCGCCTGTGATAAATAGAGCAGTCTGTCCACTGTGAACAAAAAGCCAGCTTTGATAATGAATTATCGGCCGGCTTTTCTCTGTTTGATAACAAGCCAACTAAAAGAACGCTTCGATTTTAAAATCCAATTGATATACGATGCCAACATACTGTTCTAAAAACGATTAAATGCCGTTGTTATGAAAATCGAAGATCTTAAGCTGTTCACCACCGTTGTCGAGCTAGGTAGTTTCACTGCTGCAGCCAATGCTCTTGACCTTCCGCGAGCTAACGTTAGCCGTAGAATTAACGACCTTGAGAAGTCTCTCGGCATTCAATTATTCTTTAGAACGACTCGAAGCCTTTCCTTAACTAAAGCTGGCGAGCTCTATTACAAAGAACTGCTCAATGCATTAAGAGCACTCGACAAAGCAAACCATATTGCTTCCAACCTATCAGAAGTTGCACACGGACAAGTGAAAATAGGCCTGCTGCCTGAAACCAGCGACATCATGCAATCAACTCTATTTAAATTTCAAGATATGTACCCTAAGGTTGAGCTAGATATTCGCAATATTAGCAACGGTTTTGTCGACATGTACCGCCAAGGATTAGACCTGGCCATGCATGGCGGCACATTGAGTGACGCTAACGTAGTTGCACGTAAAGTCATGGATCTCCAACGTATTTTTGTCGCTAGTCCTGAATTTTTAGAGAAAGAAGGCAAGCCTTCAAGCTTAAGAGAACTCGCCAATTACCCATTTGTTTGCTTTAGATGGCCAAGTGGTGACATCGACAAGCGATGGGACATCAAAGATCACATCATCAAGGTCGAACCTTCTGTGGTGAGTGACAGCATAGGCTTCGTAATCGGCGGTGTAACACGTCACAGAGGTATAGCATTACTGCCAGAACTCTTGGTACGACAACAACTCAAAGGTGGGGCCTTAATCAACCTATTCCCTAACGAGGAGCTTCAAAAAGAAGAAGCATGGCTACTCTACCCTCAACGCAAAGCGTTAAGTCACTCCGCTCAACTTTTGATTGATTTTCTATTACAAGAGCTTCCAAATCTATAGCTATTGTAATGAATATTATGACAGTGTTTCGCGAATAGACTAGATTATCTAAACCTAACTGAAAGATAGAATTACTCCATAAATTGACAGGAGTAATCCATGAAGCCTATTTCTCAACGTTCGTCTATCTTTGAACAGACACCTATCCTTAAACATACGGTCATCGCACTAAGCCTGATCCCTCTTTTTGGCTGTAATGACTCTGAGGCGACGCTCCCTCAGAAGCAAACGCGACCAATTCAAGTTATTCAACTTGAGCCTCTTTCTCATCAGATCGAAAAATCCTTCACGGGTAAATTGCAATCATCAGAAACAGCAGGAGTGGCGTTTCGCGTACCTGGTACTATTCAAAATGTGATGGTCTCGATTGGCGATCCAGTAAAGAAAGGCCAGCCGTTGGCACAACTCGACCCGCATGATTACCAAGTGGCGTTGGAAGAGTTACAAGCTCGTTCTCTTGAAGCAAAATCTGCACACAAGCTGGCTAAGACTGAGCTCGCTCGAGTGAAACAAGCGATTGATGACAACGCGATTGCCGATGTTAATCTGGATCGTGCTATCAGCGGCTATGAAAGAAGTGAAGCCGCGGTTAAAGTGGTTGAACAAAACATACGCCGCGCAAAAGATTCGATTCGTTATACACAACTGCTCGCCCCTTTTGACGGCGTGGTAGCTGCATCTAACTTCGAACAGTTCGAACAAGTCCTGCCGGGTATTTCAGTTTTCACCATCCACAACCCCGATCAACTTGAAGTTAAAATCCAAGTCCCAGAAAACCTAATTCATAAATTCCAACCGAATCAGACCGCTGGTATCAACTGGTACGGCTCAGAGGAAAAATTGATTGGGTACGCGACTGAAATTGCAACGTCACCTCATCCTATTAAGCAAACCTACGCGGTTACTTACCATCTAGAGTCAGGCGACAAATCTGTGTTGCCGGGCAAAGCCGTAACACTCACGACTCAACTTGGCGAACCAACCAATAATTTCTGCTTACCGTATTCAGCGATCGTGAATCCATCGGGTATCGAGCAAGTGTTCACTATTCAAAATGAACAAGCTCATGGCGTAACTGTGGACGTGGTTTCGATGTCCCAAAATACCGTATGCGTTGAATCAACGCTCAACGATGGCGATTTCGTCGTGGTGAGTGGTGCTCAGTACGTCATGGAAGGCCAACACTTCTCCGATATTCAAGTTAAGAGTCTGTAGGTAAATCATGATGAATCTAGCTGATTTTGCGATCAAACAACGCACCTTCATCCTGTTTTTCACTGCATTGAGTGTTATCGCAGGCCTGTTTTCTTACTTTGATCTTGGCAAGCTCGAAGATCCAAGCTTTACCATCAAAACGGCCGTCGTAGTAACGCTCTACCCCGGTGCTTCTGCGGAAGAAGTGGAACAGCAAGTTACTGATACCGTCGAAACTAAACTGCAAGAGATGGGATCATTAAACCGACTTCGTTCACTCTCTCGCCCTGGCATGTCGATGGTGTTTGTCGACCTCAAAGAGTCTCTTAATTCAAAAGCACTTCCTCAAGAGTGGGACTTATTGCGTCGCAAAATATCTGATATGAAGCTATTACTGCCTTCGACTGCACAGATCAGTGTCGTACAAGACGAGTTTTCTGAAGTCTACGGCATGCTTTTCTCTATCCACAGTAAGGATGCTTCTCCTGCTGAACTAAGACGTTACGCAGAAGAGTTGCAACGTCGAATTAAAACCGTCGATGGTATTAAGAAGATCGAATTACACGGTGTTCAACCACACGTTGTTCATATCGACATCCCAGATGAAAGGTTGGCGCAATACGGCCTATCCATCACACAAGTTTGGTCGCAGCTGAATACTCAAAACATGGCCTTTGATGCCGGTAAGTTTTCAGCAGGAACTGAGCGAATCCGAGTTCAACAGTCGAGTGAGTTTGGTTCATTAGACGACATCAAAAATCTGATGATCAAAGGCGGTGTGAGTGAATTAGGCACCAGCTTAATCCGCTTAGGCGATATTGCAGACGTCACAATGGGCTACCAAGAGCCAATGATGACAGAGAACCGCTTCAACGGCGTGCCTGCAGTCACATTAGCGATGAGCCCAGTCACCGGCGTCAACGTGGTATCACTTGGCGATGAAATCAATCAGATCGTCAGCGATTTTCAATCGACCCTGCCGTTAGGTGTTGATATTGCAACAGTTGCTAACCAGCCGGAAGAAGTTCAGAAATCGATCGACAACTTCGTAAGCAACTTGCTAGAAAGTGTCGCGATTGTATTCATCGTCCTATCGATATTCATGGGACTAAAAAGCGCAACCATTGTCGGCTCAAGCTTGTTGCTGACTATCTTGCTGACGCTTATCTACATGAACATCGCGTCAATTGATTTACACCGAGTTTCGCTAGGTACCTTCATTCTTTCGCTTGGCATGTTGGTGGATAACGCCATTGTCATCACCGATATGATGATTGTGAAAATCAACAAAGGCGTCGACCGAACCAAAGCTGCAATTGATTCTGTTAAAGAGACCGCTACACCACTCTTTGGCGCGACAGTTATCGCTATCATGGGTGCGAGCCCTGTTATCTTTTCAAAAACCGATGCCGCTGAGTTCGCAAGCTCAGTATTCCTAATTATCGCCTCTTCACTGTTGTTGTCATGGTTTGTCGCAATGACCTTTACAGCTTTGATGTGTTGGTTCTTCATCAAGCCAACTAAGCAAGCTGACAATACCAAAGTGAGCTTATACCGTAAGAGCGTAAACTGGACGGTAGATAACCCACTCAAAGCACTGACGGGGCTTATTCCGCTGATCTTGGTCACTGCATTGGCTATCCCGAATATTGCCGTTAACTTTATTCCACAAGCCGACAGACCCATTCTGTTCTTAGATTACTGGCTGCCCAATGGCGCCAAGGTTGAACAGACCTCAGAAGACATGAAGCGTATCGAACAATGGTTGTTAGAGCAGCCGGAAGTCGAGAGTATTTCATCTTACATTGGTGCTGGCGCTCCTCGTTTCTCAGTGACGATTGAACCAGAGCCGTTTGACTCTGCTTACGGTCAGATCTTGATTAACGCGACCGATTTCCCTTCACTCAGCCCCTTGATTGCGCGTGGCGACAAATGGTTAATGGAAGAGTTTCCAAACGCCGATCCTCGCTTTAGAAGCTTAAAGCTTGCGACTTCGGATAAATTCAGTGTCGAAGCGCGTTTTTCAGGCCCAGATATCGAGGTACTGCACGGCTTATCTGAACAAGCGAAAGCTATCTTTGCTCGACACCCAGACACCAAGTACGTGCGTGACGACTGGCGTCAAAAGAGCAAAGTGCTAGAACCCGTCATCAACCAAGACAAGATGCGCCTTGCGGGTATTAACCGTGCCGACATTGCATTCGCGATGAAACGCGCGTCAGAAGGCATGCCGCTAGGTCGTATGAACTTAAACGACGAACTGGTGACGATTCAACTGCGTGGTACAGAAAGCTCTATTCAATCGCTAGAAACTTTGCCGGTACGTTCTTTATTGGGCATCCACAGCGTTCCACTAGGTCAAGTCATTGACGGGTTTGAGCTTACAAGCGAAGAGACCATGATTTGGCGTCGTGACCGAGTAAAAACCATCACTGCGCAAGCTGGCGTTGGTCGTTACACAACTCCTGCAGCGGTAAGAAACTCCGTTAAAGAACAAATAGAATCCATTCACCTTCCACACGGTTACCACTTGGAATGGGGTGGCGAATATTACGACGAGCATAAAGCGGTCAGCGATATTCTTAAACAGCTACCTAAAGCGATGTTGTTGATGATGATTATCTTAGTGGCGATGTTTAACGGCTTCAAACAGCCAGTGATCATCTTCACCACCCTACCGCTTGCGGCGACGGGTGCAACATTCAGCTTATTGCTGTTGGATAAACCATTCGGTTTCATGGCGCTTATCGGCGCGGTAACCTTGACCGGTATGATCATCAAGAACGGCATCGTGTTGATGGACCAGATCGAGCTTGAACGTAAAGACGGTCGCTCACTGTCAGACGCAATTAAAGAAGCCACCGTGAACCGCACAATGGCGATTTCGATGGGTGCACTCACCACGGCACTTGGCATGATCCCGTTACTAAGTGACCTACTGTTTGACCAGATGGCAGCAACCATTATCGGTGGCTTGGCTGCGGCAACCGTGTTGTCTCTGTTTGTAATGCCAGCCCTGTACAAGCTTTTCTATCGAACTGAAGAGAGAACGTCAGTTTCAGAAGCCATTAAAGATGCTGTAGTTGTACTCGATGCAACGCCTCAATCTGCACATAACGGTACTCCATCCTCATTCAACAAGGAGCAATAAATATGTATCCATTAACAAAGTTTAAAATGGCTCCTATTGCTCTCGCCTTGTTGTTGACAGGCTGTGCAGTTGGCCCTGATTACGATGGCCCGCAAACCACCATGGCAGAAACATTCTTGTATAGCCAAGATAATGAAAGCCACAGTGAGACAGACCAGCAACACAATCATTGGTGGGCACAGTTCAATGATCCAACGCTCAATCAATTAGTGGCCGATGTTCAAAACCAGAACATCCCACTTAAACTGGCCGCAGAGCGAATCAACATGGCGAACTCATACAAAAGCGTGGTTGAATCATTCAAAGTCCCAACCATCAATGTCGGCGGCGGTTATTACAACTACCAACTGAGTGAGAACGACTCCCTACTCGGCCCAGTATTTGGCGCCTCTGATGCGGTTGAATCAGCAACGGGGATGTCGTTGCTGGAAGCGCAACACGATGGCGGGTTCTTAGGTGCTAGCATCGCCTGGGAAATGGACTTGTTTGGACGTATCGATAAGCAATCCAACGCGGCGACGATTCGAGTTGAACAAGCCGAGATATTCCAATCCGGTTTGAACACCTTGATCACTGCCGATGTCATTCACAACTACCTGCAATATCGTGGCGCTCAAGAGCGAAAAGCGATCGCACTAGAGAACATTTCCGACCAAAAGCAGACTTTAGAACTGGTCACCAAAGTGGTTCGTAGCGGCTATGGCTCGGAGTTAGATCTTGCTCAAGCCAAAGCCATGCTTGCCGCGACTGAATCCATTGTTCCTCAACTTGAAATCGCAGAGCAAGTTCACAAACAACGTATGGCAGTGTTGTTAGGCGAATCACTTACGAGCGTGAACCAACGTTTAGCGGGTGAATTTACGTTACCGAGAATGAACGATGTTATTCCGACAGGCTTACCTTCTGACTTGTTAGAACAGCGCCCAGACATCCGAATTGCAGAACGAGAAATGGCAGCCATTAACGAAGAACTCGGCGCAAGCATAGCTAATCGCTATCCAAAATTCTTTCTAACGGGTACGCCAGGAGTGACTGCCGGAAGTTTTGATGATCTGTTCAGTAGCGACTCATTCGGCTGGGCGGCCTCTGCTGGCATAAGTTGGAATGTGTTCGATGGTGGACGAGGTGAAGCCATAGTTGAAATGAACGAAGCAAGGTTCCGCTCTGCAGCGCTTAACTACCAACACTCGGTAGATAGCGCCTTTTCAGAAGTCGATTCAAGCTTGTTTGCCTATGGTCGTAGCCAAGAAAACCAAAAGCGCATCGATGAAGCTACCCTTGCCGTCGATAACGCAGTGAGTAAAGCAAAGTCGCTATACAAAGCGGGCCTAGTCGATTACTTGTCGGTGTTAGACGCACAAAGACAACAAAAAGCGATGCAAGATCGCCAAGTGGCCGCCAAGCTTCAAACCGCCAATACCACGATTGCAGTGTATAAAGCGTTAGGTGGCGATTGGAAAGTCGCTAATGAAACACAGAGTGTCGAATTAGCCCACGTTAACTAATCTTTCTGTTCTCAGCTGAACGATGCAATAAGCCTAATAAAAATACCGCCGATATCGTCGGCGGTATTTTTGTTACTGAAAGTCGCTGTGGCAATTGTGCACCCATGTTTAACGGATACGTACCTTTCCTATTGGGTTTAAACGACTAAATCGGTATTTAGGGTAATAGACCCAAAACAGTTCTTCGTTCTTAGAGTCTTGAGCTATCAATAACTCAACCTCGCCAGAGTTAATAACAATACGTACTTTACTTTTTGACAAAGGTTTCGTTCTATTCATCGCTACGTAGTTATTACTTCTCAAAGAATCTAACAATTTAGATTCCTCAAACTCCTCATGAGCCTCCACAACGAAACTCGACACGCTCAGCTCTTCAGCGAGGATCTTTCGGATTTGATACTTCTGAGAGAGAAACAGAACGATACTGATTGCTGCGACTCCACTTAATAGAATCAACGCTTTTATATTTTTACGCCAGACCCCAACAAAAAGAGCTGAAAGTAAGCTTACAATAAAAACTAAGGAGGTAACCGTAAACCAAATATCTAAATAATCGCCCATAATTACCCTATTCACCTCAACCTAGTTTAAGTACCCCTGTTCATGTCTTCCATGACGAAAGTGAACTATTTACGCGACAACCAGTGACTAGGAATTAGATGCATCGTTGCTGTCTGTATCTACGGTTTTGATCAGAGGACCTGCGCACTCGACAAAATCACCGATATCAAAAGTATCTGGCGCATCCGCTCCCCCCGTCACACCAAAACTGCCTTTCACCGTTGGATCCTTCTCAGTCTTATCTACGTCTAAAATGATCTCTACTTTATACGTGTGACCGTCAGGAAGAAGTTTGGCACAATCTTCCAGTGTTGAAGCGGTAGCACTCATGCTGAAACCGAATAAACACATCGCAAGTACACTACTTTTCATTTTCAACATCATAAAACCTCTCGAATACTATAGATACATCATACCAATAACCGGCTCATCTTCACGGGAACTACCATAAAACGTCTAAAAACATAATGTTGGTTATCTATGAACGCTATTTTGGCGCTTCTGACTCTGTAAAATTGGTTTTAAAAGTGAAGGCATACGGTGTATCACCGATTTCTCTGAGGTGTTCAAGTCGCTCTATTGCTTCTTCGAGTGTGGGAATATGGTCTTCTTCAATCCACCAAAGCACATAAGTATCTTCAGGTAAACGATGAAACCAGTCCCCCTTTCGGCGCATGAAATCACGATGATGCGTGCGGAACATGAAGTTCTTTAACGAATCCACAGAGTCCCACACCGACATGTTCACAATCATATTAGGATCATCGAAAGCTTGGATGTTGGTGGCGTCGCCAGATTCATCTTTCAGACGCCAAACGAACCCTTCACTGCTTTCTGCAATTCCATTGACCAACTCTAAGTTATCGACAAACTCTTTGATTTCTGGCGCATCTAACGGGTATTTTGCCAGAGCGATATTTAACTGAGCTAATTTCATAACGTTTCTTCCTTGATAAATTATGAGTAAATTTTCCTAGCAAGCCGACTGATTCTTATAAAACTAAAGAACAGCCACGCCTTCAACTTCAATCACTGAGTTCACATTAGCGCGTTCGATTATCTTGAGCAGCGTCGTTTGGATTAGCTCATTATCTCGGATTTCGGTTTCACAAGAAAAACGTTCTTCTTGCACACCATCGCTCTCACCCAGCATAAATTGAACTGCGACTTCCGTTGCGAGATCTTTGGTCGTTCCGTAATACGCTAAAGTGATTTTTGGATATCCGTTGTCGCCTTTTTTAACCTGCTTTGCGATACGTTTTTTAGCTTTATCTAAATTCATACAACTTCCTTTTAAGGCTGAAACTAAAATGAACAAACGTCTGATATTTATTAGCTTTACTATAAAGCATTACCACATTCACGACATGATTTAATGGATGACAATCCACTTTTTCTTCCGTTAGTTTTTCCACAAGAACCACAAAATTTCAAAGAGTAGACATTGTAAATAGACATTAAAGTAACCAGCGGAATCCAGACCAACAATTCTGGCCCATTACCACCAGAGCAATAGATAAAACCAATCGAAAAGATACCGAACATAACAGACTGCAAAGTCCACAATGTTTGTTTGTACTTTGCATCTTTGATAATAAAAAATGTAAAAAGGCCGATTAAACTACTGATAACCCCATAAACCGCAAATCCTATAAAGGCTTCTTGTTGATTCATAACTTTCCCTGTCCACATACCACTTTACGGTCCGAGCAACGTCACTAACCTAAACCATAAGACGTTAAACACTAACCTACATTAAACGAGAAGTGCCAAGCCTTGTAAATCAGTGGCAGGCGTACTTTTTAAATTCTAACCACATTCAGCTAAGCAGCTGACAACACGTAAGACTTACGCGCCAAGAAGCGGTAGATGCTTCCGTTGCTGATAAGTTAAGGCTAGCTCTAAGCACTGCTTGATTGGTCCATTGAACCTCCGATCCACTTGTTGCGATATTAAGGAGCTGCTAACTCAAACTATGTTTGACTACATACCTTATTGAGCTTCCTGTTGAACCCAAATAATATTTTCATTTGAAGTTGGAACCTCAAACCAAGACCAAAACAAATCTAACATTGCAGGTGTCATTTCATAAGACTTACCATTCAATTCCGAGTTGCGGCTAAATGCTCTTTGCTTACAAGTCTCAAACGGAACATCAAGGTAGTGAACTTCGCTGTCCACACCTAGGTTTGATGCCCAGCTTGTAAAAGAATCCCGGTCTGATTTACGCCAAAAACCGAAGTCAAAAATCACCGGAACACCCAAGGAAAACAGCTGCATTGTAGAGTCTTTGAATAACCCTTGTAGCGTAGCTAGCCGGCTATCAAAAACCTCACGCTCCATATGCTCGCCATACAAAGGAATCATCCACTCATCAATCGAGAAACGAAAGGCGCCATACTTTTCTGCAAGCGCTTTAGAGTAAGTCGTCTTACCCGAGCCAATAAAGCCACACACGAAATAGATTTTTGTCATGATTCCTCTTTTGCTTCTAGGTAGAGTTGCCGTGTAAAAGCGCTGACACCAAGCTTAAGCACTAACATAAGCTTAGGATGCCAAGTGTCATAATTCATTCTTAAAAGCGTTCTTACTCGGAACTTCTCGTGCATAGTGTCATCATTGTTTCAGACACAGACTGTCCTTCTATAAGATAACAACCTGGGACATCTCCAATCACTTCGAAACCACATTTCAAATACAAATTTTTTGCAGGAAGATTATTCGAGAGAACATTGAGATCTAACCAATCGACACTTGGGCTTTCGTTACAAAACTCAGTCACGCGCTTAATCAGTTCTACACCCAACCCTTGCTTTCTTAGACTTGAATCAACACCCATGCCGAGAAGCACACGATGAAACTTATACTCTTCACCGTAATGACGTAGGTCTACATGACCAAACACTCGTTCCTTAGAGTCTTTGATTACCCATAGCTTTCTCCAGCCATTTTCACCAAGGCTTGCCTCAAAACCATTTCGAAACTTGTCTTTAAATTGTTCTGAAACTACACAATTCTCTTTAGAGATCGGTTGGAAAAGTGGAGAATCATCATCCGCATTTTCAAGAAGCTGCGCTCCTATATACTCGAAGAAAGACTCTAGATCAGACCGACTTGCTTCCACTATTCTCACGCAGTCTCCTTTTTACGCATGATTATCTCTTTTAGAACGGTACCAATACTGCTAACTACAAACGTAAAAGCAGACACCACAATTGACCCATAAAAATCAAACGCACCGTCTGTCATAAAAAAGTACTGATAGATCGCAAAACCAGATCCAATACTTACAGCTAACTGCATATTTCTGAATATTAGTTGTTTCATGTTTATTTCCTCGCAGCAAACAACCGAGTAAGTAACGCGACCCTCTACCTAAACTAAAAACACTTAAACTGAAATCAAGCGTTGAGCACCGTTTTAATTGCTTCGTTATGTTAGTACTCTCGACATGATGACAATATCTATTAATTCATCTTCGACGAGTACAGCTTTACGCTTTGTACCTTCGATTTCAAAACCAAAGGATTTGTACAACGCCAGTGCCGCTTTGTTGTTAGCGTGAACTTCTAGTTCAAGGCGAGCTAAATCGAGTTCATTCTCACAATAAGATAACAAGTGCCCCATTAAGAAACGACCAACACCTTTACCTCGTGACGCTTTGGCAACAACAATACCAAAAGACGCTGAATGCTTGAGCCTTGGTTTTTCAGTCGTGATAATAGCCAAGTGCCCAAACACTTCTCCACCGGTTTCAACAGCCACGAAATTGTGCTGGCTACCATTGAACATTAAGTCGAATTCTTCCCGTTTTATATCGGGTGAATAGCGATTGTTGTTAACTACTTCCTTCTCAATATAAATATCATACAAGGCTGATAAATCAGCTGGACTCATTGCTCTAACTTTCATAAACCACCAGAATTATAAACAGAATAAACGCCCTACCAGATAACGAACAACGTGACCAACGCACTCAAACTTACCACCCAAAAAAACTGCCAAGCGTTAGAAGTCCATTTGAGCAATTTGTTAGGTAACGACTTCTGCTTCTGCCCGGTAGTTTTCCAACTTACTACGAACCAAGTTTGATAAGTTCAAATACCGGTCAGCTCCATTCTTTGGTGGTTTCTCTGGTCTCTCAAATGAAGAAGGGTCTTTCAGTTCTTCACTTTCCCAGAATTGATCGCCAGTTGAATCAAATGGGGTACCATTACGTAACTCGTTTGAGTAATGAAAGCCAACTTGTTCTCCACGCAAGAACACCTTCCATAGCACTAGCTTTCCACCAAAATAGTCGTTAATTATTAGTGAAGATATTCCACATTGTCCGCGGCTTGGATTGGATGGAGTCCAGTTTTCAGGTTCCTCAGTGCTTTCTAAGGACCAGCTTTCCTGAAGAGCTTTTAGTACATCATCTATACTTGGTTTCATATGTTCGACTTGCCATTCCTTAGCTACCTAACGAATGATATGGACTCCCTCTACCTGACACTCTGCGTGCCATACTTACTTAGTACACGCTGAAGAACTGGAGGTTACTATGTCCACCATTAAAACTATTGGCGTTGACCTCGCCAAGAATGTGTTCAGTATTCACGGCGTTGATGCATATGGCAAGTGCGTCCTACGCAAAACTGTCAAAAGAAACAAACTCTTAGACACATTCGCGAAGTTGCCTCCCTGCCTCATCGGTATGGAGGCGTGCTCTGGTGCACACCACTGGGCGAGAGAGCTACTGAAACTAGGTCATAACCCGAAAATTATGGCGTCCAAATTCGTTATTCCATATCGACAAAATGAGAAGAACGATGCCAATGACGCAGAGGCCATCTGTGAAGCGGTATCTAGACCCAAAACACGATTTGTCTCTATAAAAAGTGAAGAGCAACAAGCTGTGCTTTGCCTGCACCGTATTCGACAGGGGCTAATTAAAACAAGAACGGCGACTATTAACCAGCTCAGAGGTTTACTTTCCGAATTTGGTATTGTGATGCCTCAGGGGCGCTACTCGGCTCAAAACACTATTGGTAGTGTCCTTGAAGATGCAGAAAATGGTTTGCCTATACTCGCTCGAGAGCTACTTCAAGATCTATCGAACAAGATTCAAAACCTTAACCTAGAAGTATTGCACTATGATCGCAGAGTCTCTGCTTTAGTTCATGAGATGGCTTCAGCCAAAGCCCTCATGGATATTCCAGGTGTCGGTGAACACAGTGCAAGTGCCATTGTCGCGACCGTCAATGACGCCAAACAATTTGGCTCTAGCCGCCAATTTTCCGCTTGGATAGGGTTGGTTCCAAGACAATACTCAACAGGTGGTCATGTTCATCTTGGTCGCATCAGCAAAAGAGGCGAAAAACACATTCGCACTTTACTTATTCATGGCGCAAGAGCCGTTATTGCACGATGTAAAGAGAAAACCGATCGCAACAGTATTTGGTTAAATCAACTCGTTGAACGCCGAGGTTATAAACGAGCAGCTGTCGCCCTAGCAGCAAAAAACGCTCGTATAATATGGGCATTATTAACAACAGGAAAAGATTACAAGATTAACTATGTAAACGGTTAACACTCACCGAGTCAAAGCAATAGCAAATGATGACAATACGACCAGACCGAGATGCCTAAACCTGTTTAATTGGGAAGTAATAAATACTGTTTAACGAATGAGGCTGGCATCAAGCGAATATCATCAAGGTGACGGAACGATTCCGATTAAACACCGAATGTAGAGCTGCTGTCCGATCCACTGTTGTCAGCGGGAGCTATTGTTGACAAAAGAGGGAGTCCATGTAGCCCAATTAAGGTGTGAAGCACGCAACCACTACACTTAATTTGATCACCGTAAACACTGAGTTAAACCCAAACCAAAAATGCCAAGCGTGCTGAATCACTCTTAAATTGTTTGTTATGTCACGTCTATCTCGTGCGACTTCAGAAAATATTTTACTATATATGAATACTCTTTATCCTGAGCTGTTGATAATTTTAACTCTTGAATAAGTAGAGCGCGTAATCCTGGATCTTTAACCCTATAACAAGCATCGAGACTTTTTTGAATTTCGCTAATTTTGTTCATTCTTTTTTCGAGAAGTTCTGGTCTATTTAACTCAATTTGGTTTATGGTTACTTCTGCTCTTTCACTGCCTCTCTTTGGGCATAAAATCGCACCTGCACAGAAAATATAGTCGCTTGGCTCATCTTCATAAGGGTTAATAAATGGGGACAGTGTAAAATACTTATCTGATTTAATCCCATTACACTTAGGACATGCGTAACCCAAATTTTCCCACACATATGCAAATTCAGGAAACTTATCTTTCGCTTTAGGTTTTATATGTTCAACATGAGCATGATCTATATGAGAAATCTTACTTTCACAGTACATACACTTATCAAATGATGCCTTCTTAAGTGCCTCTTTATTGTTAGCATGTTTGTAGTTTTGGTTTTCTAAGGCTTTAGGGTACGGGCATGAACCTCGTTCAAGCTTAATCATTTTGATAATCCAAAATACATTGGATAGTGTGAGGAAGCATTTTTTCCAAGCCCATTTCAGCAAGCTTAGTTTTTAAGCCTGAAAACGCCTCTGCATCAAGTTTACTTGATGCAAACTCAGAAATAACAGACTTTAACTGATGCTCAACCCAAACAGGCATTGTAAATGAAACACCTAACACTTCATCGAGAATTTCTGTGGCAGTCTTCGCTGATCCAACTAGATCTAATTCTTGTGACTCAATTTTGTTTTCTGAGTTGTAGCGTAGAACATAAACTTTAGACTCTTTGACTGAACCAACAACAAGAGGACTATGGGTAGAAACGACAAAAGAAGCATCGGGGAATGCATCAACTAAGTTTTGTAAGATTTCCCTTTGCAAGATTGGATGTAAATGATTTTCAATTTCATCAATAATAACTGTAAATCTGCTATTCTCCTTTGAAGAGAACATAAATATTTGCCAAGCTATATCAATTAACGCACTAACTCCACCCGATGCTGTTTCGAGTAAAAACTCATCACTACCACCATTACATACAAATACGATCTCCATGTTTCGTATTTCGATTTCTTCAAAACCAAGAGTTGCTGGCAGAATTCTTTTAAGCACAGCTTGAAAGCCTTCAAAATTTTCTATCTGCTCTAAGTCTTTTGGCATGATCACTTTGTTGTTATTAGTAACACCATAACCATTGATAACCCACCCAATTAGGGTATTTTTCATAATAAAACTAGCGGACTGATTATTTTGACCTTGATAGCGCTGTTTATTTACATTAGATACTTCGTTGAATGCATTTTGCTTATTCTTCTTAGCCGTTGGAATATTACCTAAAGCTTGATACCTAAAAATTGGGCGATGGGATGGTATGTAAAAACAAGGGATAGCCTGCTGCCCTTGAAGCGTAATACCATATTGAGCGGTATTTGAGTTTGCAATGGTTAGCCTTGCAACTGTGCCATTCTCATATTCAATTGAGCCAAGCATTGCATCATGTTTCTCTTGAGACTTAAATAAGCGAGAAATGAACTTTACAACCCCCGAGACTTTATCTTCTTTTGGAGTTGACAGTGACTGAATCTGCCACCCTGAATGCCTTGCTAATTGATTTAGAATTGTAGTTTTACCGCTACCATTTGCACCTGTAAGCACTGTAACTCGGCTACTTAGGTCGATATCAATCTTTTCAAACTGCTGCCATTCACTGAAGTGAATTTTTTTAAATTTCATAAATTTTCTCAATATTTGCTAAGTGACATAACGCCGCATTAAGGGGTGAACAACGCCTCCACCCGACCTAAAGTATTGTACCGTAAACACTAAATTTGAAGTAGATGCAAAAATGCCAAGCGTTGAGAATCCCTCTTAAATGCTTTGTTAGCAATATTTTACGCTTTAGTAATTTCATTTATTACATTCAGCTTTCAGATTTGACCGATTATGCTACTTGACTAATTTTTTTCTCGCTAAATTTTCCTGTTTTTCTAAAAACATAAAAAAGTTGGACTTGCTTATAAATGGATTGACTGCTGCTCCGTTTTTTCGTTTATCACGATTAGCGAACAGATCATTTTTATGTGGATGGTTTGCTAGATTTACGGTCACAACAGGAGGTTTTAGTGCAATCTCTCTGATTCTATCCATACTTTTGAAAAATTGATTCGATAACTCTGGCTTTTTAGCACTCAAACTATGCCCACCAACGACAAACGCACGATGTAGTGCACCGCTATCTCGCACCATAAAGTCTAACGAAAAGTCACCCTCGGTATGACCAGGTGTAATATAAAATTTAAACAGCGTCCCTCCGATCTCGAGAGTCATACCGTCTTTAACAATAAGGTCTACATTAGGGGGCAAAAATTTATTGGTTCCCTCACTCTTCTCTGCTTGTTTTTGAGCTAGGTCATGACCTTTTGAGGTCATGACGACCTTAGAGCCATATTTCGCCTGAAGGTATTGTGCGCCACCAACATGATCAGAATGCCCGTGAGTAGCTAAAATATGAGTAACTGGCTTCTTCTCTAATCCTAACTTTTTAAGATTGATCGGTATCCATTTAGAATAAGGGAAGTCTAGCGTATCAATAATAACTAGCCCTGTATTTGTCTCTACTGCGTAAGAGGAAACCCATTTATCACCGACATAATACACGTCGTCAAACATTTGAAAGGGTTCTACATACCCATTTTTATCATTCATCTCTGGCAAATTTTCACTTGCTCTTGCACAAACTGAAACCAATAAGAACAGAACAACACTCAACTTTTTCATATAAACTCCTATATTGCTAACAGTTCTTAGACAGAAAAATTCTGCATTTAAATACAGAATCATTCTATCTAGTTTCATATGAGCGGAACTCTACCACAATTAATCACGGTATTTCAGTGACTTAAAACATAGATAGGCTCATTGAATGACAAAATGCAGAATATTTTCATATAGTATGAATTTCGCAAAAAAACCGAGCTACTGGATATAAAAACAGCACCCGTGCGCATACCCCAAACACAAAAAAGCCTGCCATTTATGCGAACATAAATGGCAGGCTTTATACGTTAGTTGAGCTTGTGAGTAGCTAGGCTTATACCGCTTCGAATGCGAGGGCTTTCTTCTCTACTTGGCGGAAGATCAGCGTTAGTATGCCGTTTACTGCTAAGTAGAATGCGCCAGCAATGCCGAACACGGTGAGCGTGTCGTAGGTTTGGCCGTTGATACGCTGAGCGTAGCCCATCAAATCCATGATGGTGATCGTGCTTGCCAGTGACGTGCCTTTGAAGACTAGAATCACTTCGTTCGAGTAAGCTGGAATGGCGCGGCGTAGAGCGTATGGCAGTAACACTTTCAGCGTTGCGATTTTGTCCATGCCAAGTGCGCGACATGCTTCCCACTGCCCTGCTGGAATCGCGTTGAATGCGCCTCTGAACAGTAGCGTGCTGTATGCTGCAGTGTTCAACGCTAATGCTAACATTGCACAGAACCAAGGTTGGCTTAACCAAGTCCACATGAAGCTTTCACGAATCCAATCAAACTGACCCGGGCCGTAATACACCAAGAAGATCTGGACCAGTAATGGTGTGCCGGTGAACAGCGTAATGATGCCACGTGTTAACCAGTGAATCGCAGGTATTCTTAGGATTAGCGTTACCGTCATCAGCAGTGACAAGATACAACCAACCAGCAATGAAGCGCCTGTGAGTTGAAGACTGGTCACTAAGCCTTCAAGCATTTGAGAGAGGTATTGTTGATTCATGCCATTGCCCCTTTGTTACCCAAACCTTGAATAGAGAACTTACCATCAATCACTTTTACTGCTCTTTGCGTAATCAATGTGATGATTAGGTATATAGCTGCTGCCGTTGCGTACCAAGTAAATGCTTCGTGCGTTGCTGCTGATGTTAGTTGTGCTTGTTTCAGCAAATCCGTTACGCCAATCAGCGATACTAGCGCGGTGTCTTTCAGTAACACTAACCATTGGTTGGTTAACCCTGGTAGTGCGTGTCTTACCGCTTGAGGTAACACGATACGAAAGAATGCACGAGACTGAGGAATACCAAGCGCGCTTGCGGCTTCTCTCTGCCCTTTGCTTACTGCTTTTAGTGCGCCACGCAAGGTTTGCGAAGCGTAAGAAGCAAAAATAAGTGACAGTGCAACAACACCAGATAAGAACGGGCTCACTTCTATGAAGTCGCCAGTGATCATGAACAGAACTTGTGTCGAACCAAAGTAGATAAACAGTACGACCAGAATTTCTGGTAAACCACGAACAATCGTCACAAATGCAGTCGTTGGCCATTTGATTGCAATACGACGAGACATCTCACCACTCGCAAACAAAACTGCTAGAACCAATCCAACCAATAGGCTTACGAACGCAAGCTGAACAGTCATCCAGCTTGCTTCGACGAGCCCTAAAGAGTAACCCGTTAATTCCATAAATTACTTACCGAAGTACTTGTTGAAGATCTTGTCGTATTCGCCGTTCGCTTTCACCGCTGCAAGTGCAACGTTAAGCTGGTCTACAAGTTCTTGGTTGCTCTTGTTTACTGCGATACCAAAGCCGTTACCGAAGTACTCTTGGTTTGTTACTTGGTCGCCAACGTACGTTAAGTTGTCTTCTTTCTTGAACCATTCAGCTACAACAGCTGTGTCACCAAATACAGAATCGATACGACCGTTTTTCATGTCGATGAATGCATCTTGGTAGCTTGAGTAAGGTACCGCTGTTACGCCAGTCATTTGCTCAAGTAGGAAGCTCTGGTGAGTAGAACCGTTTTGAACACCAACACGCTTACCTTCTAGTGCTGTTTGGTCTGCTACTTTGCCTTCAAAAGAGATGAATGCTGCAGAGTTATCGTAGTAAGCGTTAGAGAAGTTCACTTGTTGAAGACGCGCTTCAGTGATGTCCATTGCTGAGATCGCTGCATCGTAACGTTTGAATTTAAGAGCTGGGATCAAGCTATCGAATGCTTGGTTGTGGAAAGTACATGTCGCTTTCATCTCTTCACAAAGTGCGTTTGCTAGGTCTACGTCAAAACCTTGGATTTGGTTGTTCTCATCCATGTATTCGAACGGTGCGTAAGTCGCTTCCATTGCGAATTTGATTTCTTCTTGAGCTGCTGCATTGAAAGAAGCAAGGCCGATAAGTGAAGCTAGTAGAATCTTTTTCATTTTGTTACTCCGAATACTGTGTAATTGCGGCCTGTGGCCATTCTTATAATTTGAGTGATGTTGTGTTTAGCTAAATCTAGTGAGTTAACTTGTTTTTATGAGTGACTTAGTGAGTCAAATACTCAGCAAACTCAGGTGTCTTAGGATTAACGAATGAATCGCTGGTACCGTGTTCAACTATGTACCCTTTCTCTAGGTACAGAACATGGCTAGCAATCTTCTTCGCGAAATCAACTTCGTGCGTCACTACCACTTGGGTAATGCCCGTCCCGCTCAATTCTTTAATAATGCTCACGACTTGATTGGTGATTTCAGGATCAAGCGCCGCTGTTGGTTCATCAAACAACAACACATCTGGTTTCATCATCAGCGCACGTGCAATTGCAACACGCTGTTGTTGACCACCAGACAGTTGAAGTGGCCAAGCGTCTGCTTTGTCGGCAAGTTGAAGTGTCTTTAGTACTTCTTGAGCTTGTTTAATCGCTTCTTGCTTATCCAAACCCGCAACTTTGGTTGGTGCTTCAATCAAGTTTTCTATCACTGTCATGTGTGGCCATAAGTTGTATTGCTGGAACACCATGCCGACTTTACGACGAAGTTTAAGCCCCTGCTTCTCTTGGATTTGGCTTGAAAAGTCGAATTGCTCGTTCGCAATGTCTAACTCGCCGTTGTCCGCGATTTCTAGCAGGTTCAATACACGCAGTAATGAACTCTTGCCCGCGCCGCTTGGGCCAAGCAATACCAAGGTTTCGCCACTTTCACAGTCGAAACTGATGTCGTGAAGAACTTGGGTATCACCGTATGATTTGTTGATGCTCTTTACTTGAATACTCATGCCACAATACTGCATTAATTGTCATTTGTTGGTTATTCTATTCAATCCGAGGTTTTATGCAAGAAAAATGTATAAAAAACTACTTTGTTGAATTTTTGTAACAAATATTGCACAAAAAACAGTCGCTATAACTGGTCTTACAACCAAAAGTTGCAAGTCATTGATAAAGTTAATATCGAGACAAAAAGCAAACGTTTTGCCATCAATTTATAAATCCTAACTCGATTGATAACTTATGAGCACACTCTCCTATCAATGCCAATTTACTTGCATAAAAATTAGAGTTAAATGCCCTATTTCCCTCTCACAATGACTGGATCAGAATGCTTAGTTTTCCTTTAAGATCGTTTCGAATTATTCACTTAGTGGTGAAGAAATATTGGAAATTGAGTTTCCTAGTGAGCGTCACAGCGCAATAAATGCTTTAATGGGTTCTATTCTCAACAACAATTACTTCCCAGCGAACAACTCGCAGTACAGGCAATAAGTAATAAGTAGTAAGTAGTAAGTAGTAAGTAGTAAGTAACAAGCCATCTATTTTTAAAGCGACAACACATTAAGGCAGTCATATGCAAAACGATGTCTCTTCTACGCTCGACTCAAACCAGCGACAGACTCAAAAAGATCCCGGTGCCAAACCTGAGAAAAAAAGCCTCCGTATTTTGTTTGAGCTGAGTAAATTCATTCAGCCTTATAAAGGTCGTGTAATTGCAGCGTTGATCGCGTTGATCTTCACAGCGAGCTTAACCCTTTCAGTCGGACACGGTATTCGTCTTCTGATCGACCAAGGTTTTAGCCAACAATCACTCTCAGATTTAGGCAGCGCAATTCAATTCATCATGGTCGTGGTCGTGTTGATCTCGATTGGTACTTTCTTCCGCTTCTATTTGGTTTCTTCTGTTGGGGAACGTGTGAGTGCGGACATTCGTTTATCGGTTTTCAATCATGTCGTGACGCTGCATCCAAGTTACTTCGAAACCAATGGCAGTGGCGACATCATGTCGCGAATCACTACGGATACCACTCTGCTTCAAAGCATCATCGGTTCATCGTTCTCGATGGCGATGCGCAGCGCGTTGATGTGTATTGGTGCAATCATCATGCTGTTTGCGACCAACATTAAGCTAACGCTGATTGTATTGGCTTCGGTGCCGTTTATCTTAATTCCGATTCTTGTGTACGGGCGTCGTGTGAGGGCCCTCTCTCGTCAAAGCCAAGATTCGATGTCTGATGTGGGTTCCTATGCAGGTGAAGCAATTGAGCATATTAAAACGGTTCAAAGCTACAGCCGAGAAGAGCAAGAGAAAGCGTCATTCGCGGTAGAAGTGGAAAAGGCTTACGAGATCGGTCGCCAGCGTGTAAAACAGCGCGCGATTCTTATCTCCGGCGTTATCGTGATTGTATTCAGTGCTATCGCAGGCATGCTTTGGGTTGGCGGTAGCGATGTGATTAACGGCACCATGTCGGCGGGTGATTTAGCCGCGTTTGTGTTCTACGCAATCATGGTTGCTTCATCGTTAGGAACGATTTCAGAAGTAATGGGCGAGCTGCAACGTGCGGCAGGCGCTACCGAACGATTAATCGAGATTCTACAAGTTGAAAGCCATATTGTTGCGCCAGTTGCGAACCCAACCTCGCTTGATAACGTGACACCAGAAGTCGCATTTGATGATGTGACCTTCTGTTACCCATCAAGACCCGACCAACCCGCAACAAGTAACCTCACGTTAACTGCGCATGAAGGCAAAGTGTTGGCGTTAGTTGGTCCATCTGGTGCAGGTAAAACTACCCTGTTCGAACTATTGCAACGTTTCTACGACCCGCAAGTGGGTAAAGTAACGTTAGGCGGTGTTGAACTGAATCAGTTTGATCCTAACGAGCTAAGAAAGCAGATGGCGTTGGTGCCGCAGCAACCCGCACTGTTCAGTAACGATGTGTTCCATAATATTCGCTACGGCAACCCGCAGGCAACAGACGAACAAGTTATCGAGGCGGCTAAAAAAGCACACGCGCACGAGTTTATTCAAAACCTACCTGATGGCTACAACAGTTTTCTTGGTGAACGCGGTGTTAGGCTTTCTGGCGGGCAAAGACAACGCATTGCCATCGCTCGTGCCATCCTAAAAGATCCGAATATTCTATTGTTAGATGAAGCAACCAGTGCGCTAGACAGCGAAAGTGAACATCATGTTCAACAAGCTTTAGAAGAATTAATGCGTGGCAGAACAACCATCATTATCGCGCACCGATTATCAACAATTAAACACGCCGACCAGATTGCAGTGCTCGATAAAGGACAGCTAGTAGACATCGGCGACCACCAGTCTCTCATCAATAGCTGCGAATTGTACCAACGCTTAGTTGAGCTGCAATTCAAACACCTTAATGCCTAGCCATCGAGTGCATGTGTAACTAAGTGACTGACACTGTGTGATTTCAGGCTTCAAAAACTTGAATTACACATGTTGCAGTTTCGTTAAATTAGCGGTAGGGTTTTTATTCCAATAACAATAAGAGAGTTCGCATGGAAGCACTATTATCTGACTATCCGGTAGTAACAGAAATCCCTGTCGCTTGGGGAGAAATGGACGCACTCAATCACGTTAACAACGCCGTATATTTTCGCTATTTCGAAACCGCTCGCTTAGATTTTTTCAAGCACGTTGAGTTGATGGAAGAGATGGCGATTACCAAAGTTGGGCCTGTTCTTGGCGACACTTACTGTAAGTATTTCCGCCCAGTCACGTATCCAGATACGTTGATGATAGGCTCTCGTGTCACCGACATTCAAGACGACCGGTTTACCATGGAATACGCGATTGTCAGTAAGACTCAGCAGAAACTGACGACAATCGGTACCGCGACCATCGTTATGTTTGATTTTGCTTCGAACCAAAAAGCCCTGCTCTCACTCCGCTTAACCAACGAAATCGAAAAGATGAACACGTTGAAAAGCCCATGCTTCAAACAAGAAACAGTCACGGAATAACATATTCACTGATTCAGAATACTCAGATACAAAAAGGCCACTCAATTGAGTGGCCTTTTGTTTATTGGTTCAAAGTGCTTATAAGCGTTTAAGTCTTATAGACCATGAACACTCTTTGTCTTAAAAGCTATAGACCTTGAACCCTATAAACCTTGAACCCTATAGGCCTTGAACGTATTGAGCATTAGTACGAATCTCAACCATCTGCTCTAGGTTCTGTTGTGAACCTTCAACACCGTTCAATAGCGCTTCGAAATGCTTGATAAGCTCTACTTTGTCTTGTACTTCTTTTGAACCTGCACCGATGTTGGTTAGGTCAATAAAGAACTCGTCGAACAGACCTGAGAAATCCGTTACAGCATCATGGTTTAAGAACTGTTCGTGGTTGTAAATGCTTGGGTAGCCACCCTTCTGTTTATCAACCGCGAAAGAGATGCCTTTCACGTTGGTAATCGTGGTCGCTTTCTCACACTTCAACATACAACCCGCTTCAATGCTTGGCTTATTACAACCTACCGTTCTTTGGAAGAAACACTGACGGCTGGTCATCATCAAGATTGGGTGGTAGATGCTGTAGAACAGTTTGAAGTTCTCTGGGCGACGAATATGACGAATCTGACCTTTATTGATCTCGTTCGAAATGAATGCGCCAGCACAGTTAAGCTCTTCTTTCAGAGTAACCAATGCGTGAGAGTTGGTTGTGTTCATGAACGGGCCAGCAACCCACTCGATACCCATCTCGTAAGCTTTGTAAGCAATACCCGTGTTGTTTGTCACGATGCGAGCAGGCTTAATTTCTTCAAGAATACGAACGGCTTCGTCGTAATCTTTACCGATCAATACCGCTGGGAACCAAGGAATCAAACGTGGGTTTGCTGCCAAGATGTCGATGTACTTGTTGCAACGCTTCTTGAAACTTTCAGGCAGTTTGAAGTAAACATCCGCGTTAGTCACATCACATAGGTGTAAGTCTTCTACATCAGCGATAAGCATAGACATAGTCGGCTTCTCGTTCACTTTAGGGTGCTGAGGCAATGCTGGCACTTCAACATGCTTAATCACTTCCACAGAGCCGTTCAGAATGAAGTCGATCTCGTCTTTAATATCTGAAACCTCTTTTAGAGGAATCAACAAACCCGCGTCCAGTTCACTGAAATCATGGCTTTCTAACGTGTGAACTGCACTCTTCACGTTTTTGAATCGCTTCTCAAGTAGCTCTTGAGTAATAGCCTTCTCTTCAACCGCTTTCAATAGCGATTTAGATTGAAGGGTAAAGTTCTCTTTTGGCGTGTTCACGGTCACCGTAAATGGTTGACCCAATTTTGCGCTGAACGACAGTGCTACTGGTGTCTTGCGAATATCAAGGAACTCGATCTTTTCACGCATCTCGTTACCAAGAACGTCTTTCGCTTGGTGAAGTTCGTTGGTCACCTCTTGAATCTGTACTACAGAGATTTCGTTGTTCTGCTCCGTCGCTTTCTCAACAGCGTAGTTCATGCTGTTGTCGCGCGGGTTATCGATGAACATGTCTTTCGTTAGGTTGCCCTTTAGAAAAGAGTTGGTGAAATCACGGTTGAATACTTTGTGCAGGTTCGAATCGTCTTCGATCAACAAACCACTTTCTACAAAGCTATCAATCTGTTTACGCCATGTGTCTACCACGGTGTAAACGTAGTGTGCGCCTTTAATACGGCCTTCTACTTTCAATGAGTCGACTTTCGCATCAACCAATTCAGGTAGGTCGTAGTAAGCTGAGTTATCTTTCAGGTTGAGTGGGAACTTGTTGCCCGCGTTGGTGATTTCATATTCATCACGACACGCTTGGCTACAACGACCACGGTTACCTGAGTTACCCACACTTACTGAACTTGAGTAACATTGACCTGAGAATGCGATACACAGAGCGCCGTGTACGAACACTTCGGTTAATACATCGTGATCGTGTGCCACTTCCGTCAGCATCTTGATTTCAGGCAGGTTCAACTCACGAGATAAGTTAACGCGTGTTGCGCCAATCTTAGACAAAAACTTAATCTGGCCTTCGTTGTGCGTTGTTAACTGAGTCGACGCGTGAACGTCTAATGATGGGAAATGCTTCCTAACCAGGTTGAATAAACCCAAGTCTTGAACAATGATGCCATCCACTTTGGTGTTCACAAGCTGGTTCAGCAGTTTGGTGATGCTCTTAGTCTCGTGCTCCAGTAGCACAACGTTAAGAGTCAGGAACACTTCACAGCCGTATTCATGAGCAAGGCGAATCACACCATTCAATTCGTCTAACGATAGGTTAGAGGCTCTGTTACGAGCGTTGAATGTGTCTAAACCACAATAAACTGCATTAGCACCCGCTACGATGGCGGCTTTTATCGCTTCTACATCGCCACCTGGGGCTAATAACTCAATTTTTCTGCTCATTTTTGAAGTCGCTCACTTACTTATAATTTTTAAGCCGCGTATTCTACCCACATCACGATCTCTTTACCACCGTACAACACTTTTCAAACTAAATGACCTCAATAATGCCGAACGAATCCGACCTACCTATCCTCTACTCTTTGCGCCGCTGCCCTTATGCAATGCGCGGACGAATGGGCATCGCACTATCACAGCAAAAAGTGTTACTTCGAGAAATCGTTACCAAAGACAAACCTAGCGAACTATTGGCCAGTTCGCCAAAAGGCACTGTTCCTGTTTTGGTTTTACCGAATGGACAAATCATTGAACAAAGCATAGAAGTGATGAACTGGGCACTTCAACAAAATGATCCTCAAGATCTTCTACGCTCCAACAATCCAACACTTAGCGAGCAAGTCCAACAGCTGATTAAAACCAACGATGATGACTTTATTGGTCACTTAGAAAAGTACCGTGCGTCTGTTCGTTACCGAAACATCGATGTAGAGCAACGTCGACACGCTTGCGAAGTGTTCATTAGTCAATTAGAAGCGCGACTCACAAATCAGCCCTACTTATTTGGAGAAACCCCAAGCTTGGCCGACTTCGCGGTAATGCCGTTTGTCAGCCAGTTTGTAAGAGTCGAAAAGAAGTGGTTTGTGCAATCTGATTATCAAAACGTAGGACGTTGGTTAAGAGCTCACTTGGAAAGTAAGCTCTACACCCAAGTCATGAAGCAATACCCTTTGTGGAATGAAACCAAGCAAGATTGTGTTTTTGGGTGACTTAAGGGTATTTGGGGTGCTCTAGGGGAATTCAGGGTTAGATAAAGCGTAAGTATTAGGTAATTACGTGACACTGTATCTTCTTTGTAATGAACAGATATTCAAAGGCTTAACTGGGTCTCCTCTGTCTCTCTACCGGTAACTACTGTCTCTTAACTAGCCACCACAGTCTAAGCTAAGCCTTTTGTTCATTTTAAATTGATCACTGAATCGCAATCGAAATTTCTACTTCAGTTTCACCTTTGTAAAATTCGAAATCTGTTGTGTAAGTTCGAACATGTGGGCAGTCTGCAGCATTGAAATACGCCCACACTTCACCCCATAGGTCGATCACAGCTTGTGGTAATTGACCCTCAGCAGAAAACGTTAAGTACTTGCCCGCCTCTATTTCGGTTTCTACAAGCGCATCTAAATTCTGATCTGCAAGTGCGTTGGTACACGCGATAACATCAAACTCGCCCGTAAAGTCAGACTGGTAATTGGTGTAGACGCCATACACTTTTGAATCCGGCGTTAATTTCGGAAACACTTGGTCAAAGAAGCCCTGCCACAATTGGCCTATCTTGGCTGTTGCTGGGTCCATCTCATTGGTATTGGTGGTTCTTACTGAAAAACCATATGCCTTTACGGCTTCAATCATTTGTACTTTCATTCGTTTTTTCCTAAGCCAATTGACGCTGTAATTCTGTTAGATCTTAACTAATCTTGTATCTCTTTATGACCACACTTTTCGCAGACAAGATGACGAGAAAACTCATCCATTGACGCGATAAACGGACCGAGGAACCAACCTTTAATCACGCCTGCCCAAAACTCGCTGCGCTTTTGGTTGGGTTTGTCTGCAAATGCACTCGTCTTTCTAACCAACACAACAACGTGTTGTGTGTCTTCTCGGCACGCGGTGCAATAGCATTGCTCTATCGTGTTATTCATTTGACAACCTATGACGTTTTGAATGAAATCTGCTGAAAATGAGGATTATCGACACAGACTTCTAGTGTGGAAAGATCAGTGAGTACGACGAGTTGTTCCGAACCGTGAATACTGACCTTAATACACTCTTCACGGCTGTCATTGCGTTGAGTATCTAACCCGACGCATTCAATCTGCTCGCCAGATTTCAGAGTTAACTTGATTGGGTATCGGTGCATACACACAATCTCAATATAATCGTAATCGTTGCAACTAATCATAATACCCCTCCAATTCATCCACCACGCTAATGCGACACGCCATACTATGCAATATGCATATAATCAATCATTTACCTAAATCACATGATGGTCACCCGTAACCAAACCTGCTTTGAATTCGGGATAATCAAGCTATCTCATTCACGTTTCTTCTACTCACACCTGCTTATTCTTTCATTGTTAAATAATAATCGAGAATAGAACAATGAAAACCATGAACCATATACACGTGTTAGCTTTCTTGGGTTTAGTCGCTTCAATGATAGCCTTTAATGCGAGTGCAGCCTCAGAAGTCGACGCGAGTCACTTCGCCAATGGCAAAACCAAGTATCGACAGCTTTGTCAGGTGTGTCATGGCGACAAAGGTCACGGAAACGGGCCTACTGCCGCTTCGTTACCACACAAGCCCGCTAACATCGCTAATAAACTAAGCGGCTTTTTTACCAGTCCAAGTTCTTTGGCGGATGACATTTTAGAAGGCGATGTAGAACAAGGCATGCCAGCATGGCAAGGCGTTATCACAAAGCAAGATGCTCTGGATATTCTGACGTACGTAGAGCTAATCCAAAAGTAAACGGTGTTCCAATCGCCTTTTGAACAGATATCTCGGTTAATACTCCCCGTTCTATTGCGCTAACTATTTGATTGATTACACTCAATTTAATAGATAGTGAATAATACGGAATGTTATGACCTTTAACCCCCTAGCACTAAGTAGCCTGATACTTGTTTCTACGACGACCCACGCCGTCAGCTTTATCGATGAAATTGATGGCCAACTCGATATGGGAGAATACCTCGCAGAAAATGCCTATGGTTTTCTTCCTGTCCCAATTCTCATTACAGAGCCTGCGGTAGGATATGGTGGCGGCTTCACCGGCATCTTCATGCACGAATCTGACGAACAAAAAAACACGCGTAAACAACTCGCCGAAAAATCCATCGATGGCGGCGCGCAGCTTCTTACCCCTGCAATCACTGCGGTTGGCGGTTTTGCAACAGAGAATGGCACTTGGATGGCGTTTGTTGGTCACAAGCGCAGTTGGAAGGAAGATTCAATACGCTACCTTGGTGGCTTAGGTTATGGCGATATCAACATGACCTTCTATCGACAAAGCTCATCGAATGCTCTGCTTCCACTCGATCCAAACGAAGGTGTTGAGCTAGGACTCAAGGGCATGGGCGGGATACAGAAACTCCAATTTAGAGTACCCGACTCCCAATGGTTACTGGGGTTTTCTCAGCAGTTTTTTGCACCCACTCTTTCACTTAATAACCACCCCAAAGCACAAGAAATCTTAAACAACATTGGCAACACGTCACCGACCTCTTCCGGTTTGGGTCTAATCGCCGAATACGACAGCAAGAACAGCTTCTTGAATCCGACGCAAGGCTACAACTATGTCGCGGAATACCTTTGGTTTGGTGATGCGATTGGCAGTGACTACACCTACCAAACGTTTAATGTGGAAGGGCTGAACTATTGGGAGTTAAACAAGGAGTGGAACCTAGCATTGCGAGGACAGTACAAATCATTGTCGACCAATGAACGAGTGCTTTCTCCTCAATATTACCCAGACATTGAACTGAGAGGTATCGCCCGTAATCGTTATCAAGGTGAACACACGGTCGCGGCAGAAGTTCAAGTAAGCAAACAATGGACACGACGTTGGTCAACCGCGGTGTTTACGGGAATTGGCTATGCGGGTAGCAGTAATCAAGACATGTTTGATCAAAGCTCTCACGCGGCTTACGGCGTCGGGTTCCGTTACCTTATCGCAAGACGCTATGGTCTTATTTCAGGCATTGATATTGCGTTCAGTGAAGAAGATACCGCCCTCTACTTCCAAGTCGGTGCGGGTATCTAATTCATTACGCAGTGCTTACCCGATAAATCAAAGCGATAAACCAAAGCAGTAACGATGAGACAAAGCGCTCCGGTCACAATAATTACTTGAATGCTTTCCAATATTGGTAAAGCCCATTGATATCTGAAGAACACATCAACGACATTGCGCCTTTGATCTGTTCTTCGCTCCACGCCCACCATTTCATTGCTAGTAACTGAGCGATTTCAGTTTCATTGAAACGATAACGGATGTGACGCGCTGGGTTTGAACCAACAATCGAGTATGGTGCGACGTCTTTAGTCACAACCGCTCGACTTGCGATGATGGCTCCATCACCGACCTTAACACCACTCATGATCATGGCTTCTGTGCCAATCCAAACATCGTTACCAATCACGGTATCACCAGAGCGTTCAAAGCCGTCTATCGCACCTTCAAACTTCTCGTCGTCTTGATAGAAGAATGGGAAGGTACTCACCCACTGGTTTTGGTGACCTTGGTTGCCCGCCATCATAAACACGGCGCCAGAGCCAATCGAGCAATAGCTGCCAATGATCAGTTTATCGATGTCTGATCTATCCGGTAATAGGTAACGCGCACAGTCATCAAAGCTGTGGTTATGGTAGTAACCCGAGTAATAGCTGTGCTCGCCCACAATAATGTTTGGGTTGGTCACTTGTTCTTTGAGTGACTTACCAACAAACGGACTTTCAAAATAGTTTTTCATGTTTGTACTCTTAGTTTCGTTCTTTTAGTTAGGTACTTTTGTTGCGTGTTGATGGTTGTAACTGGTTTACCTTAATTTGAAGACCAATACGCCCTATCGACCGCCAGCAATATCAATAAACGAGCCGGTTACATACGAAGCTTCATCAGATAATAACCAAGCGATAGAGTTCGCTACTTCTTCTGGTGTGCCACCTCGTTGTAATGGTAGCTGCGAAGCTAGTCTGTCTACGCGATCTGGCTCTCCGCCGTCTGCATGCATCTCAGTATAAATACAACCTGGCCTTACGCCATTCACTCGGATATTGCGTGAAGCCAATTCAAGCGATAAGCCTTTGGTTAGTGAATCCATCGCACCTTTCGATGCTGCGTAATCCACATACTCAAACGGTGCGCCTGTGCGAGAAGCGGCAGACGATACATTCACAATCGAACCTGCACCATCAGCTTGTTTGATAAAGGCTTTACTGCACAGAAAGCAGCTTGATACGTTGGACTTCATCACCTTTTCAAAGCGATCCAATTCGATGTCAACTAATGGTGACTGGGTAAACAAAATCCCGGCATTATTGACCAAGTGGGTCACTGGGCCTAGCTTGTTACGAGCAATCTCGAATAAGGATTTCACATCCGATTCAACAGACACATCCGCACGCACGCTTATCGCGGTTCCGCCCTGCTCACGAATCTCATTCACTAGGTCTTCAGCTCGCGACTCATTGTGTATGAAGTTAACGCATACGGCATAGCCTTTAGTGGCCAACAATCTAGACGTCGCTGCGCCAATGCCTCGGCTTCCGCCGGTTACAATCACTACCTTGCTCAATGAAACCTCCTAATACTTACTTATTCGATGCAACCTGATTATTCGATATAAGCTGATTGCTCGATACTACCTTAACCCACTGCGATCGCCACGCCGGCGCTTCAAATGGGTCTGGCCAAAACTCAGTTTGCTTTTGAATTAAACCATCAACGACCGTGTGAAAGGTGATCACTCGGTCTTTCAATACACTGTCTGTAACTGAAACGTCCGTTACTACGGTATCACCTTCACAGACAATCGAATTGAGCGTGAACTCCCAAACACCATTGGCTGGGTATTCAGAGTTGATTGCCGTGAAGTTGGCACGCCCTACCGTCAATTCAGACGACTGGGGCCAATAGCCTTCAAAATCTGCGGCTAGCCATTCACTTGCCTTTGCAAAATCATTACTGCGCATTGCATCCCAAAATCCTAATACCACTTGTTTTGGTGTCATCACTCTTCCTTAAAGTCATTCACGTTTGGTGATTTTTAAGTTTACTGCTTCGTTATGCATACTTAGCTTTCTATGCGTACTTACTAATGATCGTTAAAAGATCATCGACACTGTTCGCAATGTAATCGGGCTTGGTTTGCCAATTTTCAGGCTCAGATCGGCTATAACCTGCGGCCACGGCAATCACTTTTGTGCTCTTACCCAGTGCAGATTCAATGTTACGAGCAAATTGTGTGTCCGCTTCATGGTCACCGATATACATCAAACAAAGCTCATTAGCTTGTTCTGCTCCAAATATGTTCTCAACACATTTCACACCACCAAACGGGTGTGGTTTTTGGTTGCCATTAGAGACATCGTCATAACCCACTACCGATTTAAACAAATCGCCAATGCCATAACTGTCGAGCACGGCGCGAATGTTCAATTGAGAGTTTTGAGAGCAGATTCCATGAGGAAGATGAGCAAACTGATTGACCACCGTTTCCATGCCGTCAAACAAAGCTACGGCTGTTTGGTTTTTCTCTTGATGCTCTGCCCACATTCCACCAGCGATCAACATTTCGTCATGGGATAAGCCGTAGTAGTCGACATATAAGGCTTGCCAGTTTTTAGCGCCGTGGTTGGCTTCATGATAAAGCGCTTCGCTGAGCAGATATTTAGGTAAGTTATCACCTGACAAGTGTGGTGCGACCAAAGAGATAATGTCTTTTGTGATTGCAATATTTTTGGGAACAGAATTGACTAAGGTTCCATCGTAATCCCACAGGATGGCATCTAACTTCATACACTATCTCTTTGTTTAAATTGACGATTTGAATTTATCACTCAAAACCCTATTGAGGGAAACCTTATTGTCTTAAATTTCAAAATTTGTCTAATAGGAACAGAGCTAGAGAACAAATCGTTGCTAGAAAACAAAAACCAAACAGCCTTTGCTCACATCACTGCTTTATCAATTGCAATATATGCGTATAATCCCCGCTCCATTGCGCTATCGCCGTTAAAAATAGCGCCATTCAACATTTTTAATGAGTACCCAATGTCGAAACTATTTTTCAAAGGCCGTATCGAAACAAGACAGAACCACGTTCTTGCTGGCTACAACGTAAACCGCGATGTAAAAGCGGGTACTGAAGAATCTCCAATCGCAGTAATGGTTCAAACTGAAGCGCGCAAAGCAGAAGTTGAAGCACTAGCCGCTGAAAATACTATCTTCGTTACCGTTACAGTCGACGCAGACAAAGAAGAGAACACCATCGAGCTTGATACTCTACTAAACAAGCCAAAAACGATGACGTTTGAAAAGACCCCTAACCGTAACGACCCGTGTTCTTGCGGTAGCGGTAAGAAATACAAGAAGTGTTGTGCATAAGGCTTCTTACTCAAACTGCCAATAGCACGATGAGTTAAGCAATACCTAACGGGAAGATCATTGGGGTCTTCCCGTTTTTATTTGTGTAAACCAAACTCAGTCTAGGTTGTCTGGTGTACTTAAATTGGTTCCACACTTTATACATTTATAGTCACCGTTTCCGCCACTTGAAGCTAGCGACGATAAAATCATTCCAAGTAACCCTGGCTTCTTTTCATGTTGTGGCGCTTTTTCGGATTGGTTACTGAACATAGTGTACTTGTGCAGAGTCAGTTCTTTGCAGTTACAACAGAACGCTCTTGTTTGTTCGCTTCCATACATAATATCTATCGCCTTTGCCAATCACAAAAATCCAACGCATGGTAAATATGCCACACGTTGAACTAAATCGATACATTTTATAAAGTTGCTCGCAAGTCGAAATGCTCAAGTGTGATCTTGGTTTTCTACTTATTAACCAACGTGTTGGCGCACAAAGTTGTTTAGCTCAGTTACGCTTGTGATGATGTGTACCTCTTTATCTTTGGCTCGTAATTCTAAGCGTTCTCTGAAGTCTTCATTCCAAAATTTAGGGCACAGTTTTAGTGTCTTGTAACTTTGTATCGTCCCTTTCACAACTGAACTGCCTTCAGGCCAACCTTCTGGTTTCACAAACAAGCCTTTCAACATACGTTTGGTCACAAACCAATAACTCATCGGATAAGGAAGATCGATATAAACCAAAGTATCTGCCGCGTCTAAGCGCTTGTTAAACGAGTCTAGCGGGCCAAAGCCATCGATGATCCAGCTGTCGGAACGCAGTATGCTCTCGTGTGCTTGTTCAAACTCAGCACTGTCAACGAACTCACCATTCGCCTTGTAAACGATGGAGTCTAGCTGGTGAAGCTCTAAGCCAGTCGCAGTTGCGAGTGCCTTACTTACGGTAGATTTGCCACTACCAGGCTTACCAAATACCGCTACTTTCTTCATCTAACTTCCTTCTTTGAGATAAAACCCATAAGGCAGATACGAAAAACCCACCTCACGGGTGGGTTCGATAAATAAAACGCATCCAAAAACCCATCATTCCTAAGGAATGATGATAATTCGTTGGTTAGATGGCGCTAAATTCAGTTTCATATAACTACTTTTATATATTGTTGTTTAGTTGTCAACACACTGACTAGTAAGCAATATCATCGTCATATTGCACCCATTAGTAAGCTTAATGAGTACTTATTGGACTTTGCTATTTCGCTTTCGCCACTGTCGCTTCTGAAAGCTTGCTTAGTACACCCGATATCTTCTTAACCACTTCGTCACAGCCATTGATTGCGTGACGCTCTACCAAGTAATTAGGATCGTTGTAAGATAGCCATACTTCTTTATTAGAATCCTCAGTGACTAATATCTTCTGCGGTAAATCTATCGCGACATCTTGAGCGCATTGCATTAATGGTGTCCCTACTTTTGGATTACCGAAAATAATAACCTCGGTTGGTCTAAGTTCGAGATCAACGTTACTCGCGTTTTTCTGATGGTCAATTCTCGCAAACAATGTCAGGCCTTTGCTTTTGGCGATTTCTTCAAAGCGGTCAGCAGTCTCTTTCACTGAATAATTACTCTGGTATTTAATCAAACCATCAGAAGCCGCAACTGAAAAGGATGCCGAAAGTAAAATGGCGCATAGTGCTAGTAATTTTTTCATCATCACCTCTGAGATTTAACCTAGTAAAGCTTACATTCATAGCGCCACTTATAGAGGAAGCGACGTAACCAACCTCAGTATAGACATGTTCCCATTCTCAGTTTGCAGAGAGGATCACTTTTCTAATGCGTCTTATTATCGCTATGTGTTCTTATTTTATCTCCGAGCAGCTCTACTTGAGTAATCCCTGCTCCGCAGCCCCTTCAAGTTGCACTTCTAGCTCTTTCCATAGAGCACGACTGCCTTTAGAAATGCGCTCACCGTTAAAAGTCATTACCTTATCTTTGGATATGTTGTGCTTCTTCCAGCTATGACCACCACCATGGATGTTATGAAGTAAAGGGGGCACTCTATCAATCGCTTTACCAAATCGAGCTTCTGGTGACTCTCCCGCTTCGAATTCAAGCCATAGTTCTAAATACTCGGTTCTTAAATGGTTAGGTAATGACTTAAGCAAGCGCTCAACGCAGTTTCTCTCTTTGAGTTTGTTTTCTTCGGTCTCACTGGCGTAAATGATCGTGTCGCCTGCGTCGATTTCCCCTAGGTCATGAATCAAAAGCATCTTCATCACTCGTATAATATCGATTTCTTCGTTGGCATAGTCTTTCAACATAAGCGCGCTTAAACAGACGTGCCAACTGTGCTCAGCCGAATTTTCATATCGATCCAATCCAACCGGTTTTGTTTGTCGATAAACATCCTTTAGCTTTTCGATTTCAGCCATGAATTGAAGAATGCCTTTAATGTCTTCCACGATGGTCTTCCTTGAGTTGATGAGTTTAGATAGGTAAATGGTTAGCGCAATCAGCCAGAGTCATTAACCCCATTGAACCGCCATTTTGTAATAAGAGACACCCGATTTTTCGAATTCACTTCCCTCAATCGCCATCCCAAACCTTCGATAAAAACCTAGAGCAGAGGTTCGAGCGTCACACCAAAATCTACCTGTTAGCCATTGGATGCTCAGGGTTTAACTGAAGCAGATCCCACAAGTTACCGTAGAGGTCTTCAAACACAGCAACGGTACCATAGTCTTGCTCTTTAGGCTCTCGGACAAAGTTAATGCCCAAAGACGTCATACGTTCGTAATCACGCCAGAAATCATCGGTGTTTAAGAATAAAAATACGCGTCCACCAGCTTGGTTACCGATAAAATCAAGTTGCTCTGGCTTGGAAGCTCTAGCAAGCAACAGGCTCACACCAGTTGAGTTTGGTGGAGCAACAACAACCCAGCGCTTATCTTCTTCCGGTAGATAGGTGTCTTCGATGAGATCAAACTTAAGCTTGGTAACATAAAAATCGAGGGCTTCGTCATAGTCTTTTACGACCAGCGCAATATGGACAATATTCTGTTTCATAACATACCTTGTTGGGGTTTTAACTCAGTGGAAACTGTTTCATGTTACTAAGCAATTCGCCCACACATGATAAATTGCGGACCTGCTGCGCCACCTAAATACTGTTCATTAGTATCTTCGAAGCCACCTTTCTTATAACAGTGAAATGCTGCGGGATTTTTGCAATTCACAGTTAAGTAAATCGACTCATACGCTGAGTAATTCACTTTTAAATATGGAAACAAAGCTTTGACCGTGCCAGTTCCTAAACCTTTACCTTGCTGGTCTTTATCAAGCACAAAAGTTCTTAACCCAATGCTTCCTTCAGGGCAAAATTCATAGTGCTCCGCGTAAGCGATATCCAGCTTAAAGAAACCAACAACTTCGTTATCAAACTTAATCACATGTAAGTGCGTAGTTTCACTGCCGTCTAATAAAAACTCTGCTGCTGTGCCAGCGAACTTGACCTGTTCATCGGCTAATTGGATGGCCTGAACTAACGCCACATGTGACTCTTCAAGCCTTTCGATAGTTATCATTTTTCTTTCCTCTATATAACACGCACAAAAACCGACTAGAGCTCATCGCTAGTATCTCGAGAACCGTAGTTTGGGAAGTTGATATTAAGAACGTTATCGTCCTCAAGTGTGAATAGAACACTTCCATTCTCTGCGCCAGTTTCGTTCCTATCCGAACAACCTAGAAACAGCTCCCAGTCAAACGAATATTGAAGTCGGTATTGATTCGCATTGATGTGTAGAACGTCTTTGATTTTAATACCGTTCACCACATGTGCCATATCATCGATGTATGACAGATCAGGGATTAACTTTTCTTCGAAATCACTCTTATGCTCGGTTAAGAAATTGAGCAGTTCAGAACATAACTCGGAGCCATGAACCGATGGTTTAGACAGACTAGAAAACAACATTTCTAAATACTCCAAGGATTGTTTTGATATTGGAGTGTACTCGAATGTTTACCACTCTACTCTCCTTGTATATACGGGGTCTTTAATTGCTACTTTTTGACGAGCGACTTGGTAAGAAACGATAGCGAGGAATCTACAGGGTAATTTTCTAACACCATCTGACATTCATACCCTCGTTTCTCATAGAAAGGCTTCGCTTGGAAACTTAATGTATCGACCAGTGACAACGTACAGCCTTGAGACTGTGCGTACTCTTCAATACGTTCAAGCAGCTCACTGCCGACTTGCTTTCCTCTCATCGAATCATCGACCCAGAGGAACTTAATCAGTAACCAGTTTCCCCAAAGGTCAGCGATAATGCCACCGACTTTGTTGCCTTCCTCCATCGCGTAGTACGCAGCTTGAGACTTGGGGATCCCTTCCAGAAACGGTGTGTTGTGTTTGATTAATCCACCTCTGACTTCATTAATGTCGTCATCAGAAGGCTCGATATCTAATTTATATTTCATTGACTTCCTACCTTTGGATTAACAGCTTATATCTAACTAATATCTTGGCAGAACCTAAAGAGATAACCGTCTGGGGTTTGAACAATGAATTGCTTCTGAGTCGCGATCGAGTCTCCACATTGATAAGACTTCGACTCTAACGCTAAGTAAATAGAATCAGCGCCGCTTTCGTTTACTCTCTGATAAAGAAGTTCGATGTCGATAACATCCCATTGAAAGTTAACACCACGCCCTAAAGGTAACTCCAGATCACCCGATAGCCATTTTCGACTTTTGCCCGCAATCCCTTCAAGCATCACATCAACACCATCAAGCGTTAGATACACAAACTCCTCATCTGGGCGCTCATATTTCACTTCAAACCCTAACACATCGACAAAGAAGTATTTGCTCACATTAATATCGAAACAATAAAGCTCTGGAACTATTCGTAACGTCATCATTGATCCTTTAGTCATTCAATTAGAGATATGAGAAGAATCTGTTTTACTAAGCTAGCTTCCCAAGGATGGCCGGATCGCTCAACAGATTCGTCAGAGGAAGAAACAATGGCTCAGGTAACTCATTTAGCTTAAACCATTTCCATTGCTTGCATTTATCAGGTTCTGTTATCTGCGGTTCGCCGCTAGCGTCAGAAGCAACAACAAACAGCGTTATATAATGCTTGTTCTCTTTCTCAAAAATATCATTGGTGAAAGACAGCTTCTCAAATGTACTAACAACTAAGCCAGTCTCTTCGAGTGTTTCGCGTTTTGCACACTCTTCAATGCTCTCACCCCATTCAAGGTGTCCGCCCGGGGTTGCCCAAGTATGAGCCCCATGAGAACCAATTCGTTCTCCAAGTAGCACTCGTCCTTCACGTAGAATAACCGCAGCGACACCTACTCTTACTTCCTGACTCACTTAAAACTCCTTAATACTCTATCGTTTAATCCCAAGGGAGCACTTTGACTTGCTGCCATCGAGCCTTATAACCAGCGGTCATTTTGTTATAGTTCACTTCTGTCATTGCTCGCTTATTCGGTTTAATCAACATATCAAACGCGTCCTCTACACCGTATGGTGTAAACAACTTGATATCTCCTGAATCATCCAGAGTAAACCCGATAGCAAACGCAGAAAGCCAAGACTCGATACCTTGTTCAACACAATCGTAGGGGTGAATTAAGCAACCGAACTTCTTAGCGTAACGCTCGTGAATGGTCGCTTGGTTCTTTACGTCCACGTCGACACAATGACTTAACCGTGAACGAATGCGGATTTTGAACTCATCTTCAGTAATGACTGAGGCATTATTGAAATAGACTACATCGAAGTCTTTAACTTGCTCTAGAAGCGGTTTGTTTTCGATATCATTCCAGACCATTTGAGTGATAGCGCCGCCTGCAATATAGAAGTTTGGCAAACCCACTCCACGACATACATTGGCTGTTTCAATTAACTCAGGAACTTGTTGAATGAGGTTCTTTAGTTTTTGTTTATTCATCGTGAACTATCAACGTCCAGTAATGGCGCACTTTTACAAGCGTATCGCCACTTCCCATATCGAATGAGATCTTTAGCGTCTCAGTTTCAATATGAAGTGACAGCCCAGTGCTTACTCTCCACTTTCAAAGTGGGCAAATACTTCCGCACCAGTCATATTTTGTGTTTCATTTTTAAATTCGTAGTATTCAGGCTTTTCATCGATGAATATCTGATGTGTTAGCTTGTAGTCATCCTCTGACATCAATAACCCGATAGGAAGGTGGAACTGATTATTTGGTACCAAATAGTAGAACAAATGAGTGCCACATTTGCCGCAGAAGCCTCTTTCCGCCCAATCTGATGACTTATATCTCACTACATTTGATTCACCTGATATTTTAACTGAATCAGCACAATCAATGACTAACATCGGACCGCCAGACCAATTTCTACACATACTACAATGACAAGCCCCTAATTCATTACTGGCGTATTCTACTTCCAACTCAACCGAGCCACATAGACACTTTCCTTTACCTTTCATGAGTCCTCCAATCTTTGCAATGTGTGTAAAATTAATAGCGGATAACGCTTTTTATACCGATGACTTAATAAGAAAGGCTATTTTTTGTTTCCCTTCTCCGACAGATACGCGGCATACTTTTTAGAGATCCATTTATGTATATGAAGCCCTGTTTTACGAACAAGATACCAATCTATAGCAGCTAGAATCACCAGACCGATTACAGTTCCCATTATAAAACCTCCATGCTCATTGAACTGTCACTCTACCAAATTGTTCAAGCCATTGCATAACAATGGCTTATGTCACAGCTAATTTCAGGCGTGTCAAAATTGCTTACTTTAGTTCATCTGGAATGCGGCGTTCTTTGTGATAATACTCTCGGTCGCGTTCGTTGATTTCGCGTACCACACGGCATGGATTACCGACTGCTACTACATTGGCTGGGATGTCTTTAGTGACAATGCTGCCCGCACCTATTACTGAGTTTTCACCGATGGTGACGCCAGGAAGTACAACCGTGTGCGCACCAAGCCATACGTTGTTGCCGATGCGAACAGGAACATTGAACTGCGCGGCTTTTAGCCTGAGTTCCGGGCTGATAGGATGCGTGCCAGTGGCAATGGTCACGTTAGGCGCAATCATCACGTTATCGCCGATGAATACGTCTGTGTCGTCAACAAGAGTGAGGTTGAAGTTCACGTATACGTTGTTGCCTAGGTGCGTGTGACGCCCCCAGTTCGCATGTAACGGTGGTTCTATGTAGCAGCCCTCACCGACTTCGGCGAACAGCTGCTTCATGATTTGTTGGCGTTTGTCACCTTCACTCGGGCGAGTGTGGTTGAAATCGTAAAGCACTTCTAAGCATTGTGTTTGCTCAGCGACCAGATCAACGTCGTCACAATAGTAAACGTCTTGGCTGTGCATTTTAGCCTTTATATCCATGTTTGAACCTATTTGATCATTGCCTTATGTCGGCATAAATAAAGAAACAGATGGATAATTTGAAGTTTTCACTGGCCTTAATACAAGTTGGATGAATTAGTGCGGCCTGATGTTTTCAGCCACACGCCATAGCACACCACTTGGGTCAGTGATACAAAACTCAAGCATTCCCCAAGGCTGCTCAACTCGCTCGGAAACGGTAACTTCAAATTCCGGCACTACATTAGAGTTTTGGATGTGTTGATACCAACTTTTTACGTCTTCGACCAGCAAGTGCATCATGTAATTGTGACAGTGCGCAGGTTCATAAAAATTTTGTAGAAGGAATGCACAACTGCCGTGTCGCAGATAGGCGATGTCGTGAAATTCAGACATCACTTCAAAGCCAATTGATTGGTAAAATCGCTTAGATAGTTCGAAGTCTTTAGCGGGCACGAAAGACTTAATTTCTGTGACTTTTAGGTTTTCCATCCTGCATCCTCATCGTGTTGATGTTCTGGTAATAATAGGCTTATCGCATTAAGCGGTTAAAACGTTTATTCGGAGCCCTGCTGAAATGAGTCGACTTCGGCTTTGGTTAAATAACGCCACTGACCTGCTTCAACATCTAAACGCACATCACCAATCTGTTCACGGTGAAGACCAACAACTCGGTTACCTACCGCAGCAAACATTCGTTTCACTTGATGAAACTTGCCTTCAGTTATGGTCAACAGCACTTCTTTACTGGTAATCACTTCAAGCTCTGCCGGACGCGTCAGATTTTGTTCGCCCTGCAATTTAACGCCCGCTTTGAACTTGTCAGCGACATCATCTTTGATATCTCGTGACAATGTCACGCGGTATACCTTCTTACATGACTTGGTTGGCAGCGTGATATTGAATGACCATCGCCCATCATCGGTAATCAAAACTAAGCCTGTAGTGTCTGCATCTAAGCGCCCTGCGATGTGCAGTTCTGATGCTTTGTCTATCTCGATGTAGTTGAACAATGAAGGATAAACTTCATCGATATTAGAGCAGATAGTACCCGCAGGCTTGTGCATTAAGAGGTATCGAAATTCTCGCAACTTAAGCGGAGTGCCATTTAACAAGATGGTGTTGCTTTCATGAACCTGAGTCGATTCATCGGTAACCGTCTCGCTGTTTACGTCGACCTCACCATTTTGTATGCGTTCAATCGCTTCAGACTTGGTTAGGTCAGTGCTTTTACATAGGTATTTATCAAGGCGCATTAATCGTCGGCACCACATTTAGCACAAGGCTTGTACGTTCGTTCACCTTGTTCGATAACCACATAATCACCAACGCACTTGTCACATAAAGCGAGCTTTGGGTAAGCCTCTTTTTGTTTCTTTGCGTTGATGTTGCCTTCGGTGGTATATACGGTTCTCATTTTGACGCCTTTGTTTGAATAACGTGAGAGGCACAAATTGTATCACCATTTACAGGTTCGATTGGAGTGGTGGTGTATAGATAAATGGATTTTAGTCGCCGCAATTCCTCCAAGTTCCCGCCCCGTAATGACTTAACCATGAACAACAAAGTCAACGTGCCATGCCCAACAGTGGTAAAATGGTAAAAGATCACCAACTTATGAAGTCGATAATGAAAGATTGTAATCAATGTGGAAAATGCTGTATCAAATACGGCGATGGTGACCTTGCCGCGACTCAAGAAGAGATCGATTTGTGGGAGCTGTTCAACCCCGACATCTTTGAATATGTTCGCGGAAGCGAGATATGGTTTGACCCAGAAACTGGCGAACGTTTAACTCGATGCCCTTTTCTAGAGCTGGTTACGACAAAAGATACCAAGGCTCAAGCCAAGTACACATGTAGCATTTACTTAGATCGACCAGAAGATTGCCGACACTATCCAAGCCTGATTAATGAGATGGTGCGAGATGAATGTGAAATGATTGAAGTGGTGGACTTGCAAGACACGAAGAAAGCTCAAAGGAAACTCGACCTGTTGATGAAAGACAGTCGCCCTTCAAGCTATTCATAAGCGATGAGCTTTTGAAGATCCCTCTTCAGCATTAGCTAATAGTAGCTAAAACCTTAGGCCAAATACTGGTTCGCTTCTAACCAATCAAGCGCAACCAGTGCTGCCAATGAGCATACCGCTCTGTCATTACCATCAACAAACTTAAGTTCTTCGATTTCAGCATCCGGAGACAGTTCTCCAGTATAATCAGCAAGGTAGCAAGTCAATTGCACCGATACGCCTTCCGCTTTTCCATCAGCTTGGCCTGTAAAGGTCTCAACGTATTTGATTGAATCCGGCACTAAATCGACTGAGATCTCTTCTTTGATTTCGCGAACCAGTGCTTGCTCATCACTTTCGCCAGCTTCACGTTTACCACCCGGTAGATAGAACAGTTCTTTGCCTTTTGATCTCACCATCAACAACTTGCCATCTTTAATGAATATCCAAGCGAGCTTATCAATTACCTTATTCATGTCGTTAGACCTTATTTCTGTTTTGGTTCTCGTTATTACTGAGTCTGATCGCTCTATTGCTCAAGACCAAACAAAGCCTATGTATGTTACACGCTGGAATGAATATACTCTATTGAATCGAATAGGAAATATCATAGCCAAAACGAAAAATGACAGCCTAAGAGACGATACTCGTCAACTGTCATTGGCGTTGTTTACTGATTACCCAGTAGTTGTCCGAAAAAGAGTATCAGTCGACCAACCACTTAAGCGCAGAGTCATGGCCTTCGAATGACTTAATCTCACCAGACACAAACCAGCTGCCTACTTTTGAAGCCAATTCTTGCCAGCTTTTATCACCATAAATCGCAATTTTGTCTATCTTCGAATTGAGCTCTAATCCCAATGTGAAATCATCCCAAGCAGCACGCAACTCCCAGCCCGTTAAGGTGGAGATGTCGACCAGCATCTTAAGTTTAGATGAATCGAGTTCTTCTAACGTAGTACTTAGAATTGGCATCATTGCTTGATAGTCATCGTGTGTGAGTTTGCCTTTCGCTTTAAACACAACGATGGTTTCACCGCTAACACGTTCAATTCCAACTGATATTCCGTGACGTTCGATACTCATAACCTAGCCCTCATAGTGGAAACTAGAGTTAGCTTAGAGGATTAAACAACAAAGAGATGAGAGGTCGGCGTCAAAACAGACAAGCGCTTGATCTGGGCTTAATATCAGAGAATTAATTGTGTTTTTTCAACAGTTCGCTTAGAGATTGAACTTGAATGATGCTCGGATGCTCGGACTTGAACTCAACTCCTTCCGCGTTCAACCACACCGCTTGCAAACCCGCTTCAAGTGCTGGGTAAATGTCTTTCTCTAAAGTGTCACCTACCATGGTGATATCTTGTGGTGCAACACCGAGTTTGGAAATGATGGCAGGATAGAACCCTGACTCGAACTTAGAAAAGCCAATGCTCGACTTACAAAAGTAACCCAAAATATATTGAGACAGGCCTGCACGCTCAAAGGCTCGAATGATGTCCTGTTTACTGGAGTCGCCTGCGTTGGTGGCAACATAAACTTGATGAGTTTTCGACAATTCCGCTAATAATGCACGAGCACCACTCACTTCTTGTACGGTTTCCCAGTCACACATCTTCCCTTGTGCGTCTGGGAAATCAACCATCAGCGTATTGCCCCAGTCGAATAAGACTATTTCTGTTAATTCGATTAGCTTTTTCATCTTGCCTCCTGCATACGATGAGTTACCTAGCGTTTAAGTGATCCTATAAAAATTTCTCGATAAGGATTTCGTCAAAGTACTGATCGCCAATCTTACCGTGTTTCTTAGCCGTTCCGACGATGTCAAAACCTTGCTTAAGATAAACCGCTAAAGCACGCTCGTTGTCTGCTCGTACATAGGCAAACAGCTTTTCATAACCTTTGGCTTCTGCCGCTTTGAATGTGTAATCAAACAACTGTTTTGCAACGCCCTGTCCACGGCTATTAGCATCAACATAAGTACCAATAATACCAACATGGTCAAAGGCCTTAGTGTAAGTAGCGAATGGTTCTACATTCTGAAAACCAAGCAGCTGGCTTGTCGTCTCGTTGACTGCAACGCTAAATACACCACGTTCTGGGAACGACTCAATGAATGCCTTTTCTTCATCAACAGTAAAAGTCTGATCCAAGATCGTATAACGCGCTTCGATAATGATTGGATTCAATACATCAATAATGCCTTGTGCATCTTCTACCGCGACTTCTCTGATTGTTAAGCTCATATTTCTCTACCCTTTTATTGCTTTGGGCAGATTCTATCGCTATATGCCATCCTTTTGATAGGACAGAATGTTGTCGAAGGCGATATCAAAGTAGAGTTCGTAGCTATTTTGTTCAACATAGCCCAAATATGGAGTCGCAGTGACGTTTGCTAAGGACAATACCGGTTCGGTGTCTAGTTATCTTGCTTTAGTCAAAGACACCTAAAGTGCCGAGCCTTGCGATTCAATAATACACTCACGGTTACTGTATTATTGATAAACCACTTTGAAACGCTCAAGTACGAGTAACATGTCTTCAGTTGGTGCAATTTTGAGCTCTTCACATTCACGTGAGAAGAAGTTCCAGTGCGCATCTCTCCACCATTCTAGTGTTTTATCACCCTCGCCTTCTGCGGCAGCAAACTCAGCGGTCACTTCGTTGTATTTGCACAGCGACACCGAGGTTACCTCGACAAGGCAAACTGGTTTGCCATCCCAATCGGTGACGACTTGCAAATGTCCAACGACAGGCATAACTTCTCCTTCATGGCTGTACCAATGTTCAAGGCTGCAAGATGCCTGTTTTTCACCTTTGAGAATTAACTGGGCACATAGGTTGGCGTTGTATTCGTCAGCACAGTAATAGTCGGAACTAAAAGAGGTGTATTGCGAAGCAATGTCCGCTGGTAATGTGTTGAGGTAGCTATCGAGATAAGCTTTGCTTCTTTCTTCCATGATGTGTCCATTTTCAATATTCGTTTCAGCCAGAAGCGCTACATATTGAGCACCTGACTGCATTGCGCGTAACCTATCAAGGAGTGTAAACGGTGTAAATCAAGTAACGATTAAAGTGTGTACTAAGAGTGTAGATTTAATGCAGGATTGTTAGATCAAAAAAAGAGCTAAAAACACCTTCAAGCAGTGCTTTTAACTCTTTGTATTTTATTGTGGATTAACCAATTAACGGTTTAAGAAGTCGACTGCTTTGTCTGGGAAATCAGTAAACACCCCGTCGACTTTCACTTGGTTATAAAACACATCCAACATGCCATCGAAGTTATCGACATAACCTGGAATTCGGCCTGGATCAGCGCGGAACGTGTACGGATGAACATCTAAGCCTGCATCTTTGGCAGATTTCATTAATGGTTTAATGATGATGTTATCTTTGGTCGATGCATCGTCCACCAGCATTGGCTTCCAAGGGCCTACTCCTTCCGCATAAGTCGCAACTTTTTCCATACCACCCGCTTCAAACATCCAGTCATAACTGTATGGCGTTGCTTTATCGCCCTTGTAAGTCATGGTTTCGTTCCAGTCTGTATAGGCCATCAACTGAACGAGCTTAAGATCCATCTCCATCGCCGGCATGAGTTCATCATTTATGCGCTGAAGTTCATTAGCATCGAAACACTGTAAATACACTTTGTCATCTTTCGATAGGTAACCATATTGCTGTAATGTGGCTAGTACCGCTTTAGATATGTCTTTGCCTTCATGGCGATGGAACCAAGGTGCTTTAATTTCAGGATAGATACCTACGTCATAACCTAAGGTCTTATTTAACCCTTGGATCAGTTCGATTTCTTCTGCAAAGGTAGCGACACGGAAATCAGACTGCCACATTGGGAAGCGCGTTGGGTACCCTGCCACTCTGTTACCTTGTTCATCTAGGTTAAAGCCTTCGGTCACTTTCAGAGATTTGATCTCTGCAAGCGTAAAATCAATTGCGTAGAAGCGACCGTCTGCACGAGCGCGTGTTGGAAAGCGGTCAGCGACATCTGTTACTCGATCTAGATAGTGATCATGTAACACCACCAATTGGTCGTCTTTGGTCATCACGACATCTTGTTCGATGTAATCGGGTTTCATCGCATAAGCCAGCGCTTTGGCGGGTAATGTGTGTTCAGGTAAATAACCAGAAGCACCGCGATGAGCAATCACTAAAGGCTCAGCGAACGCTTGTGCAGATAAGCTTAGTGATAATAAGGTCAGAGACAGTGACGTTGTTTTCATTATTGTTTCCCTTGATAAAACAGAAGCAGGATAGACCTGCCTCTGTTGTTATTTATAGATGTAATTCAGTAAACACACTACTGAGCTAGCGCTTCTTTCTCTCGTTCGAGATCTTTTTGTTTATGGTGCGCACGCTCACCTAAGAAGGCATAAAGCAGACAGATTATTGAAGCCACACAAGCGCCGACCAAAATAATGAAACCACCATCCCAGCCGTAATGGTCAACCATAAAGCCAAGTATTGCGTTGGCAGCAACCGCGCCACCTAAGTAACCAAATAGACCTGTTAGGCCAGCCGCTGTACCCGCCGCTTTCTTAGGCGCAAGTTCCAGTGCATACAAACCGATCAGCATTACAGGGCCATAAATAAGGAAGCCAATTGCAATCAGTGCCAACATATCAACCGTTGGGTTACCCGCTGGGTTCAACCAGTACACCAACACTGCGACAGTCACGAGAACCATGAACAGGATCCCTGCTGGTGCGCGTCGGCCCTTAAACAACTTATCTGAGATCCAACCACACAATAGCGTGCCCGGAATACCTGCCCACTCGTATAAGAAGTAAGCCCAAGATGATTTATCTACAGAGAAGTCTTTCGCTTCTTTTAGATAAACAGGAGCCCAATCAAGTACACCATAACGAATCAGGTAAACGAACGCGTTTGCGATAGCGATTGACCACAACAGCTTGTTATTAAAGACATACTTAAAGAAGATCTCTTTTGCTGTCATCTCAGTTTCGTGAGACTTGTCGTAATCATCTGGGTAGTCATTTTTATGCTCTTCAATTGGAGGTAGACCACAAGACTGAGGCGTATCTCTTACTGTGAACCAAACAAAAATAGCAACGAGAGTGGCAAAAAATGCAGGAACATAAAAAGCGGTTCGCCAATCGTCATTGAAAGCCCATAGACCCAACAGGAACATTGGACCAATTAATCCACCGCCCACGTTGTGAGCAACGTTCCATACTGACACTATCTCGCCACGCTCTTTACGTGACCACCAGTGCACCATGGTTCGTCCACAAGCCGGCCAGCCCATACCTTGGAACCAACCATTCAAGAACAACAGAATAAACATCGCAGTAATGCTGCCTGTAGCCCATGGCATAAAGCCAAAGCAGAACATCACTAGCGCCGACATTAACAAGCCACCGCTGAGGAAATAACGAGGGTTAGAACGGTCAGAAACACTGCCCATTAAGAACTTAGATAAGCCGTAAGCGATAGAAACCGCCGCTAATGCAACCCCTAGTTCTCCGCGGCTAAAACCTTGTTCAATGAGATAAGGCATCGCCAAACTAAAGTTTTTTCGGACTAAGTAGTACCCCGCATAGCCAACGAAGATGCCGAGAAACAGCTGCCATCGTAGTCGTGTGTAGGTGCTATCGATCTTATCTGATGACAAGCGATCGATATGCGCCATAGGTTTGAATATTCCAAACATAGGAACCTCATAATTATTGGGCGAAGGAAGAATTAAAATGCTCGAACGAAAAAATTTAGCGCTCATTCGAAATCAAGGGAATTGTATGTGCTTCAGGATTAATTTCTGTGATAGAGGTAGTCATTAACAAAAAATAACTTTAAATACAGCATATTAGTTTCATTTAATTAGACTACGCTTCATATTTTGTTTGTGTTGCCCTTCAGTGAAGAGTGCGCTTGTACAGAAAACTATCTTTCGAGTGAGCGAATATCGAACTATTAAAATGAGGACATGCAATTAAGTTAAATAATTGTAAATGCAACCAACCTCTTTACACCCAAATTAATATGAACTTATGGGTTGGACATCGCCACCAGCAATGCATATGACCAGTAATATATAGCCAGTGGTGATGTTTTGTATTTCTTTCCGTTTATTTATCGAATTACCAAAGTTGTTTATTGTACATCTCAAGCGATGCAGCAATGTCTATACACAAGACGTGAACCCGTCACCTAGTAGTGAGGTTAGTCAGTGAGCATCTTACGAATTCAATAAACGATAGGAAATATCATGAACAAATCATTTATCGCACTCATTCTTACTGCGGTTTTAGCAGGCTGTTCATCTAGTGGTGATTCTGGACCAGCACAACCTCAATTTGATGGCGACTATGGTTTCGAAAATATCGATCCAGATTTTGGTAACGGCGACCCATCTTTTGACGGTGATAATGGTTATGACAACGCAGACCCAACGTACGGCAACCCAAAAAATATTGCCGACAGAATTGATGAAGCTGATTTAGGTTTTATTCATATCCCTGAGTTGGGAGACATTCCTTTCTTTAACCGAGACGACAGCGATGCACATGTCTCAAGCGTTAAAGAACGTTCTGATGATCACGAAACTCTGTACAGCATCTACGTAAATGACAAGCGAGTTGGTGAAATCATCATTCGTGAAGGCAATGTGGAAATCAGCTCTGGTGACAAGGTGATCTCTGGCCAAAAAGATTCCATCACTTATGCCGATGATGATTACACCTTTTGGACGGTTCGAGGTACCAACGGCAATGTAGTTGGTGACTTTAAGCGTCTCGACGATGGTGTTTGGGTGTTCCGTGAAGAGATGGACCGTGAGACCTTTGTGGTTAAGTATCACGACGGCCAGTGGAACTTCATCCCTGTCGCAGATATTAAGAACAAAGTTAAAGAAAATTTACCTTCGCAAGCAGAGGTCACCAAAGTGCGAACAAAAATGCAGGTTAACAAGCTACGTACTTTGAAGTAACGCTTTTCACCATTCCCATATCAAATAGGCATCCTCTAATCCAAGAGGATGCCGTTCAAAAACATCTACAAATAACACACTAATTAAAAGCTCAAGGAAGATCCGGACTAGGTTACTAATCTACTGGCGTTCAATACTTTGAATTCGCCAATATTTTATATACATAAGCGAGAGATCCAATGACCATCAAAAAGCTTCCTCTTCTGACATTAGCCGCTGCCTTGCTGTTCACTATGTCTAACGCACAAGCCTATGAACAAAACCAAGAAGAAACTGCTATTACATTTGGTCTATCGGCTGAACGTGGGTGGAGAGATTGGTCTGCTTCTTACATCAAATATCGCGGCCCGGGCAGCTTAGGTTATGGCATTGAGTTTACCCGATCAGCTTATAACGAAGATGAAGACTCGTACGAATACAAACAACGCGACACCGAATATCAGTTTCACGCCCCTATTGGAATCACCGAAAACTTGTACATCACACCAGGTTACGGGATTAAGCGTACCCATACGGACGTAACTTTAGATAGCCGCGAGTTCTCTGATAGCTCAACCAAACAAGTTGGTGGCTTAGATGCAACCTACATTATGGACAGTGGCTTTGTTGTGACCGCAGGTTTCGATAAAGCAGAAGGTGAAGACTTGGAGTTCTCAATTGGTGCAGGTATCGCTTGGTAAAGGTAATAACCCAATGGATTTGAAAAACAAAAAGGGTCTAGATTTCTCTAGACCCTTTTAGGTAATAACACTTGGTCACTTAATGTTGACTGATTAGACAAACATTAGCTAATTACATGAAGTATTAACTAGCCACACGAAGTGATTATGCGTCGATGTAAAAAGCTTCTACAGTGCCTTTTAGAGTAATAAGCATTGGCTGACCAAAACGATCTAGCGCTTTTGGAGAAGGGATCTTAACCCAACCTTCGCTGATGCAGTATTCTTCAACATCAGTACGCTCTTTACCATTTAGACGAATGCCGATTGGGTATTCGAAACACTCAGCAACGTGGTGTGGGCTGCGTGGGTTACCTGCAAGATGATCTGGTAAAGCTGGTCTTGAATTAGTATCGCTCATGTTCATTACCTGTATGTACGTAAATAAAAAAAGTGCGTCATTCTAGTCAATATAGGCTTTGTGCTCAACAACTGCTGCAATAAATCGTATTGATAGGTCTAATCAACAGCTAGTTGTTTGATTTAAAGGCAATATCGGCATGAGTTTCAACGAAAATTTAACAGTTTTATGCGTTATGGATGAAAGGGAGAGCTTCATTACTCGAACGGCAGATAACCTAATATCAGGCTTTTATTCCGAGCTTATCGATTAAGCTCAATACTCATCACTTTATGGTTAGGTTCTGATTCGATATCGACGACTGACCAACCTAGCCTTGGTTTATATCAGTGCAGATAAAGCTACTCTTCTTCTTCGTAACTGTCTGCTGGGTCTTCATTGATTTCTTCGCCACAGCCTAAGCACTCCGCTTGCAAATCCGTTGGCATGACAATAATCAAACCACAATGCGGGCAAAGATCACCTTGTTGAAACATCCTGTATTCCTTCTACTTCATGGCTATTGCTTAGGATACTTTTGCTTACTCGCTTCTAACCAATCATGAATAACTTGGCGAGCGGACTCCGATGGCGGAGCATTTCGCTTTCCGCAGATTTGATCAATTTCAAACGGAAATACTTTGCTCGGAACGCGGCGTAAACCTATGGTTAAACGCTGAGGTTTAAGCATGCGGAACACCACATAACGATCGCTCATGATTCGGTTGTGATACACGCCAATACAGTGCTTCTGCTCTATGCCTTCGTGTTCAAGGTCGTAATAATCCGTGAGCGGGTGAATGTTGCCATTACCGAGTAAAGGAACTGGATAAGGGATGTCTTTATCCATTGGGCGATTCCCCTCCAAACGACGTAATTGTCGTTGCTCCGTCCAGCGATCATGGAGTTGTTCAAACATAGCAAAAGAGTTCTGACTGGTAATGGCTCGCAGTGGGTCATCCATCTCCAAATCTTGCCCTAGCAATATCGCATCTTGGAACATCGCCATCTTCGACGGTGCATTAAGTCTGCCCTCTTCCACCATTGCAATTCCTAATCGACTGCCGGTTAGAAATGGATGAACTTGGTCCAAACGCAGGGCTGTGTATCCAACTTTTGAGTAATGCTTGAATTTAAGAACCCGTCTTTGCAACGGTTCGAGAATACGAACAATGTGGTCAAGCTCATCACCAACATTGTAATGCAATTCTAGCTTGTCGATGAATTTGAGTGTCGCTTTGCTACTGTCTAAGCCCAACTTGGCAAGGATCTTCTTCTGCCCTAAGCGACTTAGTGCCAATGCTTTCTTGTTGTCGACGCTGTATTTCATGCAGATAAGAGCCAAAATAACAGGCCTTAGTTCAAGTAGCTGTGCAGCTTCGTAAGTGTTCGCAGCTAACCACAACATTTGGTATTGATATTCAGGAAAGTCATCGGTGATTTCACGATAACGCGCAGGCAACGAATCTAGCCAACGACCATTCACATCAAACTGCTCAACGAGGTTTAGGCTAAGTCCAATCCCCCCATCAAGCGGTCGTCTACCATCTTCGAACACATGAAAGCCGACGAGCTTTTGAGACCAATCTAGGATCTCAATATCGTAGTCAAAACCTAATGTTCGAGTGGGAATGGTTAGTAGTGCTGTCATTGATGCCTCTTCGTTATTGGCGCATTGAACTATCAAGCCTATCTAAAAGCATAAGCTAACGCTTCAACAACTATATCAACCTTTTGTAAATTTCTTATCAATCAAAGCGATATAAATACGATGGTCCTTAGAAGAACATTGAATGATGATTTTACGCAATATGAGATCTCTTCGATATCATTTGTGTTAACACAAACTATGCTTATTACATAACTCACAACAAGAGGCTTTAATTATGGATTACCGACATATTCTGGTCGCACTTGAATTGTCTGACGACACCAAGATTCTCATTGATAGAGCGACCTTCTTCGCTGATAAACTGGAGGCTGGCATTTCATTTGTTTATATCGATGGAACGCATGGGGAAATTTATCCTGAACTCGTTGATATTCAAGGAAATGACGGTGATTTACCCATCAATGAAGATGCCGTTAAGCATTTGAAAGAGTTTGAGGCCTACGCTAAACACCCAATCAAACACATTTTCGTGGGTACCGGCGATTTGAACGATAAGCTCAAAAATGTCATCGAAGCAAACGGCATCGACCTATTGCTATGTGGTCACCACCATGATTTCTGGCATAAGCTCATATCCCATTCTAAACAAATCATCGATACGTCTCCTATCGATATTCTCGTTGTTCCTATGGAATAGCTGCTGCAGCTCGATTCCTAAAATCATCATGCATTGCCAACCTCTATCGGTATTATTGGTTGGCTTGATACCCCCTTATCCCTGCTATTGCCCACTCAGAGTATCCATTTGTGATCTTGTCAACCTATCAACTCGTAAGCGTCTAATAATTAACAATTCACGAGTGTAAGCATGAAAAAGATTGGTCTCTATCTTTTTACAAATGACTTAAGAATCAACGACAACACACTACTTCATCGGGCGTCGCAGCTCGTCGATGATCTACTATACGTCGCCATTGAACCAAAGCTTTCTACTTATTCTGTTCGACTTTCACAAGAACAGGAAATCGGAGCGCATCGTCACCTTTTCATTAAGCAAGCTATAGATGATTTAGCCTTGAGTTTGGCGCGTCTTGGACAGCGCCTTTTTGTGTTAGACCAAAATACTAATGAGAACTTAGTTCAAATCATCAAAACTCAGCACGTGACACACGTTTTTGTCAGTTCACATTGTGCCCATGACGAGCGAGAGCTAGTAAAGGATACGCTAACGCAGTGCCCTGATTTACTCATCTCTCAGCAGCATCACACTACTCTGTTTGAGAGTGATATGTTCCCCTTCGAACTTGCCAAGCTACCTCGTTCGTTCACTAAGTTCCGCCTTCAAGTTGAACGGCTAGAGATTGAGATAAAAGAGAGCGTGATAACGTACCTGCCACCATTACCTCAAACCGCGACTGACTCTTATAGAGAGCCGATACTTGAATTGGATGATTCAATAACAGGCGACTATGTAGGCGGCGAAACGGCAGCGTTAACCCACTTAGAAAACTACTTTTCACATGACTATGCTGGAACCTACAAACAGACGCGAAACGCATTAGATGGCATAGAGAACTCAACTAAGTTTTCGCCATGGCTAGCATTAGGGTGTGTTTCGCCAAAAACCATTTACCGCCACTTAAAGCAATTCGAAGCGCATCGTGGCGCGAACGACTCTACCTACTGGATTTATTTTGAGTTGTTGTGGCGTGAATATTTCTACTGGAAGTGTTTAACGCTGGGGACGTCACTGTTTGGTCGAGAATCTAGTGATCTGTCCAATGAACAATTGCTCGATACCACTGCGGGATCAAGCTTCGCCAAATGGAAAAGCGGCAACACCAATTATCCCATCGTTGATGCCTGCATGCGCCAGCTTAACGCAACGGGTTATATGTCTAACAGAGGCAGACAGCTGGTCGCGAGCTGCTTGATTCATGAGCTAGATATTGATTGGCGCCACGGTGCTGCTTATTTCGAAAGCCAACTCATCGATTACGATGTGGCTTCGAATTGGGGTAATTGGGCTTATATCGCTGGAACGTTGAATCCACAGGCTCCCCAGAACGCCAACAAACAAAGTGTAACCCATCAATCACAATCTAAATCCCGCCATTTCGATCTCGTTAAGCAGACAGAGATGTATGACCCGGAACATACATTTATCAAAAAATGGCACCGAGAAGACGAGGCTTCAGCGTCAATTCGATATCAGGACGTAATATGAAATACAAAACTGTACGCCTAATTTTAGGTGACCAACTCAATATCCAGCACTCTTGGTTTCAACAGGTTGATGACGAGGTCATTTATATCATCGCTGAACTTGAGCAAGAGACTGACTACGTTACATCGCACATCCAAAAGGTGGCAGCTTTTTTCTGTGCGATGGGTTACTTCGCTGACGAACTGACACAACAAGGTCATCAAGTACTCCACCTTACTCTTGACGATACTACGCAATTTGAAAACCTAGATGCACTCCTAAAGCATTATGTACACGAATACAGCGCAGAAAAATTCGAATATCAAAGGCCAGATGAATATCGCCTTTTAGAGCAGATGAACAAGCTAAAGCTCACTAATGCGACTAAAGGTTGTTGTGATACGGAACACTTCCTCTTTCCATTCGAAGAGATAGAACAACAGTTTCCGAAAGACAAACACATCATGATGGAACACTTCTATCGCCGAATGAGAAAGCGCTTCGACATTTTGCTAGAAGACGGAAAGCCAGTTGGCGGCAAATGGAATTACGATGCGAGCAATCGAAAGAAACTCAAGAAACAAGACATTGAAATCCTGCCTCAACCTCTGATGTTTACCAATGACATAACAGACATTTTGCAGCGAATAGAACGCCACCAAGTGCAAACCATTGGTCAAGTCGGTAACAAGTTACTATGGCCGGTGAACCGAGCACAAAGCTTGTCTCTGCTCGCTCATTTCTGCCAAGTCTGTTTACCGTTATTTGGGCAGTTTCAAGATGCGATGACTACAGAACACGACTCTAAGTGGAGCCTGTATCACAGTCGCATTTCGTTCTCACTAAATAACAAACTGCTCAGCCCTAGAGAAGTCATTGATGCGACACTCTCCGCTTATCACGCCTCTTCAAAGCAAGGCGCTACCACTATCGATATCGCACAGGTCGAAGGGTTCGTTCGTCAAATATTGGGTTGGCGAGAGTACATACGCGCCGTCTATTGGGCGAACATGCCTACTTACGCCAACAAAAACCATTATTCAGCAAACAACAACTTGCCCCATTACTTTTGGGACGGACAGACCAAGATGAACTGCATGAAGCATGCGATTGACCAGTCTCTTGAGTTTGCTTACGCGCACCACATCCAAAGGTTAATGATCACTGGCAACTTCTGCTTAATCACAGGCATCGACCCTGACCAAGTAGACAGTTGGTACCTTGGTATTTACGTCGACGCGATTGAGTGGGTTGAAATGCCAAATACGCGAGGTATGGCACTGTTTGCGGATGGCGGGATCGTCGGAACCAAACCATACTCTGCCAGCGGTTCTTACATCAACCGCATGAGCGACTACTGCAAAGGCTGTCACTACAAGATAAAAGAACGCAGCGGAGAGCAATCTTGCCCTTTCAATAGCTTGTACTGGCGCTTTATGAACCAGCACCGCGATGCGTTAAACCGTAACCCACGCATGGGCATGTTATATCGCTCTTGGGACAACATGAATGAACACGACCAACAAGCGATACTCGAGATCGCAGAACAACGAATCACAAACTTGGAGAATTTATAATGGTTGAGCAACTCAGATTACACATTTTGGTGGTCGGTGGGAGTGGCGGCATCGGTTTCGCTGTGGTTAAACACCTATTATCTGAGCTGTCTCGGTTTGATTTTCTTGATGTGCATGTAGACGCGACTTACCACTCTCAACAGCCGGAACTTGAAAACACTCGCTTGAACTGGCACAAAGTCGACGCCACCAACGAAGCTGATATCAAGTGTTTGAGTTCTGAGTTTGAACAACTTGATTGGTTGATAAACTGCGTGGGTATGCTTCACACTCCAGAGCTTGGTCCGGAAAAGAACCTTGCGTCCATTGACCCTGAGTTTTTCCTAAAAAACATCTCGGTGAATACTCTGCCCAGCTTATTATTGGCAAAACACTTCACGCCGATTCTTAAAACGAGCGACAACCCAAAGTTTGCCGTGGTTTCCGCAAAGGTGGGGAGTATTTCAGATAACCGATTAGGCGGCTGGTATAGCTATCGCTCATCGAAAGCTGCCCTCAACATGTTCATCAAAACCATGTCGATCGAATGGCAACGCACCATTAAGAAAGGTACTGTGTTAGCGCTACACCCAGGCACAACAGATACTGCTCTGTCGAAGCCTTTTCAGACCAATGTCCCTGAAGATAAGTTGTTTGAGTCGAGCTACGTCGCCCATCAATTAGTCGATATCATTCGCACTGCGACACCCGATAAAAATGGGCACTTCTACGCGTACGATGGCGAGCAGTTGAGTTGGTAGTGAGGAATGCCAATCGCTTGCTTTGATGAATGGTAAAATTTGATGAGTGCTAAAAAAGAAAACCCAACAGAGTGGTGCTCTATTGGGTTATTTTTTAGAAAGAAGGCATCAGTTATTTAAGACGTATGGCTGCTATTTAGCTAACGATCAAAACTGATCATCACGATTACTCAGCCCAGTTGAACTTGCTGTCGTCAACGCCTTCTTTTTCTTCTTTAGCTCGCTCGCGTCGGTGTTGTTCTTCAACTCGCGCAGCGTCAATCTCTTGCATGATTGCATTGATGTCGGCCAAATCGTCGCTTTCTGTAAACTCACCCGTTAGTTTGCTATCGGGCTTTAAGTCGCCTTTCTCGTAGAGCGCCCATATTTCCTTGGCATACTCGGTTTTCGCCAATTCAGGAGCAAACTGAGCGTAATAATCACGGATATTATTGATGTCACGAGCCAACATCCACTCGGCATTATTGTTAGCCGAAGCATCAACCGCTTGCGGTAAATCGATAATTACCGGGCCGTACTCATCGACCAATACGTTGAACTCAGACAAGTCACCATGGATCAAACCCACACACAGCATTTTAACCACATAGGTCATCATCACTGCGTGATCTTCGATCGCTTGCTCTGCCGACATCACGACATCGTTCAAACGTGGTGCTACATAGCCTTCGTCATCAGTAACCAGCTCCATAAGCAGTACGCCATCAAAGCAACCATAAGGCACAGGTACACGAACGCCCGCTTCTGCCAGTTTATACAAGGCATCCACTTCAGCGCTTTGCCAAACCTTTTCTTGTTGCTCACGACCAAAGCCAGAGCCTTTTTCCATCGCTCGAGCACGGCGACTATTTCGGACTTTTCGGCCTTCACGATACGCGGTCGCTTTTTTGAAGCTGCGCTGGCTTATTTCCTTATATACCTTGGCACAGCGGATCGTATCGCCGCAGCGCACAATGTACACCGATGCTTCTTTGCCACTCATTAATTGGCTTGTCACCTCGTCGACTAAACCATCGTCAACTAAGGGCTGTATTCTTTTAGGTATCTTCATGCCGCCTTTATACATTAGTTGTCTTACAGATAGAAATATTAACTTAAGAAATGAATGACGAAACTATTAACGTGTTGTAAAAACGAACAGAAATTACGCCAAAGTTGTCTTATGACGACGGCAACGTTCAGAACAGTAAATCACGTCATCCCAACAACGTTGACACTTTTTACGCCATGAGAAAGACTTTTGGCAAATAGGACATGTCTTAGTTGGTAAATGAGGCTTCTTGTGCATGGCCGTTTCCTTTTTGACGAGGAGTGATTGATAACAGCCCCGAAACTCCGTCATCCTCGAGAAGGAAACACGACTGAGTCAGGGGCTGTTTATCCGCATCTATATCAAGACTAAGCAACAACCTTGTACTGCTTCTCCATCTCACTCACACCTAAGCCAGAGTGTTTTGTTACTTTAAGCTGAACAGGCACTCGCTCTTTCAGTGCTTCAACGTGACTAATGACGCCAATCATCTTGCCTGATGCATTCAAGTTATCGAGCGCGTTTAAAGCAATGTCTAAGGTGTCACTATCCAACGTGCCGAAACCCTCATCCAAGAACAAAGAATCAATACTGGTTTTGTAACTCACAAGATCAGAAAGCGCTAATGCCAACGCCAAGCTCACCAAAAAGCTTTCGCCACCGGATAAGGTTTTGGTGTCACGCATCACATCGCCCTGCCATGTGTCGAGCACTTGCAGTTCTAAGCCATCATCGGCTTTACGTTTAAGTTCGTAACGACCATGCAAACGCTGTAGCTGCTTGTTCGCCAAGTACACCAAGTTTTCCAGTGTTAGACCTTGAGCAAACTTACGGAACTTGTCGCCGTTCTTAGAACCAATAAGTGAATTCAGACGTGAAATATCATCAAAGTCGACCTGTTGCTCGTCTATTTGCTTAAACAGATCTTGCTGATTACTGCGGTTCTGGCTATCCGTTTCAAGATTGGCAGAAATCGCGCCGATCTTTGTCGCATGGCTTTGTTGTGCGTTTTGACATTCAGTAGTCGCTTCTTCAACTTGCTGTTGGTCTTGCTCTTGCCATGCTTTAGCATTTGCGTGGTTTTGTAGTTCCACTTGCGTCGCTTTAGCTGTATTCAACCTAGCTTGCGCACTGACAATCGCTTCGTCTAAAGACTTCTTTAGGCTTTGAAGTTGAGTTCTAACCTCTTCGTCTAACAACGCTGCTTCAAAATTAGCTCCATCTTCGAACGGGCTCGTTTTCAGCGCTTCTAACCAGGCATTCGACGCTTGTGTGTAACTTGACTGCTTGCTGGTCAACTCTTCAGAGAAGCTAATGTGTTTGGTTTGCTCGGTTCGATGTTCAAGTTCGCAACGGTTAAGCACTAACTGCGAGGCATCAAATGCATTTACCGCTTCAGTAACTTTTTGCTTCATCGCATTGCTGGTGGCTTGAATGTCTTTGTCACCAAACAACTCTGCCCTTTCAGCACCAATACGAGTCAGTTCTGACACTAGAGACTCGCTCTCTTGCGTCAGTGTCGCGAGCTCTTTCTCAACACTGTTTAGCTTGTCATCTAAGGTTTTCAATTCGGCGTGTTGAGTGATTAGTTGCTTCTCAATATCGGCCTGTTGCTGTTTAGTTTGCTGCCATGTGCTTGATGCTTGCAATTTCGCAGTAAACCAATCATCGATATATTCCAGCTCAGGCGCTTCGATAGCCGTTTGAACAATATTCTCTTTCAAAGAGCTCCATTGCTGCTCTTTCGCTTGAGCTATCTGAGCCACTTGCTCGTTAGTGCTGTGATTTTGCTTATTCAGATCCGCTAAGCGTTGCTCGGCCAACTCAAGGTTAGATTGTGCTTTGTCAGCCATAACACTCACTGATAAGCGTTGTTTCTCAGCTTCGGCATAGTGCGCTTTAGCATTAGCCAACGCTTTGAGTTGCTGCGACCTCTGATTCAGTTGAAGTTCACACTGCTGAGCAAAGGTCGCAACCGTAGCTCCATTGCCTAAATCGTTAATCGTTAGTATCGCTAGCTCTGGAACCGTGCCAACGAAATCCGATAAGCTCTGTTGAAGTTTGTCGACAACGCCTTGCCAATTCATTTGAGCTTGCTGAATATCCGCTTGCGCACGTTGAATGTCATCGTTAAGTGCCGCAATCATAGGGGCAAGAGAATCTAACTGCTGACGATGTTCTTGGCCTTCTTTTTTGATAGCTGTTAGCTCTAGATTTTCCCTATCCTTCTGAGCAACCAAATTTGCAATATCTTGCGACTGCTCAATCGAATGGTCTGTTGAACCACACAGTGGGCATTCAAACCCAGATTCTAGAGCTGCACGGTATTTTGCCAATTCGCCTTCTTGATCAATCAGACGCGTCAATCGCTCAAGAGACGTCTCTTTCTCTTTATATCGCTCAACCAGCACTTCACGTTCTTTCGAAAGTTTGTCGACCAACTGAGTGTTAGTTTGGTGTGTCTGTGTTTTTGCGTGCAGTTGTTGCTGGGCATTTAGGAAGCCACGATTAATCTCTAGTAGTGAGTGCGTATTGCGATTCCAAAACTCCAATATATCTTTTTGCGAATTCAACACTTGTTCGCTGGTGTTGCCTTGCAATGCTTCCCACTGTTGCTTTGCACTACTCTCTAGCACAACCAATTCAACTAAAGTTTTATCTTGCGTTGCTTTAGCTTCTTGCGCAGATTTGATGATCGTTTGCTGTGCATCAACCGCTGACAAAGCTTGCTTCGCTGAGTTCAACTGTTCTGCATGCTGACGCTCTAGAGTACGAACTTGCTCTACCTTTGCTTGCCACTGACCTAGGTATTTTTCCAGATGTTGGTCAGCTTGATGCGTATTTAGGTACTCAGTGCTAAGTTGATCTTGTTGCTCCAGTGCATCTAGTTTTTGGACCAAAACGACCTGTTGATTACGCTGCTGCGCGTGTTGTTCATTCAGCGTATTCGCGGCGTTAACCGCCGAAGCTTTCTTGTCTTTAAGTACCGACATTTGATTGTCGAGTGGGCGGACTTGTTCAATGATCTTCTCTTGATCTTGTTGCTCGGCTTTAACGTTTTCAACCGCTTCGCTACTTTGAGTCAGCTTAGTTTGGGCATTTAACTTCTCGGCCTCGCGTACCGCAAGCAACTTAGTACTGTTATCTAGGTTAATTTGCGTAAGATTGAGCTCATGCTCGCAGCGTTTTAGGTCTTTGTGCAGCGGTCGCAATTTCTCAGCCGGTTCGCTGTTTGCCAAACGCTCTAGTGAAGGTTGATTACGGTCTAGTTCATTTTGAGCTGTTTTGAGATCGTGCTCACTGGTAGCAATAGTTTGCTCAGCTTTAGTCACGTCTTTCCACCAGCTTAGATGCGCTTGCCACTCTTTTAACTGCTCGGCTAAACGTTTCTGTTCAGTTTCTAACGTGTCACGCTCTGTTGTCAGCTCTTGAATCTGCTCATCAGACAATAAACTTACACCTTCGGCTTTCGCTTTCAGGTTGTTAAGTGACTCTTCACTTGACTTAAAATGATCGTATATGCGCTCAGAGATCAGGCTATAAACTTCGGTTCCAGTCAGCTCTTCAAGTAGCTCTGCTCGGTCGTTAGCATTGGCATTTAAAAAGGCCGCAAACTCACCCTGAGACAACATGATGGATTTAGTGAAACGTGAAAAGTCTAAACCTGTTACCTGCTCCACCAACTTGGTTTTCTTGGTCAACATGGTCTCTAAGACTTTGTCGGTGTCAGCATCGGCAAATTCACACGTTGGCGTCTGTAATGCGCCATCGTGTTTTCCGCGCGCTCGCTTTTGATGGAAGTTAGAACGGTACGTTTTGCCCTGCACTTCAAATTCAAGCTCGGCGAAACACTCCCCCGTACCGCGAGTCATCAGCTCGTTATTGCCCTTCGCTATGCTTTTCAAACGAGGCGTGCGGTGGAATAGCGCTAAACAAATCGCATCCAGAATGGTGGTCTTACCCGCACCTGTTGGACCCGTAATAGCAAACAGGCCGTTTTCTGCGAACGGCGATTGAGTAAAATCGAGCTTCCAACGCCCTTTCAAAGAGTTCAGGTTTTCAAATTCTAGGCTTAAAATCTTCATACTGGTTACTCTTCTACTTTGTTCGGCGCTTGAGCGCTATCAGACACTTCAACCATCACTTGTTTAAACTTCACCGTCATGCGCTCTAAACGCGCTTTTTCAGAATCGGTTTCAAACTCTTCTAAGGCAATACGCTTGCTAAATACGTCCATCGGGCTCAGTTCAGATAAGGTTTCTGCCGACTCTTGCTCTAATGCTTGATTGCGACGTTCTCTTGCTCGGCGTAATTGAAGTACTTCCACATTCAAACCTTCAGTTAATGCGCGCACACGCTCTTGTAGATCCGACAAGTAATCTTGCGCTTGCACTTCTATCGATAACCACACGTTTTGTTCGCTATCTAAACCTATGTATTGGTTCAGCTGAGATTCAACCTCGCTCAAGTCACCTTTGATTTCGGCTAGGGGTTGGAACGTTGGAACTGGCAATTGAGAAATCGTGCGCTCACCTTCAACAAACTCAACTAGACATACCTGCTTTTGAGATTTAAGTTCATCAAAGCTTAATGGGATTGGAGAGCCTGAATAACGAATGTATTCACGCTTTGCCACCACTTGTGGGCGGTGGATATGACCAAGTGCAATATAATCGGCATCTGGGAAGCCATCAGCGGCGAAACCATCAAGGTTGCCGACATAGATGTCGCGTACCGAGTCCGATTGTTGAACCCCCATCGCCGTTAAATGACCAGTAGCGATGATCGGCATGTGCTCGCTGTTTTCAAACGTCGCACGTTTAGCAACCGCCGCATCATAAACACTTTGGTAGTGCTGTTTGATCGCATCGCCGAGCTGTTTTTGGCGCTCAACGCCGGTGACACCCGCCTGACTGGTCAACACATCGCGTGGGCGAATAAAAGGAATGGCGCAAACCAGCGCTTCTACATCGCCGTTTTTACCTTTTAGTTCGACAACCTGAGTCGCATGATCTTGGTTGGTATTAGGAATCACGTCTGCGCCCATGTATTTGAGCAGCTGTTGTGTCTCTTTAAGCACAGACACCGAATCGTGATTTCCACCTAACAACACCAATTGACAGCCGATCTTGTTCGAATCGACCACGAACTTGTTATACATCTCACGAGCGTAACTCGGCGGTGTGCTGGTATCAAAAATATCGCCAGCAACAATAATCGCGTCGATGTCTTTCTCTGTAACTTGCTCAAGTAACCATTGTAAAAACCGTTCATGTTCATTCTTACGGCTTTTATTGTAGAAGTTTTGGCCAAGGTGCCAATCGGACGTGTGAAGAATCTTCATTGCTGCTCACTGGAAGTCTGTAATACCTTTAATCTACCAAAATAGTCGAGATAATTCCCTTTTATAAGCTTGTGAAAACCAACTAATTTCAGGCTTTAGAGCAACTCCGCCCATAGCGTGACCAATCGTTATTTTTGACATAAAAAAACCGCTCAACGTTAGAGCGGTTATAGGTGTCCATGACATTAGCTGTAAGTTATTTCACAGGGGTCATTAAAAATTGTACGAAGCACCCAGAGTTACAGTGCTAAACGCGACATCACGACTTGCCAGTCTATTACCATTAGGGCCGAAGAATTCGATATTTACAGCGTCTGCTTGTGAGATCAAACGTAATGTTAGGTTTTCTACTGGCGTGTATTCAACACCAATACCGAAATGAAAGCCGGCACCAGAATCATCATCAAAAGAGCTAGCGTTGTTTGAGTTCAAATCTACGTAGCTCAAGCCCGCTAGTACAAATGGACGAATTGAGTTATCAAAGGTGTAGCCTAGGTTTGCTGCAACAGAAAGCGATGTTGGTGAAAACACCTTAGTACCAAATGATTCATAGTCAGCATAATCCGTGTAGCCAAGTTCGATACCTACAATGCGGTTAAATTGGTAGCCACCGTAAAGGCTGTACCCCATGCTTTCAGCATCTAGACTGCCTGCGCCGTCAGTGTCTGAGTCTTGATACACACCAAGGCCTGCGCCAATGTATGGACCGCCCTCGATACCAGCAGCAAGTGTAGGAAGTGAAACTAAGCCAATTAGGCCCAATAGAAATGATGATTTAAGCATGAAAATACCCTTTTTAGTTTGTTCCACAGTACCGTTCATCAACTATCAATAGGTTTCCGACACTATTCCAACGGTTGCGATACTGTTTAAAATAAATTATTCAAGCGACTCCTAACAAACAATAAAACACTGTTCATTTGTGAAGTGATAGAGAAATTAACACGATACTTTTTATTCACCAAGCGAATAGTTAAATAATTTATCAGCATCTTATTTATGAGACACAATAAGAAAAATAGATGTAAAACGAAGCGCACCCACTATATCACGACCATTAAAGTCAACTTAAATCAACATGTTAGAAAGCCATTAATCTTAAAAGTAGCGTTTATATACATCAGCTATACCTTCCTCAGAAATAAAAAACTCACGCTATCGATTAATAGGGTGAGTTTTATTTTTCAGAAGACTTATTTAGAACAACCTGCTATTAAAATATATTTAAATTTATTCCATGTTATTAACAAGCTTCTGTAAGACTAGCCAAATAGTTATTCGTTAAATAGAAGCCACTGAACTTCTCAATAAAGTCCGCAGGAACAGTTTTATCGGTCAAGCCAGATTCAATCAGCGCCGCTTGCCACTTCTGTACTTTCGGGAAGCCTTCAAGCATGTCAAAACCTGAGCCCTCTTTGATTACTGATGCTCGGTGTAACAGTGGTAGCCAAGCGATGTCGACGTTAGAGATGTAATCGCCTTTAAAGAAGACGCTATCACCCAATTTATTCTCGGCTTTTTGGAAGGATTTTTGAAGAATCGCTAAACGCGTCTCAAAGGTTTCTTTATCTTTACTACCCATCGTTCCGCATTGTGGCATGTAATGTTTGCTTGCCTGATAAGACCAAGCGCGATCTAATGCTTTTTGCTCGGCAGACACCTCTTCTATTGGCGCATACTTATCATCTAAGTATTCAACAATTGCATCTGATTCAAAAATAACTGTGTCATTTTCTGTAATCAATACTGGCACTTGTCCGTTTGGCGAAATATCTAGGAACCATTGAGGTTTATTATTTAGCTCAATGTATTCAATTTCAAATGGGACATTTTTCATTACTAAAGCACCCATTACACGTTGAACGAATGGGCAGTTTTTAAAGCTAACAAGTTTAATCATGGTTGACTCCGAATTAGGTCATTATTTTCTATTCATACCCCTAAGACGAACGCCAAAACCGAAAGACGAAAAATAATTCCATTTTTGTGGAAATAATTAAATACGAAGGCAACTAAAGGCAGTCACTTTAGGTAGGAACTTTAGATAATATGTTTGAATGCCTAATTACGAGCGGCTAAACGATCAAAGATATTGCAATAGACGCCATGATCATGCCAACGACAAATTCCAACACCTTCCACGCTCTCGGGTTCTTAAACATTGGAGCCAAGAAACGTGCGCCATATCCAAGTGAAAAGAAGAACACAAACGACGCCGATACTGCACCAGCGCCAAACAACATTTGATTAGGTTGATATTGCGTTGAGATAGAACCCAGCAATACCACAGTATCCAAATACACATGCGGATTAAGCCAAGTAAACGCCAAACACATCGCAATCGCTTTGGTTAACGAGTCTTTGGTTTCAGTAGTGGCTTCTAAGGCGTGGTTTTCGGTAAATGCAGAGCGGAAGCTTAAGAATGAGTAGACACCCAAAAAGATAGCGCCGCCATAACGAGCGAGCTGCTCAATTTGTGGGAACTGTTTAACGATTGCGCCAAAGCCTGTAACGCCGAAGCTAATTAGTAAGGCATCAGAAATGGCACATACAGCACAAACTGCCAATACGTGTTGATTCTTAAGCCCTTGCTTTAAAACAAATGCATTTTGAGAACCGATTGCAAGAATCAGCGAAAGCCCAAGGGAAAAACCAGCAAAATAAGTCGTCATAGAATGTACTTCGAATCGGTTAGAATAATCATAAGTTACTATAAAATAGCGTAATTTTTCATAAAATATACAATATGATCACATACGTGTTACACAGCACAAAACCAAAACCCTTAAATTGCAACTGAGTGCATATCAAGGCTATTTTCTGATTTCGATTTTAGGAATGTAATCAAAGGAAGAAACATGATCAAAAAGCTGTGTTCAACACTGATACTTTGGGCAATAGCCAGCCAAGCACTCGCAACATCACTTTACTATATAAACCGTACCGACAAACCCATATTAATAAACTTTTCTATAGATTCCAGTACGCCCGTAAGTAACGGTTACCAATATAGGCTTACTACAAATAACTTAGTTATTTGGCCTTATCAAAAAGCCAAAGTAGCTGATTTTAATCGATACTATGGGCTTGTTAATGGCGCAACCTATGACTACTTCCTAACAATTTCACGATTAACAAACGAAGGTACTTGGGCACGTAAGCCACAAGAACCTGTAAGTCAACTTAGGTTGGTTGGTCACGGTTCAGGCTCAACGTTGTCTTATGGGTACAAAGATCAAGGGATGGTGACCGACTACAACCCATATATTCTTCATCGATATAACCAAGATGGATATCACTCTGAGTTCGGTGTTAAGGCTATATACACGTCAGGCTTTGACGACGTTGAATTTGTAGTCTCAGAACATACGATCAATGATTTTGATCAAGACCCAAATACCTTGAACGTTGGCTCATATAACCTATGGATGCTCCCCGGCGTATCATCAAACATTACAAGTCGTGCAAGTGTCTTGGACCACACTCTCTCTGGATATGACGTACTCACACTTCAAGAAGCTTTTTCTTCAGACCGAGAGATCCTATTCAACGCTCTAGCAGAGGAATATGCATTTAGAACAGAGGTGGTAGGAGGTGGCACTAGTGCGATGTACGACGGAGGCGTGGTCACTTTTAGTCGCCATCCAATTATTGAAACCGACAGTATAGTTTTTGAACACTGCTCTGGGACGGATTGTTACGCAGATAAAGGCGTCGTCTATACCAAAATCGACAAAGATGGTCAGATATATCATATATTTAACACGCACCTAGCATCATTCAATACGCCTGCTGCCAAAAGACTAAGACGCTTGCAGCTAGGGCTGATGCGAACCTTTATGCTGACTAAAGGCATACCTTCCAACGAAGCAGTTATCTATGCTGGAGACTTCAATATCGATAAAAATAGCGACTTCGTGGAATACCTGCTAATGCTAGCTACGTTGGATGTTGATCCTCCAGAATTCAGAGGCTACACCAATGCAACCTTTGACCCGACGATTAACCCGTATGCCGCTTATAAATATTCAGGTGGCGCTGACGTAGAGTATCTGGATTACGTTTTTGTTAGCAGAATGCATAGACGAGCAACAAGTAATACTAATACGGTCAAGCTTCATCAAAGGTTGAACTCTGACACTTGGGGAAGTTGGCACCTTTCAGACCATTTTGCCGTCAACGGAAACTTTAAATTTAGCTCTCACGACGACTAAGCTCCTTGATCTTGGCTCTTTCAAAAGCACTTCAATGCAGAGTGAGAGCCAAAACCATCCCCTGCAATTAACAAACTAATCAGTTGATTCTAAACATCTTTAATTTCAATTCTTAATTTTATAAATATTGGTTTTGTTAATAGAATTTAGCTCAAACTTTGAGACTTTAAAATTAATCACAGTGAGATCTTCCTACCATTTCATTGATCAAACGAATGATACAAGTCTGATTGCATATTACCTTTTGATTGCTTTTTGAGCGGGTATTTCCCTCTCACAGAACTGACTGCGTGCTTTCATAAAGCTTCGCTAAGGAGTCAGTTCTAGTCGCACAACTATTTAGTCGCACAATGATAAGGATGCAACACACATGAATCACGGACAAAGACTCACCACGCTTGCTTTGGCTATTATGGCTTCGGCTCACGTATCAGCTACAACTCTGAATGAGAGTAGCCCAGAGCCACAACCTGCCAACTCACCTTTCATCCAAGATGTAAAAGGGACAATTGTTGAGGATTACTCGCGAGAAACTATCCAACCTTCATTTTTCTCGATGAGAATGATGAGCAACGCTGATGAACAACGCGGTGATTGGTTTAACTTAACAGCAAGCTACACAAGAATTCAGGGTGTGGGTTCTGATGTGGTATATGACTACTTGATGCCTCCTCTTCAACCACAACCTGTCATCGTTGCCGTTCTTGATTCGGGTGTCGACGTTGAACACGAAGACCTCAAAAACAAGCTTTGGACCAATGAAGGAGAGATCCCAGACAACGGTATCGATGATGATGGCAATGGCTACATCGATGATGTCCATGGTTGGAATTTTCTTGGTAACTCATTAGGCATTAACGTTGACCAGGACACGCTAGAAGTCACTAGAGAATACAAAAAGTACCTTGAGTTAAAAGAGAACGGACATTGGATTCCGCGTAAGAAACGTAAGTACTATCAAGGTGTTGAATCCGATTACTTGTCATCTCTAAAAGATGACCAAGATGCGTTGAATCGTGTAACGACAGCAACTGACCAAGCCAATGAGTTCAAAGAACAGATTCTTCAGTTCGTCGATCAAAAAGACTTTTCTACTAACGGTTTAAAAACACTATTGGATAGCGAGAACGCTAGCGTTGTAACCGCTGCTGAAGGGCTTTTAAGTCTGTTTGATTCATGGTACTCCTTTGAATATCTGGAATCTCGTCGTAGCCGCTATCAAGATTCTCTAGATTTTCACCTTAACCTAGAGCTCGATACGCGTGGCGATATTGTTTGGGATGACATTTCTAACCCTTGGGAAAAAGGCTACGGCAACAACGATGTAAAAGGCCCTGTCGGTTCGCACGGTACACACGTTGCTGGAATCATCGCTGCTGAACGCGGCAATTTTATTGGTATTGATGGTGTAGCGGACCATGCTCAGATCATGGCGGTACGTATGGTGCCAAATGGCGATGAGCGAGACAAAGACATTGCTAACGCAGTGCGCTATGCCGTCGATAATGGTGCTAAGGTCATTAACATGAGCTTCGGTAAAAGCTACTCGCCACGTAAGTACATCGTCGACCACGCGTTTCGTTATGCGGCACGTAAAGGCGTGTTGATCGTTCACTCTGCGGGTAACAGCCGCAACGATAACGACATCAAACCAAGCTTTCCAAACCGCTACGCGAAGCACTACCGCTCAAAGCCTATTTCAACATGGTTAGATGTGGGTGCATCAGCGAAATACGCCGACGAAACATTAGTGGCGAGCTTCAGTAACTTCGGTCAAAAGTCGGTTGATGTGTTTGCACCTGGGTACCGCATTTTATCAACCACACCGGGGAATACTTACGGTTCGAAAAGTGGCACAAGTATGGCTGCGCCAGTGGTTTCAGGCGTCGCGGCCTTGGTTTGGTCACGCTACCCTGATTTGTCAGTCAAAGAGCTCAAAGCGATGTTAATGGGTGAATCAAAAATCTACCCTGAGTTACTTGTTAAAAAGCCATCAAGCCCTGAAGATTTGGTTCCTTTCAGCACACTTTCTATCTCAGGCAGCGTAGTAGATGCCGAAGCCATTTTCGCGGAGCTAGAAACTCGCTAACGCTTTAGCCATTATCGTTACCTATTAAAAAGGTTGCTCAGAGCAACCTTTTTTTACAACAGCAAAACAGAAGTACAAGTCATCGAGATACACCCCGCCCGTCATTCCTTACAGTGAGGAACGAACGTGATAGGGAATCTTTCTTTTACTTCGATCTACAATTTCGATCGCATCTAACGCAACTCAATACTCATGAACTGGCTGTGCGGGTCCAGCACATAATCAGCAAAGGGTTCACAGTATCCAAAGCCAAACTTTTCATACAGGTTACGTGCGGCCTTAAAGTAGTCTTCTGAACCTGTCTCTAAACTGATTGTTTGATACTGGCGAATGGCTGCGGTATCCAATACGTGTTGTAAGAGTTGGCTGGCAACGCCTGACTTTCGAGCAAACTGCGAGGTTCTCATTGATTTGAGTTCAGCGTGTTGTGTATTTAGCTCTTTAATGGCAACACACCCAAGCAGTTGGCTGTCTTTCCAAGCACTGAAAAAGGTAATATCTGGCGACTTCAGCCCTTCCAGATCCAATGCATGAACGCTTTCGGCTGGCGAAGTTGCATACATATCAGCGAGGTGCTCTTCAAGCAACTCAACGACTTCCCCGCCCGATAAGTCATCAAGCTTAATTTCTATCGATGTGCTGCTTTTCAATGCTGTTCCATTTTCCATTGAATCCTGTGCATTTGTTGCTGGCTTCATTGCCTCAACTCTCCTTGTTTGGTTCGCTTATTTAATTTGAGTGATTTGGCGTTAATTACTGGCCTACTTTCCTGAATTGTTTCCTTTTCAAGAACTCGGTTTGAATCAGTAAAATTACTGATTAATCATAAAATTATAAATGTCACACTGGGTTTACCTAGATACCATATTTTTCCTATCTAGTCTCGTCATAAAAGCGTGCCGCAAAGCCCGTAGGTCGCAGCAGCGAGGGAGCAACAGCTGTTTCAGTTTAACGAATAAGTAGTCCGGTCGATATGAGCATTCAAGTAGATTTAACCACCACAACACCCTGCCAGAACTTCGATTCCGCGCAAGGGCATATGACTCTACAAAATCACCGAATTATTGATGTAGACAATGAGATCGCCCGAATCTTTGGTTACCGAAGCCGGGAAGAACTTTTACTGAACGTAGAATTTGTTTATGCATTGGTCCCTGAGAATTACCAAAACCTAGCAAAAAAGCGTTATTTAGAAGCAATAAAAGGCAAGCTCAACAAAGGCAAGTTGTATACAGATATTCCAGCCAATGACCGCAACATTTCTATCTTCTGCCTATCACATATTATTGAACTCAATGGCAAACCCGCGCTCAAAGTGACTATCATTGACATTACATCCGTAGTCGAAGCTCAGCGCAAACGTAACGAAACCGATCGTATGTACCGCAAGCTACTCAGCACATCAAAACAAGGGATCTTGATCCATAGAAACTTCAAGCCTTTAATGGTCAACCAAACATGGGTTGAGCAGCAAGGTGCAGGATCTATAGAACAAGTGCTTGCTATGGACTCTATCATATCCATTGTACCTGAAGATCAGCGCGAAGCTGCGATAAGACGCTGTGGCAATATTCTCGACGGCCATACACCGAACTTTAGTTCCGTGGTATCTAACCAGTGTTTCGATGGCTCCTATAAATACTTCAACCTCTATGACAACGTGATTAACTGGGAAGGTGAAGACGCCATTCAAGTTATCCTTGAGGAAGTCACTGATAAGGTTTTGCTAGAGAAGGAGTTACTGCATCGTGCGATGCATGACGATTTAACACATGTGCTCAATCGACGTGCTATTTACGATTGGTTAAAAAAACCGGTTAATCAGCATATGGTGATGTCATGTATGTTGATTGATATTGATGACTTCAAATCGATTAACGACAGGTTTGGGCACACAGTCGGTGACACGGTCATTAAGCACTTAGCAGACACCATTAAAACTCACGTTGAATTGTTAGGGGGTGTAGTAGGACGATGGGGTGGCGAGGAGTTTATTGTGTTCATTCCAAAAGCGAAGTCCGCGCATACCAAAATCATTGGCGAACGAATCTGCCACACCTTCAATCAACATATCTTTTTTGGATTTAATCGCCACCAATTTACATCGAGCGTGAGTATTGGCGTTACCAACCAGTGCGAGTGCCACTCTGCCAACACCATTGATACACTTATTCGTGTGACTGATGAGGCGCTTTATCTTGCGAAAACAAGGGGGAAAAACCAAGTCTTAGTTAACGACGACACGGTGTGCTATGAAGCACTTTCGTAATCATAGCGACCTCCTCTCATTCATAATCCGGAGATAGTTTAAATATACGTAAAGTCAGTCGACTAACTGCACGAATTGAACTCCACCGTCCACAATTAAAGTACAACCACCAACAATTAAAGCGCTTATATTGATCGATATTTGATTGCGTTCTCTGCATTTCGGTATATGATGCGCCACCCTAATTTTTCAGCTTATGCTGCAGGCAAACATGTCCGCTAACGCACTCTATACCGACCTATCCGGTTACTATGACTTAATGTGTGTAGATATTGACTACCAAGCGCAAAGTAACTGCGTCCGTAGACTCCATCAAATCTTTGGAAATGAAGGAAAAACACACCTCGACTTAGCTTGTGGCACTGGCCCACACGTTCGTCATTTTATTGATTTTGGTTACCAAAGCGGTGGCCTAGATCTTAACAAGCCGATGTTAGACATCGCAGAAGTTCGCTGCCCAGAAGCCAAGTTCTCAGTACAAAACATGAGTAACTTTGAGGTCACTGAACCACTCGATCTTATCACTTGTTTCTTGTATTCCATCCATTACAACGATGGCCTAGAGAAACTTAAAGAGTGTATTGAAAGTGTACATCGCGCATTAAAGCCTGAAGGCATTTTCTGTTTTAACGTGGTGGATAAAGACAAGATCAGTAACGACCTATTTGTTAGACACACAACAAACCAAGACAAAGACGATTTCACGTTCCGTTCTGGTTGGTATTACTCTGGTCAGGGTGATAAGCAAGCGCTAAAGCTTAGTATTGAAAAGACGACCGCGGGTGAAACTCAAGTGTGGAATGATGAACACCCGATGGTGGCATTCTCGTTTAAGGAATTAATCGAAATATTGAAGCCCTACTTCGAGGTTAATATATTCGAGCACGATTACGACAAACTGATACCTTGGGATACTCAATCCGGCAATGCGCTGATCACGTGTGTGAAAATCTAGAGAAGTCGATACGCAGCAAATTAGTCTAAACACATAGATCAACAAAGAACCCATATTTGCCTTTATTTTTATCGCGTATCCAATATCACATTGCGTCATAGTGTTATCTAAGGTGATATAAAGTACCGAGTTTGAGATCAAGACGGTTATCAAAGTTCTAAATCAGAAATGTTTAAACATAAAAAAGAGAGGCACAATGGCCTCTCTTTGATCGTCTACTTTATATTGCTAGCGTTAAACTATAAGACTAAAGCTTTGTCCAAGCGTCCTGCCAGTACTGGCTGTCACCAGGAGCATAAGATGCGCTTGCACACCAAGCCGTGTATGGCCAAGGCTTACATTCGTATAGACCATTGTCGCTGCCTACCACAATGTCACCTGCTTCGTAGTTAGTACCAGCTGCATACGGAGGGTAGTTACCCGGAGGAGGTGTTGTTCCGCCCTCTTCTTTTACTGAGAACGAGTTATCCACCATCACCACTTCGCCGTCTGTCGCAGTACCAACCACTTCAAGCTGGTACTGACCTTCTGCAACATCACTCAGCTCCATAGTAATCGTGCGGCTATCAGTTAGATTCACGTTAGTCTGTTCAACAACAGTATCCGAGCTATTGCTCACCGTTGCGGTGACATCAAGCGCTTCGTTTGACGCTAGTGTGAACTGTAAACGTACATTGCCATTATCTAGAATGTATTCCGACTGAAGACCAGATACACTTAGCTCTAAATCACCACCTGGATCAGGGTTGCCGCCACATGAACTGTCTGACGCTTTTTTCCAAACGCCCCACTCACCTGTCGTTCCCGGCTCCTCGCCACGAGTATACCAACCTGCAACCCACGTTGCTCCATCATGCGATACTTGGTCACCTTCAACATAAACGGTGTCGGCATCCCATGCAGCAGCACAGTTAGAACCATCCGTCACAGACACTTTACGGTCAGCGGTTACAGTTTGGTTCGCGCTATCTGTTACGCTATACACAAGCGTGTAGTTACCTATCTCATTCACATCGACACTACCAGTGTGTGTAATTGAACTTGTTAGGTCACCGTCTTCAGCATCATTTGCTGTAACACCCGCCATTGGGTCAAATGAGTTACCAAGCACTACAGTAGTATCCGACACGCCATCGAAAACAGGTTTTTGGCTGTAAACTTCTATCGTTCTTGCCTTGGTTGTTTCATTGTTGTCGCTGTCTTTTACGCGGTAAGTCAGCACATAAGTTCCAATAACACTGGTCTCGACATAACCTTCAACATCAATTGATGAGGTTAAATCACCATCTTCTTTATCTGTTGCTGTCACGCCTTCCATCGGGTCAAAAACAGTGCCGTGAAGAACACGTGTATTCTCAACACCTTTCAACACAGGCTCACCTTCAACCGGTGGCGGTGTCACTTGGCCGTGAACAAATGGACCGTAGTCTTTAATGAATTGTTCGTTGTATGCTTGTCCGGCTTTGTTGGTGCCCATATCCCAGTTGATAGACCACGTCATTACACCGCGTAAAGGCTGACCTTGAGCAGTTAAACTATCGAACGCGTCGTATAGGTCTTGTGGCTCTTTCACAAAACCAGTTGCCGCTGCGTCAATACTCGAAGGGATACCAAACACAAGCTTATCGTGCGGGATCTTATGGAAACCACGAGTACCGTTGATTAGAGAGTCAGAGATGTAGTAAATGAACTCTTCTTTTAGCTCATCGTTGTTTTGAGCAATCCAGCCTACACCGTCAACCCAGATGCCGTCGCCACCTTGGTTATAAAACTGCGGGTTGATCCAATCGTAGTAACCTTCCAAGTTATCGATGTAAGGAACATACTTACCACCCGTCGTTAGGTACGGGAACTCTGGCGCCATAGTAATAAGGAAGTTTTTGCCTTCTGCGCGGTAGTGATCTTTCACTAGCTTCAGCGCATCTGGAATAACGGTTTGGTTGTTTGCAGCAGTAACGGCCGCTTGCTCGAGGTCGATATCTAGACCATCAAAGCCATAGCGCTCCGTGAGACGAATGATCTCATCAGCAAAGGCTCTTTCATCACCTGTTTCTAACTCTACGTGTGCATCTGCACCACCCAAAGCCAACAGTACAGAGCGACCTTGCTTGTTGAGTTCTGAGATTTGGTCAATAAATTGTTCTTCTGAAAGCCCAACCGTTGGGTCCAGTTTAAAAGTTGGGATTCGACCATCCGCTACATCGTACACTTTCATGAATGATACATTCACGATGTTGTACATTGGGCTCACTTCATCTAGCGTCACACACGGCGCATTACCACCTTGGTAGCCGCCACCGTCACACCAGTTATGCCAATAGCCAACTACGACGCCTGAATCTGGATTCGTCATATCTGAACCATTCGCATAAACAGCGCCAGACATAGCCGCCATGCCGACCGATACTGCTAATTGTAGAGCTTTACGTTTCAACATTAGTCCCACTTCCTTACTTAACAGCTGTGCCAATCACAACCGAACCAATTCATTGTAATCATGAATATTTATAGAGAAGTAATGGAATTTATAGGAAAAGATGACCTTTGATTTAACTTGTGATTTTAAGTCACAGATTGAATATCAGAATCAATATGATTTTGACTTTTCATTCAAATTGAAATGCTAAAATCTGTTATTTTCAGCTAAATGCATTGATTGAGCAAATATTTAATCAACCTTAATTCACTAAGATAATTAACCAAAAACATAAAAAATAACCAATAAGAAAAAACGAACTTTAAATCGGCAAAAATCACCCCAAACATGCCGTAATCACTGACCTCAGACCAGATACCATTGCGAGTGACATCACTAAAATAGCTTGGATATAATCGTCATACATGTGCTAGAGATACACACGTATAACGGAATATAGGAGTGAAAATTTGTGGAATTTTGGATGTATACCTCAGGAATTTTTCAGTTAACCCTCAGCACCAGATGAATAATATGCGTCCAATAGTGAAATAAAATTCACCTTATCAAGTTCATTAAGTTGATTAATTCCAGCCGCTGCTTTTCTTCCTCCACCAGTTGCAAAACTTGAGCAAATTTCATCCGCGCCTATTCTGTTTGATAATGGTGCCCGTAAACTCACCGTGTAAGACTTTCCATCTTTGTTTTTCGTTAATACTGCTTGCGCTCGGTTTGGATCTTGATTGACGATTTCATTACCAAATACGCCACTGATGCGCCTTGCCCAAGTCTCACCTGGCAGTTCAAACACACGTGCGACTTCACTTTCATAAACAGGAACAAGGTTTGATAGCTGCTGGCGATCACTTTGATAGGCAGTTCGTAGTCGATAAAACACAGAGTTTTTATCATCCAAAAGATCAAACGGATTTGGGTATTGATAAAGAATGTTGTAAAGCTCAGCTGGCGTGAAATGCAAATCACTGAGTGACGAACCGTAACCGTTGTAGTTCACCAAGGTACCTAGCTCTTCCAAAAACTCTGTTTGGGATTGATCGAATCCATTTTCATCCGCTAACCGCATGGCCACAGTTTTTAGATTATCACCAAAAGCAGCCGCGATTGCCCAAGCCACATGCGCACCATTCAGCTTCTGGTTAATTAGCAAGCTCGTGCAGCTCTCTGGCGCGGTATCAATCAGAGTATCCAAATAGCTAGAGTCAGGTACCTCACCAGTTCGATGATGATCGCAATAAAATACATTAATGTTGGCGTCTAGCAGTGAGTTCAATGCAGATAAGTTTTTCTCCATCGACACATCTAAAACGGTAACGGAAGAAATGTCACCTTGCTTACCCGGCTCCATAATTTGAGTAACAACTTGAGTGACCAACTTGATATCACGCTTTACACCAGTAATGAGCACGCTCTCTCGTGGCTCACTTAATCGCAGCTGTAACAACGCGATTATGCCATCTGCGTCTCCGTTGAATACGTCGTAGTGCATGTTGTTCCTCTTCCTATAGATTTAACCGTTTGCCAGAAACGCGCCAATACGTTCGTTTATTCGATAGTCTGTCATTATTTTAGTTATATTTCACAGATACTTAAGTATATTTTGGAATGCCTTATTCTTATTTATACCTGTCCATGAACTTGCCTATCCATCAGGTACAAAAAAGGCGCAGATAACCCGCGCCTTTCTATTAAGTTGTTTGGCTGCTCTTCCTTAATGCAACTAGGTTGCTTCTAAGAGGTCTTGAACTGCGCCACCGCTTTATCCATCTCATGGGCTTGCTCTGCGACTTTATCCACTTCAACTAAGCAATGTTGCGCCGAAGCGTTGTTATCACTTGAAATGGTGTTTAACTCGGTGATTGAGTCGCTCACTTGTGCCATAACAGCACCCTGCTCTTCAATCGCTGATGCAATACGCTCAGAGTTGCCCTGGATGCTTTCCATGTCGCTTAAGATAAGCTGCAGGCTAGCATCAAGTTCTTCTGAATCTTTTAGTGTTAATTGACCTTGTTGATTGCACTCACCAATTTCTGTCATCGAAGCATTCATTTGGCTCTGAATTGCCGTTACTACACTGGTAATTTCAGTCGTTGATTGGTGCGTTCTGCTTGCCAGCGCTCGAACTTCATCGGCAACCACCGCAAAGCCTCGGCCTTGTTCACCGGCACGTGCTGCTTCAATCGCTGCGTTCAATGCCAATAAGTTGGTTTGTTCTGCAATGCCTTGGATGATGTTTACTGCATCGCCGATTTGATCAACATGATGGTTCAATGAGCTGATCGAATCTTGGCTGCTTGAAAGGCGTTCAGACAACTGAGTAATATTATCGATGGTCGCGACAACCACCTCTCGGCCCTTGTCTGCATTCACTTTCGCTTGATGAACACCTTCTGCAGCAACCGATGTGCTTTCAGAAATTTCGCCAATGGTGAGTACCATCTCTTGCACTGAGGTTGTCATGGTTGAGGTATGGTTAGCTTGCACTTCAAACTGTTTGATTACTGACTCTAGCTCGTCATGCATGTTCGACGTGCTTTGTGTCAGTTGCTGTGACTTAGATTGAGATGCCGCGATCAAGCCTTCTAGCTGATCAAGCAATTGGTTGAAGTATTGGCCTAAAGTGCCGAGTTCGTCTTTGCCATCAAGGTGCGAACGAATAGACACGTCGTTAGAATCAACGATGTTGCGAATCACCGAAAGCAGTGACTCAATCTTGCCGATAATAGAACGGACAATTAACCAACTGAACAGAATGATCGACACGAGTAGCGTGACGCAAAGGATGTTGTTGATCAGCGATAGTTTGTCCATCTCTTGTTGGGTTTCTTGGTCTAATACAGCGGAAAACTCTTTAAACTGAGTTTCGATAGCGTGTGAACCAGAGCGGGCTTGCCCAAGCAGACCTTCGTTGTGCTTCAAGCCAATCACTCGCTTTTGTTCAACCACTTGACGAGCAGCATCTATCAAAGCAGCTGAGCTACTCATATTCGAAGTTATAGAAAGAACACTCGGGTCAAACTTCCCCTTCTCAATTAAGTCATTAAACAGGTAAAGCTCGATTTTTTGTTCAGCACTGGCTGTCGCGCTGATGTTATCGAGCAAAACATGAAACTCGCCTAGCAAACCTTTGTCTCGCGCTAACCCATAGACTTCACTCGCTTTTACTAAGTTAACAAAGCTTGTGTGGTAGGTTTCGATGTCTTCACGTAAGTGTGTGCTGTTGGCTAAACCTAAATCAGTTAACACTGCTCCTAGTTCAGATTCAGACGCTAAGAATTTGTTGTAGTTTACGTCGAACTTATCGAGGTATTTCATATCGCTACGCAGTAAGAAATCTTTCTCGTTACGGCGAAGGTTGAGCAATCGTACTTCAAGTTCTTTGGTAATTTGTTTAGCTTCGCTCATTTGAGCGGTGGTGTCTGCAAATTGTGATGTGGTAAATAGCAGTGAAATCATACCGAAGATGGAGAACATCCCCAACGAATAGAGCTTTTTCTTTATATTCATATATGCGGCTCGTCTTTACTAAATTAACTATGAGTATCTAAATGAATCGCATCGAAGAATGGATATCTAATTCGTGCGACCTGGTTATTGTTATGGTTATGGTTTTTGTATCAGTAATGAGCACTAAACCTAGCGACTGTTTAGTCCACCAGCAGTGACATTCTCAATGGTATTCAAACAGAGAATGATCCTTCTCACTAAAGATAAATGCATCAATAACACAAATTGAATACATGTACATTAGTTGAATGATAAAAGTGAGAGACAGCTATTTGACGGAGCGTGAAGGCCTGAACACCCCGCTATATAAGACTTTGAATTAAAACACTTTGGACTATTATTGACCGAAGGGTTAGAAATGACGTTTTTTTGGCTCATAAAAGGAGCAAGAGCGAAGAGCAATATTGGATATTTTGACTTGTTTTTTTAAACTGTGAATCCATCGATTGGTGATTGTACTGTCGAGCGTAAACGGCGAGAAAAATGGACCGACTTAATTCGAGTCAGGTCCATTTTTGGATTTCTTAATCAATCGCTTTGCCGCTAATAAGTTAGGGTGCGAACTTAAGGCTGACTAAAACGCTTTCACCATCTTGGTTAAGCACTTCAATAACACCGCTTTCTCGTCTTCTTCGATGCCTTGCGTCAGCTCATCAACCAAATTCAAATGGAGTCGATTATGGTGAACGTGGATCTTATGACCTTCATCAGTTAATGCCACCACAATCGCACGACGATCCGTTGGGTGTTCATGGCGTTCAATCAATTCTGCTTTAACCAACTTTTCGATTTGAACGGTAAGTGTACCCGTGGTGATACCCAACTTTTCAGCGAGCTCTTTCATTCTTAACGCGCCATGCATACCAAGTACTTCAATGGTGTGTACTTGAGCCAGGGAGTAACCCGTCTCTTTGACAACAGACTGCTCCCACGAAGACATTTTATCGTAGAACTCAGTCAGTATTTGGTTAAGCTGTTCTATATTTCGCATGGTCATTTGAATGTACTTCAAGAGTAAGATGATTAATCTTACCAAACTTGGCGAGCATTTGTTTATATTCAGAGACGGTTTTATCACTGTTTGATTCAAGAGTAATCGCCGCTGAGTAGTGATGCCCACTCACCTTCCACATATGTAAGTCGGTTACGGCTGCATAAGGAGCTAAAGCTTCAGTTATGCCGTTACGGTACTCATCGTCAATATTCTGATCGAGTAAGATTGGACTTGTCTGTTTCATGAGGTTCATTGTCCATTTGGCAATCACAGCCGCACCAACCATACCCATTGCGGCATCCAACCAGTTCCAACCGTAAAACTTACCAAATAGCAGAGCAACAATCGCCAACAGAGAAGTCAATGTATCGGCCAAGACGTGCATGTAGGCCGCACGCAAGTTGTGATCGTGATGGTGCCCTTTGTGCTCGGTGTGTTCTTGATGCCCATCATGTTGATGATTGTGGTTGTGTCCCTTATGTTCAGAATGAGAGTGTTCGTGTCCATGATCATGTCCGTGGTCATGATGATGGTCCCCTAGCAAAAACATACTCACGACATTCACTGTCAAACCAATACACGCAACAATAATCGCTTCATTGAACTGAATCGCTTGTGGGTTAAACAAGCGATGTACTGACTCCACCAGCATCAACAACGCCACAATACCCAATGCAATCGCGCTGGTGTAGCCCCCTAGCACGCTAACTTTGCCAGTACCGAAAGAGAAACGTTCGCTGTCGGCATGTTTCTTCGCATATCGGTATGCAAACAAGGTTATACCAAACGCTGCAGCATGCGTCCCCATGTGCCAACCATCGGCAAGCAATGCCATCGAGCCGTAAATAGTGCCCGCAACGATTTCGACAACCATGGTAACGACGGTCAATAACAAGACATAAAGCGTGCGTTTCTCACCTTGGCTGTTATGTGAAGAAAAGTTGTGTTGGTGACGTGTTGGAAAACTCAAAATGGCGTCCTTGGCTAGTGTTTGTGGTTAGATGTTCGTTGTTTAATAAAAGCCCTTTGATTTACAAGTAATTTGACAATCAAAGCAATTGATTGAAATTTAGTTTGATTATCAAACTTTGTCAACGGCGAATTTGGTTTTCGAAATGGAACGAAAATGAATAATGCGCACTTAATCAAAAAATAACTCTGGGTCAGGTCTCTGATTTTGAGTAAAACACTAGCCCTGATCACGGCTCCACTATTCCTCTAAGTAACTAGAATTCATACCCAGTAGTCCTCTGAGTTAATACTAAATTGGTATTTTCTTTTTAAACAAATAGAAACTAAAGAAAGGACATTACCTTGACTAAATTAACCAAAACCGTGTTAGCAATGGGCGCACTCAGCGTTGCACAAGGCGTCGCTGCTGCAGACCAACCGAACATTCTTGCTATCTGGGCAGATGATCTTGGTTATTACAACACGAGCGCATACAACCGTGGAATGATGGGCTACGAAACGCCTAACATCGATCGTATTGCTAATGAGGGTGCTATCTTTACGGATATGTATGCACAACAATCTTGTACGGCTGGTCGTTCTGCGTTCGTTACCGGTCAACACCCATTCCGTACTGGCCTACTTACTATCGGTATGCCTGGTTCTGCGCACGGTATTCCTGACTGGGCGCCTACCATTGGTGACGCTCTAAAAGAAGAAGGTTACGCGACGGCACAATTCGGTAAAAACCACTTAGGCGATCAAGACAAACACCTTCCTACCAACCATGGTTTTGATGAGTTTTTTGGTAACCTTTACCACTTAAACGCGGAAGAAGAGCCAGAAACCTACTTTTACCCCAAAGACCCAGATTTCAGAAAAAACTACGGGCCTCGTGGCGTTATCAAAGCAACCTCTGATGGCAAAATTGAAGATACAGGTCCACTGACTCGTGCTCGTATGGAAAACATCGATGAGGACTTTACCGAAGCAGCCATCACGTTCATGGAGAAATCTGTAAAAGAAGATAAGCCTTTCTTTATCTGGTACAACTCTACTCGCATGCACGTTTGGACTCGTCTGAACGAACATTACAGCGGCATTTCTGGTCAAGGCATCTACGCTGATGGTATGGTTCAACTAGACGACAATGTCGGCGCATTGCTTGATACTCTTGAACGCTTAGAAGTTGCTGACAACACTATTGTTATCCTTTCTACCGATAATGGAGCAGAGAAGTTTACATGGCCTGACGGCGGTACTTCTCCTTTCCACGGTGAAAAAGGAACAACTTACGAAGGTGGTATGCGTGTTCCACAAATCGTTAAATGGCCAGGTGTGATCAAACCTGGTTCTGCGGTTAACGCGCTAATGTCTCAAGAGGACTGGTTACCTACACTGGCTGCAGCAGCAGGTAACGACTCTATCGTTGACGACCTTAAAGAAGGTGTTTCACTCAACAATAAAGATTGGCGAGTTCACTTAGATGGCTCGAACTTCATGCCATACTTTGAAGGTAAAACTGAAAAATCACCTCGTGAAACTATCTTCTACTTCTCTGGAAACGGTGACTTCAACGCGCTTCGTTGGAACGACTGGAAAGCAAGCTTTGCGATGATGGAAGGCACCATGCAGTCAGCTATTCGTGAAGTTCCGGCCTGGGCTTCAATTACGAACCTGCGTATGGACCCGTTTGAAACAGCGGCTAAAGAGTCAGGTATGTACACTCGTTGGATGGTAGACAATATGTGGTTATTCGTACCAATGTCTCAAGAAGTGATTAAGTTCATGGGGTCTCTAAACGATTACCCAATGCAACAAGGCCAAGGCTTCAGCGCGGCAAACATCAATTACAACACGCTGAAAATGCAAAAGCTAATTCAGCAGATGCAAGCACAAAACGCGCAATAGCGAAGCAATGGCTAAATAGTCAAGCTGCCGCGACTAAAGATAACGACTAGTTAAAGCCCCACTGGGGCTTTTTTTGTGAGGCATCAATAATCTTTTTTCTAAACCATGAATGGGCCATATCTGCATTGCGACTCTTGTGCCACACCAGATACTCAGTCCCAAGGTCTGATTCAAATGGTAACGGTGATAACTTAAAATCATCCATCAGACCAAACCTTTCAATTATCGATTCCTGACTAATACAAAGCCAATCCGTCCCTCTGACCATATCAAGCATTTCAAAAGGTCCGGGCGCCTTTCGCGCAACTTTTCTATTCTTCGCATATTTGCTGGTTTTAGTTAATGGTGACTCTTTGGTATCCCACATACTATGAAGAACATGCTTCTCTGCAAGGTATTCTTCCAATGTAATCTCGCCCCCTAATCTAGGATGGTTTTTATCATAAGCCACCACCATGCGTTCATTCGAGAGCTGAGTACACTCCATTGCGGGGTCATTTATCGGTGTATGAACTATGCACAAATCATAGCGGTGTTGGCGCAGATCAAGAATGATGTCTGCGGTGTAGTAAGGATCAACATGTAGACCGATGTCTGGCGTTTCTGCGTAAAGAACATCCGATACACGCTTCATCAATGAATAAGTCGCACCACTAATACAAGCGACATTAAACGACCTTTCAATTTTTGTTGGGTCGAACTTTCGCTTACTTGGAAAAGTCGACTCAAAGGCATCATAAGCCTGTTTTATCTGGGGATAGATGTCATAACAAAAACTGCTCGGTCTATAGCCTTCCTTTGTTTTCACAAACAACGGATCATCATAGGTTTCTTTTAGTCGGTTAAGCGCCTTACTAATTGCGGGTTGAGTAACGCCAAAACGTTTCGCGGTATTCGAGATAGAGAGCTCTTCCATCATGACAACAAAATACGGGATCAGACTAAAATCGGTGTTTTTCATGTTCTATTTACCAAACTAGCGTACTAAAGTAACGTTCATATCATTGAATTATACCGAATCAACCAAGCACTTCATTAACGCGCCTTTTATTTTGGGAAGTCACCTACGAATTAGCATGCTAGAAAACTATGATTAACAGAACACAAAAGCCCACACGCGGCGGGCCTAGATAGATCTAATTGAGAGATGGAATTATTGGTTTTGCAACAGGGTAATCTCATCATTCACCCAGCCTAACAACTGCTTGGTCGCTTTCGACAACACTTGGTTCTGCCTAACAATATAACCGAGGCTGGTGCTCGAGAAGTTGATCAATGGTGTCACTTTTGAATTCAGGTGAGGCTTAGTTGATACCGCAAACTCGGGGACAATAGCCACACCAAAACCCGCTTCTGCCCAGTCGATTTGAGCGTCAACACTCCCTACTTCCATCACCCTATAACTTGGTAGATTAAGGCTTGGTAAACCCTCATCAATGAAATCACGCGTTCTCGTATCGTGGCCAAGTAAAATCAAAGAGAGCTCTGCACCTGAGTCTTGGATATCAAACCCATCGCCAAGCGCACACCAAGAAAGCTCTTGCAGCTTAGTGAAATAGAGTGACTCGTTGTGCTGTTCTTTGGCGATAACAAAACCAATATCCGCTTGAGCATTTTTAACTAAACTCGATGCCTGAGATGAGGTGGTATTCAATAGCGTAAGGTCAATACCGGGATACTGCGCTTTGAACTTCTGGAACGGACGAATCAACAAGAATCGAGAAATGATGTCACTCACAGCAATGGTTAACGTCCCTATTTTAAGGTCGTTGATGGCATTGAGATCGGCCTGACAAATCTGCAGTTCGAGTAGCGTTCTTTGGCTTGTTTCCAATAGCCGCTCACCCGCTTGAGTCAATTGAAATGGGCTTCTCTCTATTAACTTTATACGTGTTTGTTGCTCTAATTGTTTCAGGTGCAAACTCACATTGGGCTGTGTCATATGAAGCGCATTGGCCGCTTTCCCAAAATGCTTGTACTCCGCAAGCGTCACAAACGTCTTCAACAAATGGATATCAAGCATCATGTCCTCTCTTACGTGTTACTTCCAACTACAAAGTATGTCTCACCCCGTCATTCCCTACAGTGAGGAACGAACGTGATAGGGAGTCTCGCTTGTCGGTTTAGACTTTAGGGCCATATGAAATCCTTATCAAGATAATAAAGATAATTAATTTCTCTTATCCACTTTGTGAGCCTAACATGATTTCTCAATCAGTTAGGAGAAAAGTTATGCCATCTATCGTTGTTGTGGGCGCAAACTGGGGTGATGAAGGCAAAGGCCGCATCGTCGATTTTTTAGCAGACCAAGCTTCTGCTAGCATTCGCTTTCAAGGCGGAAACAATGCTGGCCATACCGTAGTAAATGACTTCGGTACATTCAAACTGCACCAGCTACCAAGTGGTATTTTTAATCCTGATTGTACGGCGGTTCTTGGCCCAGGTATGGTGATCAGCCCTGCTGCGCTAACTGAAGAGATTGCAGAAGTACAAGCGGCTGGCATCAAAGTGAAAATGGCGATTTCAGACCGTGCGACACTGTGTCTACCTATACACGCCCTTGAAGATACGCTTGAAGAAGAACGTTTAGGCGATGGTGCTTACGGTTCAACACGTCAAGGTATTGCGCCAGCGTACGGCGACCGTGTAATGAAGAAAGGCATTCTTGTGGGTTGGTTGAATCAACCTGAGATTTTAGAGCAGCGCATTCAATTCCTGCTTGATTGGAAGATGCCTCAGCTCAAAGCGCTATACCCTCAATGTGACTTCACTCAAACCGCTTCTGAAATGACAGAGTGGCTACTTGAAGTGACTAAAGCTTGGCGTCCGTTCATTTGCAACGTGACTGAGCCGCTTAAAGCACTTCAATCACAAGACGCAAACTTACTATTTGAAGCTCAATTAGGTGCAGGTCGTGACCTTGTCTACGGTGAATACCCATGGACGACCTCTTCTAATGTAACTGCAGCTTACGCAGGTATCGGTAGTGGCTTACCAGCCCTTCGTCCTGAGCGCGTTATTGCCGTTGCTAAGTCATTCAGCTCATCAGTGGGTACTGGCACGCTTGTTACGGCAATGGAAGAGCAAGACAGCTTCCGCGAAAGCTCTAACGAATACGGTGCAACAACAGGTCGTCCACGTGATATGGGTTACTTCGACGCAGTAGCAACTCGCAACGGTGTTGACCTGCAAGCCGCGACTGAGATCGCACTGACTAAGATTGATTGCTTGTCTGGTTTATCTGAACTTAAGATCTGTACGGCTTACTCAGGTGAACACACAGAGAACCCAATTTGGCCGCAAACTGCCGAGCTAAAACCTGTTTATGAAGATATGGCAGGTTGGGATGAAGACATCACGGGTTGCCGCACGTTTGAGAGCCTTCCTCAAGCAGCACAAGATTACGTAACTCGTATCGAAGAGTTGATGGGCGTGCCAATTGTAATGGTATCGGTAGGTCCTGAACGCGAGCAAATGATCATTCGAGCTTAGTTAAGAAGACGGTACAAACATCTACATCAAAGCCCACATTCAGTGGGCTTTTTTACGTCTGTCACAAACGGCTAAATCTTATTTTTTTTATTGAGGTACATGTTTTCATCGGACGACTTTATTAAATTAATGATATTGAAGTTCCGAGAGTCAGCGATACCACAACCATATGAAAAACCGAGTGGCACCTCATCATCACAATGAAAACTTTTAATGAAATCATGAAATTCAGCGTGAATTTTTTTGACCAATTCACGAGCATACCCAGGCTCTTCTGAGTGTATGACGACGATGAATTCATCACCACCGACTCTGGCCGATATAGTGTTGTACTTTGAATTGTTTTTAATACATGACGCAAAGCCAGATATGTAATCATCACCTTTGAAGTGGCCATACGTATCATTGATATATTTCAGGTTATCCAAATCAAAATACAAACAAACGATCTCTCCATCGCTGATGTTTGCTTTGTTGAATTCATGGAAAAAGCCCCTTCGATTAAGCAGCGTCGTCATGATATCAAAGTGACTGTTTTTGTATAAAATCCTGCTCTCTTCTTTTAACAAAATTTCAGAACGCAATAGAGTCGATATGTTCTCAATCAAGTTAACTTGGCTTTCGGTATACCTTGTTGGGCTTAAATCAAACACCAAGAGCACCGCAAACACTTCTTCATCTATATCCCTAACAGGAACCCCGCAAAAAGACTTATAGGCATCCTTACCATTCGCAGAAACGGAATCACCACCAGCGTGACCACTCAAATAGACCGTGCGATTTTCGTTATGCACATACTCACAAAAGAGGCTAATTTTGCTCTTATGTTGGTTACACGATATGTTTGAGGAGCTCCACACGCTCTCAGAACCAGAGCAACTCAAATCAGAGATCATGATGATGCCCGCATTCGATGCGTCCATTATGTCTCGTATGTTATCCAATATAGATACCCAAGTATCGACATCGATATTTCTTTGCATCCCTTCAGAAGAGAACTTATCAAAAAGCATTTATATTTCTTTAGTATCAGACAGTTAAACTTAATCGAACATTCATTAGTATACGTTGTAACAAAAATCCCGAGAGCTATCATCTAGGGCGGTTATTGCCTACCACTCAGCAACAACCAAGCACTAAGCAACAACCAAGCCCTACATCCTAATTTTCTAATTCAGAAGCATCATTCGTAGAGGCCCAAATTTCTGAGCGTCGATTCTTCGCTCTACCCTCTGGCGTTGCGTTAGACGCGATCGGTTCACTTTCACCAAACGAACGAATCACAAGGCGATTTTTCTCGACACCATCCGCGATTAAACCGTCCGACGTAGTCAGCGCTCTTTGAAGCCCTAACGCTTGGTTGTAACCTGCTTCGCCAGTGCTGTCAGTGTGGCCATCCACCGTAATCGCGCTGCCGTTAGTCTTTAACTCACCGGCGAGCTGACTCAATGCTTTACGGCCCATCGGCGTTAAGTTGTGTTGGTCAAAACCAAAATGGAGGCGAGCCAACAAGCCTTTGCGTTCTTGGTTACTGATCCAAGTCTTACAGCCTGATTGGTTCATGCCCAGATTGGACTGGCCTGCCAATACTTGTTTTAACTCACTGCTGTCAGACGACTGCTCTATTTGTAGAAAGCCCTGCCTGTGTTGTGCGATACCAACGACATCATCAACCGTGACACTGTGTTGATACTCACTGAACAAAGTATCGCAATAAACACTGATGCCTTCTTTTGCGTTGGCGATAAAACTAAGTTGCAATGTCGATAGGACGATTGAACTGATCATTAACTTTTTCATATTTTCCTCTAGTACAACTTAGTTATTCCGCTTGTTTTTGAGCCTTTACGGATGAGTTCTTCTATCTTTTCAATCAATTCATCTAGGTTAGATACATCGATAATGTCTTCATTTGGGTCGACAACGCAGTCTTGAAAACCACTTTGCTGAGATGCTCGAAAATCAATTCCGATAACACCTATGTATAAACCTGGTATTTCTTCTCTTGCTTTGTCACACATGCCTCTATCGACTAACCCTTTGAGAATGCCGTTATTCGGGCTTTCCTGCCCATCACTTAAGATCAGCAGCATCTTGATTTTCTTGTTGTAGACTTGCTGCTCTTCTTGATCGGAACTGTTCGGGTCACCGTCATGGAGCACCTGAGAACCTCTCAAAATGCCTTGAAAAGCAGCCGTACCACCATCTGCCCACATCGAATTAATCGGATTCAAGTCTGAAAGCTTGTTCGATAAGCGAATGTTGGAAAACTGCGATGAATCGGAAGAGCCATGCGCATTAAATAGCTCTGTTCCACTCACACCATAGAAATCAGGCTTTAACCCCGACTTATCAGTAAACATCGTCGACACTGATGTCGGTAAATCTACATAGTTATATACGTCAGCAACTCGGTAATTATCTTGATTAATCACATCCTTAATACGTTTAGCGTACTTTCGATTATCCGATTTTGGATTTGGACAACGTGACTCGCGACCAGCACATCTAAGTACATAATCTTGCGAATACGTACGCCAGTAATCCCAGTTAACATCGTTGTAAGAATAAGGTGATACATTCGTTTTATAGTTATCTTTGTAGCTCAATTGGCTTGTTGCATTAGCTTTATTACCCGAAACGATTTCTCTCGTTCGAACGTTAAAAGGCACGAAGCCAACTCGATTAAGCAACTTGTCTCCGGTTGTATCTTCTCCCGGTTCGTCACAAACGTATTTCCACTCTCCATTGACATAGTCCTGTTTAATCGATGTGCAAAGAATTTTACTGGATATTTCATCGATGGCGGTTTTCAAATCGTCGATTTTTCTGTTTCGATTTGAACCCCATCTGTCGTTCATTGAACCGGAAAAGTCCGACACAAAAACAATGTCGATGTTGTTATCACCAAGATACACCGGATACTTTCTCGCTAACGAACGGCCCGCCAGGTCTTGCTGCTGATCAAAAGACGGGATAAAGCTACTCGCAAACCAAGAGTCGTGTGTCGTCTTGGCATTCACTGTGTATTGGATGTATTCAAGAACCCCAGCACCCTCGTCTTCCGCTTGGTGGAAACGGTCTGCAGAAAGGTTGGTTGATTTGATATCACGCACATAGTTTTCGACATACTTGGTCGCAAGCGCTCGAGCCTGATCCGGTTGATCTTCAATAGTCACTGCGATGGCTGCAGCCTCTGCGGAATCTCGTAATCGACTGGTCTCCTGAACATAACGTGTGCCTTCCACCGCCCAAAAGGTCATGCCCATAATTGGAACAAGCAATAAGCCCATCCAAACCGCGGCAACCCCTTGTTGCCTTTGGAGACTGATATGCTGGCGATTGATATGACGCCCATGCTGCATTTTCATTTCACTATCTCCCTGGCATTATTGAAGATGAGCCAACCTTGACCGTGGTACTCGTACCACCGTTGAAGAAGGGTTTGAACCAAGAGCTCTCCTCTTCACAAAGACTGATGCGGTACAATGGATACACAACACCCTTTTCTACCGGAGCTAAATCTGCATGATCGAGAATCGAATCGGTTTGGCAATTTAAGCTTCGATACTTGCTGGTTGAGAATTCAGCGACATTCGTTTTATTGGTCAACGACTCAATCTTGATCGCCACACTGTCTACTGGTGTATTGAGCATTCGACTTGCTACTTTCGTCATATCTAGTAGTTCTGCGCTTGTCACGGCTAAGTTCTTTCCTGCCAACACGTCGGCTTCAAAGTAGCGAGTACGCTCTTTAATGACATTCACCAAAGCAAAACTGGAACGGTCTAGCTTGGCGCGCACGAGCAACTGATAACTCAGGTCTGCAGCAAACAGGTAAACGCCCCACAAAGCCACAAGGATGAAAACTAATTCAATGGTGTAAGAACCTTGTTGGCGACGTTTCGAAAACATACCTTGATTACGGAGCATCATCTGCCCACCCCTCGTGTTCTAGGTTCAAAACCATGGTGCGTGAAATATTTCGATCTGCGGCACCGGCCAATTTAATGACTGGGGTATAACGGTAGGTCACAGTGATCTCGGCTAAGTCGTAATTGAAGTTCAAGCCTTGATCTGAGTGTCCCCTGTTCGCGATAAAATCGTCATAGGTTTTGAAGTACTGACCTGCGATAGAAAAACGTGAGCTATCAATTAAGAAACTCCAAAGATTGTCATCGTCTTCAATTAACGACCTAAACTTATTCTCGTATTGCTCATTGATCCCTTTACCTTCATATATTTTGGTATTCCTGATAGTTTCTCTCAGCGAATACTCAGTCATGTTCACAACGTAAATTTGGTAACTCGATTCGAAGATCGCAAAGGTGGCAAAAAACAGAACAAGCGCACCTAGTACAAACTCAATCGCCGTCACGCCCTTCTGCATGTTAAGACGCTTCATCATTAACTCCTAATTGAGTTAGTTCAGCAGCGATGCTCTGGATCTCTTCTGCTGAGAAATCGCCTTTGAGCAACTTTTTTGCCGAATCGATTTGCTGGGTTTTCATCAGGGCAATCGCCAGATTCGCTTTAACGGTTTTATTCGCAGGATCTTCTTTTAACACAGGGGCTAATGTTTGAATCGCTTGTTGATACTCACCATTGGCCATTTGAATCATTGCGATATTGTTCTTAACAACGACATCGTCATAACCGCGTAAACGAGCTTGGTTGAGCTCTTTCTGTGCTTCGTCGTATTTCCCAACTTTGGTGTAAGACACACCGAGCAAGACGTGAATTTGCCCTGTTCTGTTTCCAGCATCGATAGAGGCTAAGTAAGCAGAAATGGCACTTTCAATGTCATTTTTTGCATCAAACACTTGGCCTTCTAATTGGTACAAGTTGGGATTTTCGAACCCCTGTTTTTGCAAGTGTTGGACATAAAAGTCAGCCGATTCAATATCCCCTTTGTAGAAATAAGCCCATGCCAATTTTTCTTTAACTTCTGGGTCTTCGGAGCCTTGCTCTAATTCAGCTTTGTAATAGCTAATCAAGCCATCATAGTTGTTCACTTTTTCCATGCTAGTCACGTCGCCAAGCTGCTGGTCTTGTGGTGAAGGGGCCGATTGACAGCCCGCCAACACACTCAACGTGAGCAAAATGAAACCGATGCGTTTTCCAACCATTCGTAATTCTCCCTAGATGCTCAATGTCATTTGCATGATGCTCGGCGCGAGAATCAGGATAACGATCGGGAACATGATGAAGAGGATCAAAGGCACACTCATCTTCGCAGAAAGCTTACCCACCTTTTCCTCGACCGTAAGAATTTGCACTTTTCGCATGTCTTCTGCGAGATCACTTAACACATGCGCCACGGATGTCCCGTATTGCAAGTTTTGGATTATAGTCAGTACGAAGCTTCGTACTGGTGGCGTCGGGATACGTTCACTCAGATCATTGAGCGCTTTTTCAAGTCCGTGTATTTTCGCAGAATCCGATGTGCGCTTAATTTGGTAACAAAGGTCTGAGTCAAATTCAGCTAACTCTTTGCCCAAATAAACCAGCGCGGCTTCAATCGTCATACCGGTTTGCACACATACCGACATCATGTCGAGCAAATACGGCAGTTGAGCCGAGGTTCTACTGATCAACATCTTGCGTCTCATTTGCAGTAAAGTATCAGGCACGACGATGACAGCAATCAGCGAGAAAATAACGACGAGCAGCTTGTTGGTGGATGTCATGTCCCCTAACAAAACCAAGCCTGAAACCAACGCTAATACCAATAACTTGGCTGGGAAATAGAATTTCGCCCACTCTGTATTGTAGTAACCCGCCTCGATCATTTTTTGCTCTAGTTCGTGTCGATGTTCTTTACCAAAACGAACAAAAAAACGGTTTACGCGAGAAGGTGCACGAACAGCATCATCTCCAATGTAGAGTGCAACTTTTTTGTGTCGTTGCTCTTTACGAATCGAATCGACGATTAAAAAGAGTAGCGAAAAGAACAGCACAGTAAGGGAAGCCAGTAACATCATGCACGTACTCCTCTTACTAATAACCAAACAATGAACAAGCCAAACAGCTCACTACCCAGTACATAAAACAATACGATTCTTCCCTCAGGGTCATAGAGAACGAAATCCACATTCTCAGGGTTAACGTAGTTAAGAATAATCATAAAAATCAGAGGAATAGCTGCAACAATTTTGGCGGATATTCGAGCTTCCGAAGTCATCGCCATCTTCTTTTTCTCTAGTGTACGAGAGTCAACCAAAACCCTAATCAATCGTGCTAACACGCCCTTAAGTTGGCCACCTCGAGCAATATTCGCCCTGATAGTCACGGTAAAAAACAGAAACTCTGGATAAGGGTAGTTTTTGCACGATCGTTGAAGCACTACTTCTGGAGATTCGCCTAACTTCAGTCGCTCTCCCATTAGCTTAAACTCGCGGCCAATCGGGTTGTGCATGACATCGCCCACATAGCTGATGGCTTGCATTAAGCTGTCACCCGCGGTGACGGCACTCATTAGAATATTCAACGCGTCAGGGAACGTATTCTCAAAATCTCGACGCCTTCTTGTTACCAGAAAACGATAACCGAAGAAGGTAAACATCAAAGAGGAGCCAAGCACCAACCAAGAGTTGGTGATGGAGAGTAGATCCGTAACGATGTACCAAGACGCGATAAGGCTACCCGTTATATATAAGGCTATGTACAACGACGATCTCGGGCCTAACACCATTAATGTTGGTGAGATGGAATCTTTGAACTTTTGCCAGCCCTGCTTACGCACTAATGACTTCACGTTAATCGCATTAAAGTTTTCAGCCTCCGCTTCTTCGATATTGAAAAACTGGTAGACCTTTTTGACCTTTGAATCTCGGATCAAAAGCAGCACAAACGCGAACAGGATTAATGAAACCCAAAGCATGTTATGCCCCCTTAAACGCGGCGATGAGCTCGTCATAGAGCCCGAAAAATTGCGCTTTTTTGACTAGCTCAGAACGTTGCATGATGCCGTCAGTAACAAATTCGCCTTTAACGTTTTCCCCGTAATGCGCGTCGTCATAACGAAAGCGATAAATCTCTTCCATCACTACGCTCTCACCTTCCAAACCAACGATTTCAGAGATGCTCGTGATCTTACGAGACCCATCACGGAGCCTATTAACCTGAACAATCATCTGAACGGCACTCACGATCGTTCTTCGAATCGCATCTAGAGGCTGATTCAAGTTCGCCATCATCACCATGGATTCAACACGAGCAATCGCATCGCGCGGTGTGTTGGCGTGCAATGTAGACATTGAGCCATCGTGCCCCGTATTCATGGCTTGCAGCATTTCAAACGCTTCAGAGCCACGACACTCACCCAGAATAATGCGGTCTGGACGCATACGAAGCGCGTTGATCACCAACTCTCGCTGGGTAACTGCTCCGGTCTGTTCAACACTTGAAGTACGTGTTTCCAGTCGAACTAAGTTGGGTTGCTGGAGACGCAGCTCGGCCGCATCTTCAATCGTCACGATACGTTCATCTTCAGCGATGTATTGAGACAGCGCATTGAGCAACGTTGTTTTACCTGAGCCAGTACCGCCAGAGATCAATACATTGATGCGGCAGCGCGAAGCGATCATCAGCACTCTTGCCATGTCTGGAGACATCGACCCAAAGCCAATCAGATCTTCAAAACCGATTTTCTGTTCTCTGAACTTACGAATAGAGATCGATGTGCCATCTAAAGCAATCGGAGGGATCACGATGTTCACACGACTGCCGTCTTCCAACCTGGCATCGACCGTAGGAGAGAGTTCATCGACACGCCTCCCAACGCGTGATGCGATACGCTTGGCAATAGCGAGCAACTGCTCTTCGTTCACAAACGAGACTTCGGATTTTTTGACCTTGCCATGTCGTTCGAAAAAGATGTTGTTTGGCCCGTTCACCATGATGTCGGAGATAGACTGGTCTTCAACCAAAGGCTGCAAAGGCCCTAAACCAAACAGCTCATCGATTAAGCTCTTCACCAAGCCTGACTTCATCATCGAAGTGATCGGTCTTTGGTAGCTATTAGCGAGTAGATCAACCGCTGCTTGTATCTGAGATTCAAGGTCTCGGCGGCTCATTTTCTGAACCGCTTCTGCATCTAGGGCTTCAAATATTTGGCCACGAAACGCGAGGTATAAGTCTTTGTTAGAACTCATTTAGCACGTACCTTTTTCAACCAAGAATTCATGCCCTTGTGATCCATAGGTTGACCATTAATCAGCTTCACCAGCTGTTCCATAGAACGGCTGATGTGGCGATCATGTTTATGGCCGCGTTTGCCATCGATGATGATGTGCGCCAGCGCTTTGCAATAGTCGACTTCGAGATCAACCTCTGCGCCTAAATACTTAGTCAGATCGGACTTTTGTAAGACGTAAGCGTTTTCCGGTCGATGGAAGTTCACCACGGTAATCACTCGCGTACGAGACGATAACGAAAGCTGTAAGTTAGAGACTTTCTCAAACAGTCGCTTCGCACTTCTTACTGAAGATACCGAAGCATCTAAAATCAGAACCACCACATCAAAGTTTTCTACCAAGAGTTGAGGTTCAACTTTGAAGTCCACACCACCTGAAAAATCTTCAATAATGAAGTTGGCGTTGCGCGCTAACAACTCACACAACGTTTGGTTGTAATTAAGAACATCGGTTTGGCTCATGTCGCCATCAATAGCCAACAGACGTAAGTTTTTTCGTGCGTTAATTAAGTAACTCAACGCCCCTTCTTCATCCATTTCATGCAATGGCGCAGTAAACTCATCAATGGTTCGCGGTTTAAAGTCTTTGAGGCCGAGCAAGACATCAATATTGGTATCGGCATATTGATGGTCGACAAGAATCGTGTCCGAGCCTTGCGTTGATAGCAGTGAGCCCAACTCAGTGGTGATAAACGACGCGCCAACGCCGCCTTTGGCACCAACAATTGCTACGCGCTTCGCTTTGCGTTTCTGGCTTACACCAGAGAAAGTTTTAAGGTTCTTGCTAACGTGGTTCAAGAAGTCTGCAAATTCTTGTTTGTTCACTGGCCAGAAAACGTAATAAAAGCCCATGTCTTTAAGCGAACGAAGCGTAGAAATGGCGTCTTCTTTACCAATCACGACCACACCTTTGTGGGTGGGCAGTTTGCTGGCAAAAGATTTAGCGTCTTCAACAACATTGGTCGATTCATTAAGTTCCAGAATAACGATATGGCTACTCTGTTGCTCTGTCAGTTTGGTCAATCCCGCTTTGGCTTTGACGCAAGCTGGATCATTCCATCCTTCAAATCGAAAGACTTCTTGAACAAGGTCTAAACACTCTTGAGATTGATAGAACAATGTACACCCCGCAACACCTGTTGTTGCGGTCGGAGTTGGCTTGGCCTTTGTTGTTAATGCTTTCGTAAGGTCAAACATTATTGTTCTCCTACCAATCGAGACTTGTAAGCCACTTGCTTCAAACGCATCGATTCAACAAAACAATCTTGCTGTCTCAACCGAGCGTGAATCTGTGCTGGCTTGCACTCTTGAGTCTTCAAACGCGTTAACGTCACCTGAATATTTAGATCGCTAGGCAACAATTGAGCGTTTCGATACGTCACTCTTTGTGGTGCAATAAGGTGTGAAGGATATTGTTCGAAGATCGCCTGCAACATCTGTTTGCTGCGAGATGATTTGTAATCCACAACATAGGTCGCTTCTTTGTCCATCGACTCAATATCTTGAATCAAGGCTGTAATCTGTTTAGTCGTTTCAGAACGGTTTTTCATCGCAAACTCAAAACTGTGGTGCTCTTTGTACACCAAAGCTTCAGAGCCATGTCCGACAAAATATTGCTCAGAGGCGCAGCCAAAAAGTGACGTGGTAAATAACGCCATCAGTAATAATTTCTTCATTGGATAAACCCTCCTTGCGACAACAGACGAATCGTTGCATCAGAAGATGTCACCGCCTTGCCATCCCATTTGACATTGAGCCAACGCGCTAATGTGGAAGTCTTTTTGATGTAAGGCAGTTGAATGTCTTTCGGTTTCATCGGTTCCACAAGATTCACGGTCGCAACGATGATCAATTCAGTTCGTTTTCTTTCTGTGGTCGCTTTTCGGAATGCGGCACCGAGTACTGGTATGTCGCCAACAAAAGGGATTTTTTGCATTTTTTCCAGATCGGCACTGCTCATCAAACCACCAAGGACGAAACTATCGCCATCGGCTAACTCAACAGTTGTCATGGCGCGTCGTGAAGCCAGTTGCGGAACTTTGATGCCTGCTGCTTCAACATAACCTTCTACTTCACTCACTTCAGGCGCTAGCTGCATTCGAATCTTGTCTTGGCTAAGCACTTTTGCTGTAAGGTCGAGTTTGATGCCGAACTCTTTGAATGAAATGTTTACGTTGCTACTGGTAGAGACGATAACCGGCACTTCGCCACCAACGAGAAAGCTTGCCGACTCACCGGATAACACGGTTAAGTTAGGCTCAGCCAGAACCTCTGCAATCTGGTCATTGCCTAATGCAGTGATTAACGTGCTTAGGTTAGCCGCGTCAAACTGGTCGAAAACAAATTCACCAACACTTGAACCGACGGAACTCCAATCTACACCAACAGTTTGTCCAAATGATTCGGTGACTTGCGCTACTGATATTTTGACGTTCACTTGCTGAGTCGTTGCAACTTCAATGCGTTCGATGATCCCTTCCCACGTCATATTGCGGGCAAACACCATGCTTTCGGGCTCTTCATAATTTGAGCTATCGGACTTAAACTCCAGTTTCACCGTTTTGTCCCATCTCTCTGTTTTTTCTCGTCCAAGCAGAGTGGCAACCAAACGATAGATATCGTCACGAGTCGCTTCGGAATCAACAAGACCACTCACGGCGACTTGCTCTCCCACAGACTGAATCTTGACTTTGGCATCAGGGAAATGAAATTTGAGTTGACGTCTAATATCCGTTAAATCCAAATCAACAATAATGCGGTCGGAAAGCAGAACATCACCATCAATGCCGTAGACGATCAGTCGTGCTTGCCCAATAGCATTGGCGAACACAACGATCGTGTTGTCGTTGATTATCTTGTAGTCGACGATGTCAGGGTTATTAATAAACACTTGGCCAATCGGATTTTTTAACTGGATGTGCTGACCATCGTTGAGCGTGATGGAGCGATCGGCGGCAAAAGCGTTTGTTATAGAAAGTAAGCCAATCAGTGGCGCTAGAATGGAAGCAAACAGTACTTGTTTGATTCGATGGTGAATCATCATCACAAAGCCTCTCTCGGATTGTTCTCGTTACCACGTAACTCAGCAATCCCTGTATAGTTATCGATAATATTGCGCACCTCCGCGAACTCGGGTTGCGTGTAGGTTTGGCTTCGGTAAATTTCGATGTGCATTGTTCGTTGTGCTAGCGCAAGTTTTGGTAACTCGTCGGGGCTAACTTCGATGACCACCGTAGTCAGTCCATCCTCTTTACTCGGAGCGCGAGCGGTAATAGAACTGTCGCCAGTGGCGTCATTGCCAATGTTGAGTACTTTGACGTTTTTAAGGAACATTGACGCCTTCACACCTCTAAAGCGCTTCGGCTTATCGATAATTCCGGCTAAGTTATCGTTTGGAGAACTCACAGTGAGGATATCGATGGACGTTCCAGGGCGGATGTAATCGTTGATTAGGTTTTTGTCACTGACTTTAAGTGGGTATAACGTCATGCCTTCCGTGACCAAAAGGTCGATGTATCCGGGCTGGCCTGGCGTCACTTGATATTCAGGCAGTACAACCTCACCTGCGTTAAGGCTACGATTGAGCAAAATGGAGGGCGAAAAGCTGATTTGTGCATCTTCTCTAACACCCATCGTTAATGCTTCACTAAGAGGGAGTTGTTGTTTTACGACACCTTGCGCATCAATCGCACGTCCTTTTTCATAAGGTTCCGTGGTCATCCAAACGGCAACATGCTCTTCATTTTTTTCTTCCACCACTTCAGTGGTCGTTGTCGGCTGAGGTTCACTCTTCAACAAATCGACAACGCCTAGTGCGCCCACAATTAAGGCAGCAATGGCAACAAGTAATACCAGTCGAGATCTCATAATGTTCTCATTCTTGGAGGTTTAAATATGTGGCGTGTTTTGAGTTAAAATTACCAAGTAGAATCCAACGCTAATTGCTATCCCATATGGAATACCTTGTTGGTCGTTCGACGTTTTTCTTGTTAGCTTTTTAGTTATCAGCTTGTTCTTTACGAGATAAATAACGGCTACAAAACCGCCAGCAAAAGCCGTCATAACAAACGCCCAAAGTAAATCGTTGAGAGGTATAGTAAGTGATAGAACTGCGGCATATTTAATATCACCGGCTCCAATCCAAATCAGGGCGTAAAGAATCAGCCCTCCCCCAAACACCAGTAAAAAACTCATAATTTGAATGTCTAACGGTGACAGAAAACATTGCAAAAAGAGTAATATCAGCAATGCGTGATTTTGTATCTTGCGAAAGAGAAAATCGGTAACCGATACATAGACACACACGATTGCTAAAAGCAGTAAATATACTTCAAAACTCAAAATTGGAAATATTGCCTAAATTTATATAGATTGACGTAAACATGTATTAATTGTTATTTCCAATTAACTGAGCCAGACCAATGAAAACATAGGTCTGGCACAAATATCTTTCGATATATTCTACATTAGCCAATAAGGCTTGATGTTAGCTGCTTGCAGTATCGATAGCAGTAGCTACATCTTCAAAAGCACCTTCAAGTTTGCCAATGAAACCATCAGCGCCTACTGCAGTAGTTACTAATACAGCCATTGCTACTGCAATAAGACCATATTCAATTGCAGTTACTCCGCGCTCATCGTTCTTGAATTGTGATAGAAACATGCTTGTTTTAACGTATAGCTTAGTAATCATTATTATGTCTTCCTATAAGGGCTGTTTAAAATTCGTCGCTATTATAATTAGCACCACCAATCTATGGAAAATACCCCCTATCGATTCAATCTATAGGTCGTGTAAAAAATGATCAAAACAAACACCTTAAAAAATACCAATAGAAACACAAAGTCCATATATGACAAGCACTTACATTAATAATCAGCTAAAAAACAAAATGAATATTTAAATTTATAAACTTGAAAAAATAAGACATACATCAATGTTTAACTTAATCCAAATTTATATAAGCTTTGGAACTAGCTTAATAGATAATTCATCGATCTTTATTACCCCTTATAAAACATGTTGAAATACAATTATCATCACGCTATTGTTCTTCGAATCAACAAACCATAAAAAATATAATTTCTTTGTGTCAAAAGGTTAGTCGAATCATGAAACTACATTTCGAAAATATTGTTTCGTTCATAGCAGTAGTTGAAGAAGGTTCATTTAGCTCTGCTGCACGTAAGCTTGGCAAGTCTCAGTCAACGGTTAGTACCGCTGTGCAAAACCTAGAGTCAGACTTGGGTTTCAATTTATTTAATAGAGAACACTCTAAAGTCTGGTTAACTGAGAAAGGAAAACGCCTATTCCAATTATCTTTACCTGTGGTATCAAAATATCGTGAGTTAATCACTATTGCAGAACAAATGAATCTATCCGACCAGATAGTTTACCGCGTGGGCATCGATCCATTAGTTTTCAACAAAAACGTAAAAAAGGCATTGTTGGCATTTTCAGAGGCTTTTCCTAATGTCGACCTACTTGTTGTGACTAAACCAAGTTTCGTTTTAGGTAATTACGTTAATGAAGGAAAGATAGACTTAGCGTTAGGTAACCCCTATCACAAGACAAATTACGACTTCAACATCGAGGAACTATTCCACGTTAACTGTTGGTGGGTGGCCCATGAAGACTTAGTAACCTTAAAGTCCCAAGCACCATCACAGCGAGTTCTATTAATGGATGGTTGTGAAGAGCTACTTAACTTGTCAAACATCGCAACATATAACCTATGGCGACTCGATGATTTAGGAACCATCATCGATTTATGTAAAGCTCAAAAAGGCATCGCCTTTCTGCCAGGGTTTCTCATCGAAGGCAACATCAAAGAACATAAGCTTAAGGTTATTACCGATCACCCTGACTTTTTTGGTAAACGAGTTATCGCATCACTTTTCTGGCAAATACATTCTGACTTTAGCTTGTTTAACCAATGGATAAAAAAAGAGCTACAAACCACAACTAATTACAAACAAACATTTGTTGCTGATCTAGCTCAATAACGTTCTATTAAAATCATGACGATCACACTCTATTGCACTCTCCAGCTTTGAGTGTGATATTTCAATCCCGATATTTATCCGAATATAAACGCCAAGCAAAGCATATGAAATATATATATTTATTATCAGATGCATCGGCTAATATATGCATTGTCATTTACTTCGAGTCTTTCATTACCTACCCGTTCATAAATCTGTAATAAAACCTAGATAGAAACCAGCCTTTAAGATTATTCAGCACTTAACTAATACTTAGTGCGTCACCAAATCTCGAACAACATCTCTCAAGCTATGAACTCAGAAAACCCACAAAAGATAATGGCATTGGTTAAGAGCCTTTCTTTAGATACATCAAACTAATCCCAGCTTTCAGATTTTTTTACTATAATATCAACAATATCCGCAAGTTCTTTTCCTTTTTCTGTCAGACCATAATATACAGTCACAGGAACGGTTTCTTCTTGCCTGCGCCAGATAAAACCTTCTTTGCTAAGTAACTTCAGCCTCTCACTAAGTACTTTACTAGACACTAAAGCCAGTTGCTTTTGAATTTGTCCAAAGCGTATCTCGCTACTCTGACCTAATAACCAAACGATGTGAGCAGTCCACTTCGTAGAGATCAAGGTCAAATATTTATCAGCGTTACAGTAACCTTCAGGTTGCTTACCCTGTTCACTCATATTTACCTCTCAGATTATCAAGATTGTAAAGTTACTCAAAGATAGTTAGTTACCTTAAGGTAATTAGTTACTTTTAGGTAGCTAATTTTTTTTAGTAAGCACCCTATCTATTATGGCCTCAACCCAAAACACAAACAAGAAGGTGGTTCCATGAAGATATTTCTATTCCTAGCTTTAAACTTTATAACTTTCTATTCTTACGCATCAACAGATTACAAAAAACCGCAGGCGCCAACTGAACTGCACCAACTTTTCGCGGAATACTTTTCAAAACAAGACATAGACGGACTAGGCACTCTGTTCCATGAAGACGCCATATTCGTCCTGGATGCTCAAGGGAACCTTGCTAGAGGGCCAAAGGCTATCAAGCCGATATTGAAAGGTTACCTTCAAGGTGACGTTGAAATGCTAACCCATGATGTATCCATCCATATTAACGGCGATACGGCTCTTATAAGGTCTGAATGGGAGATAGTTGGAGGCCCTAAAGGAACCGCTCTGGAAGTGATGAGGTATGTTGATGGAGGCTGGTTATACGTAATTGATAACCCGAACGGGTTTTAAATGACCATCGCACTTTAGATCATTGAAGGACGAAGTCTGAAAGCTTTGCTGGCAATAAATTTCAGACACAAAAAAGCCCACACTAGGTGGGCTTTTTTGCTTGTTCATAGAGAACGAATTTGGTGCCCGCTACTGGACTCGAACCAGTGACACCTTGCATGTCATGCAAGTACTCTAACCAACTGAGCTAAGCGGGCGATGTTCTAATTTCTTATTACTAGCATTGTGACAAACTCAATAGTTATGCAATAAAAACTAAAGAAGGAATGGTGCGTCCGAGTGAACTCGAATCACCGACCCCCGCCATGTCAAGACAGTAGATGTGTAAATAGAAAATCTACATGAACACCTTAAATTCATGCTGTCCACCGAAAAAACAGACACTTAAACTAGAATATTTAAAATCAGTGACTTAGGTTTTGTTATGACGAAATGTTTTATGTATGAATTTGGGCACACTCTTGTCACATCCATATACTACAATTAGTTAGGTTTGAAAATTTCAATTTGCAACTACGAGATCTAACATTTGAGCGATTTTATATCTAGACTTGAGAAATACGACGCGACCCTGCTCTGCAACGTAGAGCTCTCTCACGTTAATCTTTGTGACATATCTATCGACCCTGATCTCGCAGAAATCATCGCGCAGTCAAATCCCATTTCAGCCTTAAAGTCAAAGTCGATTGCATCAGAAAGCACTCAGGCTATGAGCAACCTAGTTGCTTTGCAATCTCCTATTTGGGTCTATAAAAAACGAAATCATTACTATCTCGTATCGGGTCTTTTAACTCACTTTCTGCTTATAAATACGATTAATTCCGAACAGTCACTCACTAAAAAAACACCCGTTATCTTGCTCACTAAAAAGCCTCAAAACGACATTAAACGGCTCATCTTTTTGTCCGATTTAACCACCCAATTATTAAAAAAGCTGTTTATCACAAAAGAAAAGACTGTGAAATTTTTCTTAGAAAACTGGTTCCCTAATGATGAGGCAAAAGGTAGCTATCTAAAAAACAAAGAGTGGCAAGTAATTTTTCCAGAGCTAACAACTAAGAAAGAACTAGCCGCCATATTGAACACTTCAAATCGAGATCTATGACCATGAGAGAGTTCATTTCTAGGCAAAATTTATTGGATGAACAATTGAATGTGAGCGATGATGAGTTCGAAAGACTTTATGATTTTCTCACTTTAATTGAGTGCCCTATTTCATTCAGAGCTCTCAACGAAGTACTAAGTAACCTACTCGAAATAGCACAACAATATCCACACTTTTTCGAAACCGTTTTTCTCATTTCAAAAAACGATTTAGTAAGTTTTATCAAGGCAATTTCTGATTCAAAAATCTCTAGCAAGGACGACTTTTCAAACCATCACTTTGAACGAGGTTGGTGCCAAACCCACGTCATTTTTGCTTTGCTTGCACAATACAAAATGTTCTTTTCAACTTCTAATCGTGCTGTTTTTACTCTCACCTTTCTATCGCATTTCTTTGAGCATATGGAAACGATTTTCAAGATTGAAAGAGAAGAGGAAGTGACTAGTGCTTTTCGTAATCTAAACCGAAATAAAACATTTAACTTACCCAACTTCGCTGGGGTAACAACCAATGAAATTGCTGACCGATTCGACACCTTGCGTAAAACCAATACATACGAAGGATCGATTAACAACCAACTAAGGCAACTCTGCAACTTCTTCAATCTAAATTGGAAAAATAGGACTAAAAAGAAATCGTCAACACGTGCGGTATTGAGACAGCGATTCAACAACAAACAACTCGAGCGTGTTATAGGTGCTAGCAATGATACCTATACAAGTATCGCAAATACTCGAATTGACAACACTAAATCGGGTATTGAACAAACCGAAGCCTTTCCTTCGATGAGCTTCGTAAAGAAAGAGTCCACAATAGACAGAAAACCGGAACATGAAATTCCAGCAATTAAGCAGATCAATGAGAACTCATCCCGTCAAACACAAATAACAAACATCTCCAAAAGTATTCAGCGCGCCCACAATTCAACTTCTCTTGATAAAACCATACTGCAGATTCACGACCTCTCTTTTCTACTTTTTCAACTAAATAAGAAAAAGAACTATCGTAAACTTATCGGAGTTGTTGAGACGCATGTGATCTGTAAGCTGCTTACTGCTTCACTTTACCTATCGAGACCGATAGCAGATGTTTGCTCTTTAAAGATTCTCGATAAACACTCTGAAGATGGTGAGGGCTTTGTGCGGATTGATAACACTTGGCACTTTAAGGCTGCATTTGTTGATAGTCTCACAGTCGCCGAATACTCTAGCTCAAGTGAGTTAATAAAAATCAGTGACTATTCACTCACACAAGTACCCGAGTTTCTAGTTTCTATATTGGATTTCAATCAACGAAATGCAGGCCCGTTGTTTAATAAAATATCTAAAAGCAGGTATCGTGAGAGCTGTGCAACATTCTTGAAGAACCTATCAGAAACGCACGCCGTCAGAATCAGTCTTAAATCAATTCAATACTTCAGTCTTAACTTTAACGAAGCCAACCAATTAATCGACTCTGTTATTTTCGATTTCGCTTTCAATCATACCACTTACAAAACACGAGCTAGTCGCCACTATACTCAATATTCATTTATGGAAATGAGCTCAAGTATCTTTTATTTCTGGCAAGCTATCGTTGATAGAGTAACCTCTTTAGGGTTTGTTCCCAGTATTAAAGTAGGAAATGTAAAACTCATTGATTATCTAATTACTTGTGACTGCAATGTTGTTGGTTCTAGGTTTTTACCTTCTAAAGCGTTCTTTCAAAAGCGTTACGCATCTCTTCAAAGAAAGCTGGCTGGGTATAACCAGCTCGAAATACAGTCTTCGTATTACAAATTAATCCAATATCATAATGATTACGTATTTTATGTAAGCTCAATGCTGTTAGCAATGACAGGTTACCGCGCTGTTTATAACCCTCTCCCTTCTTTAAACTTAAGATTGAGTCGTTATAAAATGCTAATGATCAGCGATAAAGATGACGTAGACTTCACCCACGCACGCATTATTCCACTCGCTGAAAATCTGGATAAACAGATCAAGCATTATCAAAACCACCTCAAACAGCTAACTAACATTCTTCATGTACTACAACCTGAAACAGCATTCCACGCCAAGAAGCAAATAGAAGAGTTGACTCAGTCATTATCCATTAAGCACTCTGAAGCAACAAACTGGTTCTCAGAGATTAAAAACTCAAAAATATACCCCGGTGTACTTTTCTATTTCATGGAAAACCGCCACGGTATACATATGAGGAATGTACACCCAGCTTGGTTAAGTGAACAAGAAAATACAGACTATCCTCTCAATGCAACTCGACACTACTTGAGAACCTTTTTAACAAAGAGCAACCTGCCACCAGAATCGATAGCCTTCATTATGGGACATTGGTCTACTGGTGAAGCTCCTCTTGGACGTTATTCAACCTTCGACTTCAACGAAGCATGCAGGACCGTCAGTCCAATAATCCAAGGTATGGCCAATGATCTGAATTTAACTCCAATTCGCTCGCTGTTGGCCTAAGGAACCTGTATGCCACCTTCAATAGACCTTAAAAGATTAATTGCAGAGGTTTCAGTAGTATTTAAACAAGATATTGAGAATATATTTGTCCTCGATACAGAAAAGGCAGCAAAAAAGTTAATAGAGAAACTACACGCCCTAATCACTAAATTACTTGTGGTCAATTATGATAAAGAAGCAAAATCTGACGCCATCACAATAAAATCACTCAATGTACTCCAGTCAAAACTCGATTCGAATATAGATGTCCAATCCCTGCAGCGGAAAATATTACAACTCTATTTGGTGCTGTTAGAGCGAGAGTTCCAGGTTACTTCTCCCCCTTTAGGCTCATTTACTGAAATTCGTAGGGATAAGCCTATAGTTACGCCAGGAAATATTTTCAAAGCCTCGTTAGCTGACAAACTCTATTCTCAGCTTGAAGCAGAGCTCAAGAAACCCACATTATCATTGTCTTCAGAACAGTCATTAGGGAGGCTTGCTTTATGGCTATTTTTAAAAGAAGGGTGTGTCAATACAAAGGATATATCAGCTCTAATCACCAACAGCCAAGACCTATATCGAACTGAACAACTAAGTTATTTTTCTGGAAAGCAGCAATATTTTCTGTCACCAGTCGCTGAAGCCCTTCTAGTTTTACACCAAATTTCATTCATAAATATGAAACATTACAATCAGTCTAGGCTATTGATTAAAAAGGCGAGATTGTATCAATATGAGAACAGCCTCACCGCTCCTGTTCTTGTCCCTAAGTTAACTTCACAACGAAGCTTAGCAGGATTAACATCATCAAAAATCATTTGTAGTATCAATGATTACTGTCATCATACTGCAGCTATACCTAAACAATATTCTTTGAATCTTTCAGATATTCGCCAATGCCATCGAATCGAAACGGTACTAACTCAAAGTCCTATCGATTTTAGAATCCAATCTAGCCTACTACAATCGACACCGTTAACGCGTTCAACAATGAAACGCGTATTCCTCGATAAGATTGATGTCTTCAGAAAACCACCAGCGAGATTTACAAGCCAAGCTGCAACGGTTAGACAAAGCACCGCATGGAAAAAGAACCATACCTCTTACAATAATATTACTGAGCTAAGTAGCGATGAGTTAGTGCGCATGTTGCATAGCTTCTTGGACCTATTGAAGACATCGAAAAACACGAGAAGGGAACAAGCTCATCAAGGGCGGCTAATCAGGAGGGGGCTTTTTGAATGGCTTGAAGCTGAAAATAACGCTAGTAAATATCCAGTAGTTTGGGTTCTGGTAAGTTGGATGTATCAATTGCTTTATCGAGGTGACATTGGGAAGAAAGTACTCACATTTAGTACCATTCGCGACTATGTGAGAACCTTCGCTGTCCCATTCATAGCAGAATTCAATTACTGTAACCTATTCACAATGGATGCTCTAGAATGGGCAGAAAAATTGAATATCGTTGCGGAGGGAATCAACTCAACTAAAAGGAAATCTTTCGTCCTCTACTTTGCTGATTTTGTCGTGAGTTCTCAAATTGTGCCCGAATTATGCTTCTCTGATTTAGATATAACAACATCTAAATCAAATGTCAGTGCTAACTTAATAACTATGCACGAAGCCGATGCTGTAACATCATTTCTCAACAAAGATAGTTTAGAAGCTGAACTTGCTCTTGTTGTATTTTTACTTGGATTTTACGGTGGTTTGCGTAGAGGCGAAATTGGAGGGCTACAACTTAATGACTTTCATTTGAACGACCACGGTTACCTTCAAGTACATATCAGACTCAATAAGTATCGTTCCTTAAAAACTGGAAACAGTGCTCGCAACTTACCACTAGATTGCTTGATGCCCATTCACTGGCAAAAGAAGCTCATTTCATTTATCGACAAATCCAAACTTAGCTCTCAAAAGGCAAATGCTTTAATTTTTCAGGATCCTAAAAGACTAAAAAACGCATTTACATTACTTACTGTCGTCTTAAAAGAGATCACCCAAGACGATAAACTTAGGTTTCATCACTTACGGCACAGCTTTGCAAATTGGAATTGGTTATTAATCAATTTCAATCGCTACCCTACTAATAACCTCCCTCTGCCATTGCAGCACAATTTCTTCTCGGCAGATAGGCAAAACCAGCTATTTCATCGCTTGGGTGTGTGCACTAATACAAGGAAAAAGGCATTTGTACTATCACGTTTACTTGGACATGGCACCATTGAAACGACATTCAGCTCTTATATACACCTAGCGGCCCTTCATATTTACTTATTAAATAGGAGTCGAAATGAGTCTCCCCTTCACTTATTGCAGTATAGTATTGATTACACAGTAAAACTCGATAACAAGAGTATGAGGCCAATCCGAAATGACAAACCGCTGGCTCTTTATCATGACGCACTACCAATGACTATGGTTGGAAAATCCAAACCCGACCTTGAACGATCTCTTGAGCTACTTATTAACAAAGAAGAGAGAAAACCTTCGTCGAACAGTGTTCCCATTGCTGACGTTTTTAAATGCACTTCCCTATTAAGTTATGGTTACTCTATAAAACAAGCCGCAGAATTAACAAAGATATCTGCACAGCTCATAACTCGGATTGCACTTAGGCTGGAATCACATCGCGAGATTTACACGAGAAGATCCAAAAACACCCTTCCTGAGTTTTGCGGCATAAACAGGCTAAATCAATATCAAATAGATCAACTCAACTTTTTTATGCAGCAATTTGATAAATCATTGCAATCAGAGGCGCTACGTAATGCCAAGATCAACCTATCCCAAGTAACCAAAGCGCTTCACCATTGTGTAGGGGCTAAAGGACACTTAGTTCGAACGCATGATATAAAGACCGTCGCATTCTTACTCAAAACCATGAAAGTGATTGGCATTAAGGATGAGCACGTAAGAATTAAATGGCATTTTTCTCATAAACTAGCGTCCGATGAAATAACGATTGATAAAGTCATTTCTCATTACCGATATTGGGAACAGTTAGTGCAAAGCCGAGTTGGCTTTAATGCCACAACTATTGAAGCAGTTATCCCACATAGATATGATCGGTTATCTCAAAAAATGACAGCAATTGGTGTCGATATACACCGTTCGGATGAAGCTAAGTTTCTTGGCTATCATGAAAAAGGAAACATTAGCATCCACCTGCTTCAGACCAAAAAAGAGAACCGTGATTCACTCACAAGAGAATTTAGGAAACTGGTGCCAATGAGCCCACAGCGAAGCAGGTCATACATTACCTTTCTTCAATTACTGGATGTTTATTTGGATGTGATCCCTTTACCTTTGACCATCGACTAGCTGCAATCATCGCTGCTTTACACACTCTTTCATCCACTCTTCTACATCACTGTCGATCCAAGCAACGGCCCTCTCCCCTATAGGTACGGGCTTAGGAAATGAGCCCTCACTCATCTTTCGATAAATAGAAGACCTACTTAAAGCGGTCTTTGTCATGACTTCTTTTATTTTCAGAAATCTCATTGATATACCTTAATTATGCTTACTCACAAAGAAGATACACCATGCCATCAAAGATCCTATTATCACACCTGCGTTAACGCACTAATGTTAAATGGATCCAAGGCTTTCAGACCAAACATTTGTTGAGCGTCAGGGAACCACTGTTTATTAGTTCTTTATGCACACTTCCGATTAGTGGTTCCGTAACAAAGTTTAGGTATGAGGTTACGACTCTTAATGAATATATCCGAGCAGATCGTAGCTTCTTGGTTTAGGTCGATCAATTTAACGAATAATTAAAGTGAGTAGTTGTTTGACATCGAAGCACAAGTAAAACAACATACAAGTTGTATCTATCAATTAGCACTTATTTTTATTAACCGAGCTTTTGCCATTCGAGCTTCATAAGCCCCAATCTTAATGTTTTCTCCACATGAGTCGTCAGCCCCTCTTCTAAAGCGATTACAGCCATAAAACGTCTCGCGATTTGGATCATTCTCACAGCGTGCAACCATCGTACCGATGCCACAACGTAAGCACCCTATCTCAATTTCACCACAACCTCGACAACGTCTAAACCCTTCTGCATGAGTTTCCAAGGGAGAGTTGCAATGCTTGCAACTATTGACCAACGTATCACAGGCTGGTGAGTGTGAGCATTTATACAAAGTTTTGTTATATCTGGTAGTTAACGGACGAAGTTCACCTGTCTTACACTGACTACAGTTCCACTTTGCAAGTTGTGGTGCCAATTTATTATCTACAAACTGCAAGCCAAACTTTGCCATTTCAGACAAAAATGGGCTGCTCTTATCACCATCGAATAATACATAAACAAAGTGCTTCGCTCGAGTCAACGCTACGTAAAATAACCGTCTTTCCTCACCATGGATAAAGCTTTCCTTGTTTGGCAAAACTAGATCGATCAGCTCATCGTTTTCCCTCGTCGAAGGAAATACACCAGTATCAACACCGAATAGAATTACATAGTCGGCCTCTAGGCCCTTACTCGCATGGGCTGTAACAAAGCTAATGTCCAAATTTGTATACGAAAATTTCTCAACATTAATGCCTTTCAACTGCGAGGTGTTCTCTTGGCGAAAACGTCCAATTATGAGAACAGAAGCGACTTCGCCCTTTCTATCGGCTGTGCGATTTAACGTAGCTAAAGCTCGCTGTAAAGAAACCACATATGCTTGATTTTTTCTTTCCTTCACACTGCTAATCGACTTAAGATTTTCCATATCTTTCTTTACATCAACCAACCTGACAGCAGGTGCATCTAACATAGCGTGAGTGGAAATCTCTTTTTTGATTTGAGCTGGGTTTGTCATTACAAAACGACTACTCACTTCATGAATTTTGTCATTAAAGCGAAAGGTCTTGTCCAAAGGAACAGCTGTTGCAGGGTTAAACACGGCGGAAAATTCAGTAAATAACGCTAAATCGGCACCATTGAAACGGTAAATGGATTGCCAGTCATCACCTACAGCGAATAAACGAATATTTGGCTTTGAAGCCAATAGCGCTTTAAGTAACTTATAACGACCACCAGAGATATCTTGAAACTCATCAACCAAAACATGAGTATACGAATGATGAAAACGACCTTTTTCTATAATATCAGTCGCTTCAGAGATCATGTCACTAAAATCAATACATTCTGTATTAGCTAAGTGCTCCTGATACACCGTTAGAATAGGTTCAAAAATCCGCAAGAAAGCTTCCGTTCTCTCAATATCATAGCCTCCACCGCGATATTCATCTCGCACTGTATTTGAATCAAACTGCCCTTCTTTATACAAGCCTAAGAAACGTTGTAGTAGGTCAATAAATCCTTGCCATTGACTTTCGTTTTGTTCCTTAAGCTGCTTGAACAATGCATCGACTTCTACAGGCTGGATGAGCACTTCATACTCGTTTAATGCAGCTTCTAAAGATGATTGCAATTGACCTTTTTGGAGTTGATATGTGTACAATTCAAGCATATGAGTGCCTTTCGACTCATGTAGCTCGCGTTTCCATTCTAAGCTTGCTAAGTACTCATCTTTATCGATATAGAGCGCTGTATTGTTATTCTCATCCAACCCAAGGTATTCAATGTAGAGATCGACATCAGGCAAATAGAAATCAGGTTGATATTGGCGTCGATCGACGCTTCTGGTGTTAAATTTGTAATCGGCTTCGTACTCGTACTTGATGCCACTCAATGCCAAATAGTTAGCAACCCTCAGCTCCCCTACACTTTTTACCCATTCATTGTTCAACGTAATCAAACGGCAACTTGACAGAAATTCGTTGTATTCCTCAATAGAATCAAAATCTAGATCGGATTTCCCTGGTGTGCTCAAGCTTGAAAAATAATTGACCAAAGCAGATTTAAATAGCGGGTCATGCTCAGCCAAATCACTGAGCGTCTCGTCAATAAACTTCGTGAACTGATGTGGTTGTTCCGTAAAAGATGTAATTGAACGTTTAAATCCGTGGTGCCTTGCTAAGATGTCATTACCTAGAGCGTGAAATGTACTTGCCCTCAGGTGATCTGCATTAGCTGGAATACGATCTTTTATACGTTCGTTCATCTCAGCCGCTGCTTTGTTACCAAAGGCCAGCATTAGTATGTTCTCAGCCTTAGCTATGTTCGCTTGAATGAGATAGCCAGCTTTACCCACTAACGTTGCCGTTTTACCCGTACCAGCGCCTGCAATCACAAGGTTGTGATCATCATTAGTTACACAAGCAATTCTTTGCTTGTCTGTTAATGGATTTTTCTCTACCTCATCAAAGAAGCGTTTGTATTTAGAGACTAATAGTGGTGTCACTTGTTCATTGTGCAGATTTCGCCCTAGTTCACTTACGCTTTCCGAAGAAAGTGATTTAGCCTCTTCATAGACACTTCTGTGCAAAGGACTCGTTAATTGATCTGGCGTTATACCCAAATTCTGCAACTTACACACGAGCTGATAAGCCGAGGCTATAGGCCTCCATTCATAAGATGACAAATAACAACTTCTGGCGTGAAGCTTTGCTAAGGAATCTTGATATGCTAGCCATCGATCACTACTCGCAATGAGAAGCAACAAAGAATCAATCGTCTTTTGAGTAAAATCCATTAGATCTGATTGACGATAACCTTTCAAAACAACAACACCGTTATCTTCAGTTTCAATAACTAAACGATGAAAGAACAAACCCTTTTCAATGGATATATTTACTAGCGAATCTAGCAGAATCTCTAAACTTTGAGGGGAGTATTCTAGTCTAATGTTGGTTGGTGATAGAACGACAGACTGGTTCTTTTTCCATAGTTTATTCCACAAGTTTACCGCTGGATGTGTACTTAAATGCATCAGACTACTTCAATAATTGGATTTTAAATTCTGCATCGCCACTAATAATCCAGAATACATGTATGGTTATTATTCTAACCAATAGCAGTGAACAAATCAGTAACAGTTAAGCGTAAAGCAATCAGCCCCAACAATTGAAGTCCAACCCAAAATGGTTCATACTATGCCCAAATTAAAAATAGTATGGATTTCATGGATAATCTCAACTACGCACAAAAACAAAGGCTTGCTTACATCGACTTTAAATTGATGTTTGTCGGCCACTTTACGCGTTCAGAAGTTGTAGAACATTTTAAGATGGGACTATCGAATGCCACTCGCGATATCAACCTCTACAAAGAGATGGCAGCCCATAACCTTACCTACGACAACGCTGAGAAAAGATACTTTCAAACAAAAGCATTTGTCCCTCTATTTAATCACAACACAAATGAAACGCTTGGCAAGCTAGCCAATCAACTCTCAGGTGAAGACAGTGTTATTAACGGCTTAGGCATTCCATTTGAAGCTCCAAGCCAACTTAACGCGCCTAACACCAACATCGTAGCTGTCCTTACTCAAGCAGCTCTGAACAACAAAGCGGTAAAGATAAGTTACGTGTCGCTATCTAGCGGCGAGAAAAAACGAACTGTCGTTCCCCACTCTATTGTTGATAACGGATTGCGTTGGCACATTCGCGCTTATGATTGCCAAACGAATGAGTTCCGCGACTTCGTTATTTCTCGCATTACCAAAGCTGAACTATCGGGTAACGCCATACTCGAAACTCAAACCATGCTCGCAGATAAACAATGGATGAGGTTTGTACCTTTAGAGCTAGTACCTCACCCGAATAACGTAGATTACCCAAAAGCAATTGAACTTGATTACTCTATGAAGAATGGAAGACTCTCCATTGAAGTTCGCGCAGCATTAACGGGTTACCTATTACGGCGTTGGAATGTCGATTGCTCTGAGAACGCAACGCAAACGACGCCTGAACACCAATTATGGCTTGCGAATAGACCAACCTTGTATGGTGTCGACAACTTGCATCTTGCATCGGGTTACTCTGAATCTACAAGTACAGTTAATACTGAAAGCATCAATTAGGACGTAAACATGGCAGAACATAAAAAATACCTTGGCGACCTGATCGGTGGCAGCCTAATGATCACAGAAGCTCAGCTTATCGCAGAGTTACTGCTTTCAGATCCAAGCAAAGAACAATGGGATGATGCCATTGTTGATCAAAACATTCTTCAAAAGCGCTCTCCAGCATCGGCTAAACGCAATGCTGCAACGATAAAAAAGCGCATTGCCAACTTGGGAAATAAATTCCTATCGACTTTGGTTAACGCTAACCACGAAGAAGCGGCACAGTTAATGATGGCTGCAACACTGATTAACTCTCCGCTACTTGCTGACTTCATGCGTACTGTTGTGATGGATGCAAAACGCATGTATCGCGAAAATATCGATATGAAAGATTGGGAATACTTCTGGGAAGATAAGTGCCGTATTTATCCTGACTTCGCTGATATGTCGGAATCTTCAACCTACAAAATTGCCCAAGTCGCATTCAAAGTCATGACAGACGGTGGCTTCTTAGAAAGCACAAAAACCAAAGTACTCACCAACATTTACATTACGCCAGATGTACGTCAGCTATTAGTCGATATGGATAGAGACGACATCATCCAAGCTATGGAGATTTACTAATGCTCCAGTTACAACAACGCTTAGACAACATCCAATCACGCCTAGAAAGTGATGAGTTCCTTCAGAATAAGGAGCTTGGTGGTGAGATCGGCTTTTATATCTTTGACTATAAACCAGAGCATGAACTGGCAGTTCGTGAGCATATTGAGCTGTTAGAAAAGAAACTGTCAAACAGAGGCTACACCTTTGCCAGTATCAATTTGTTTGAGATGATCATTAAGTTGCTGGAATCACGCCGACTACTCGATAAGTCATTCAAGATGCAATTTGCGAAAGGCGATGAAGCACTCTTTAAAGCATTAAAAGGGCCATTAGAGCAGAATCGCGTTGCAGAATTCATAGTGAAAGAAGCCAACATAGATAATTGTGACTTTATCATGCTTCATGGCATGGGAAGTGTTTGGCCTATTGTCCGAGGTCACGGACTACTCAATGCGTTGCACGCTAAAGTAGGCCAAGTTCCAACTGTAATGTTCTACCCAGGTGAATATGATGGCGCGGCGCTTAAACCATTTGGCCGTATCGAATCAAACAACTATTACCGAGCCTTTAAACTGGCATAACGTTTCTTTGAGTCCACTTAAAAAACGTAGTCGCACTAAACATAATCGGAAGAAGTACTCAGTTATTAAATAAGTACTCTCTGAAACAAAAAGTTAGCTAGGAAATCAAATGCAGTTACAGCAGCTATTTAACAAAGATATCTCGCGCCCAATCAATGGCGTTGTTAAAGCCGACCAGGTAGGTAATGAAACCGTCTTCGTCGAACTCGACGAATATGTCATCACCGCTGAGCTTAAAGGTCATATTGAGCAGTTCTTCAAATACTACATGCCCTCAGTAGACGACCCTAAAAAAGCCTCTGCAACAGGTAAGTCTGGTATTTGGGTATCGGGTTTCTTTGGCTCTGGTAAATCTCACTTTATCAAAATCATGTCGTACCTGCTGAAAAACGTAGAAACCACACATGGTGGCGTTACAAAGCGAGCGATTGATTTCTTCGAAGACAAACTAGCAGAAGATCAAATGCTGTTAGGCGATATGCGTCGTGCGATTCAAAAAGAAAACAACGTTATCCTCTTCAACATTGATAGCCGCGCAGATACAGACGACAAAGAAGACGCAATCTTAAAAGTATTCCTAAAAGTCTTTAACGAAAAGATGGGCTACTCTGGCGATCATGCCCACATTGCAGACCTTGAGCGTGACTTAGATGCACGTGGCAAGCTTCAAGAATTCCACCAAGCTTTTGAAGAGCTTTCTGGTTCATCCTGGCTTGAAGAGCGTGATTCTTATGACTTCTACCGTGATGACCTTGCTGAAGCCTTCGCTAAAGTAACAGGTCAATCTGAAGAAGCAGGCCGCCAAGCGATAGAGCGCTTAGAAAACAACTTCAGCCTAGACATTCAAAACTTCTGTAAATGGGTTAAACAATACCTAGACGGCAGCCCTGAACGCCGCATTAGCTTCTTTGTGGATGAAATTGGTCAGTACATTGGGCAAAACACACAAATGATGCTCAAGCTTCAAACCATCACAGAAAGCCTAGGCACAATCTGTGAAGGTCGCGCATGGGTAGTCGTGACGTCACAAGAAGACATCGATGCTGTTCTGGGTAAAATGCAAGAAGGCTCGCGTAAGAACGACTTCTCTCGTATCCAACAACGCTTTGATCGTATCTCGCTATCTAGCTCAAACGTAAACGAAGTTATCGAAAAACGTCTATTGGATAAAACAGAACCTGCGCAAACTGCCCTAGCCGCTTTATACAATGAAAAAGGCGACATCATTCGCAGCCAACTTAGCTTTGAACAAACCAACAAGGCCGAGTTCTCAAATTTCTCTGGAACAGATAACTTCGTATCAAGCTACCCGTTTGCACCTTACCAGTACAACCTAATCCAAAAAGTGTTTTCTGGTATTTCTCAAGCAGGCGCAGCAGGTACGCACCTAGCCAAAGGTGAACGTTCACTTATTGAAGCATTCCAAACCGCTACCAATCAATTTGTTACCGATGACATTGGTCGTTTGATCCCGCTATACAGCTTCTACCCTTCTATTAAGAAGTTCCTTGATACCGCTGTTGTTCGTGATATCAACCAAGCTCAACAAAAAGCATCAATTGATGAATTTGCAATTCAAGTTCTTCAAACGCTATTTATGATTCGTTATGTAGAAGAAATGAAATCTACGATCGATAACATCGTTACACTGTGTATCTCTGAAGTAGACCAAGACAAACGCCAGCTTCGTATCGACATCACAGATAGATTAGATGCGTTAGAAAACAACCTCTTGATTGCTCGTGAAGGTGATGAATATAAATTCCTAACTAACGAAGAAAAAGAGATCGAGAAAGAGATTCAAAATACCGACATCGAAACATCAGACGAAACAGCTGAACTCAGCAAGATCCTATTTGAAGAGATCTTACGCAGCAGTAAAACGTACCGTTACCCAGAGAACAAACAGGATTTCCCTGTATCACGCTACTGTAACGGTCAACCTTTTGAAAAAGGCTCGATTGATAACGATCTACACCTAAAAGTGATCTCGCCAATTGATGCCAGCTACGATGACATGAGCGATGCCGTTTGCGGCAATGAGTCTTCTGATTCAATCTTGATCAAATTACAAGACAAGTCTCGTTTGTTCGGTGAGTTACGTACTTATATTCGTACCGCTAAATACACCAAGCGTAATGCTGGCCGCGATGCCGATATGGAGCTGCTAATTCGTGCTAAAGCAGCTGAAAACAGCGCTCGACGTAAACTTATTGTCACTGAGTTAGAAGAGGTCATTAAGCAATCAGACTTCTACCTACTAGGTCACAATTACAGTACTAAAGGTGCAACCGCTACCGCGATTATCGACAATGCTTATCGCCAGGTGATTGAAGATACGTTCAATAAGCTTAAGTTTGTTAAACCTTATAACGGTGACATTCGCCAACAAATTCAACAGACATTGATTGTTGATGACCTAAGCCAGCTAAACATCGACTTATCAGACGTTGAAGCAAACCCTCGTGCTATTTTCGAGCTAGAGCAACATATCTCTATCAGTGATGAGTATGGCCGCCCTCTTACCGCTGGCGACATGGTGAAGAAATTTTCACGTAGCCCGTTTGGTTGGAACGATAACGAAATCATCCTGATGATTGCTCGCTTAGCGGTAGCAAACAAAATCACACTGCAAGCAAACCAACAAGACGTGCCTTTACGCAGTGCCTTTGACCACCTAGACAAAAATGCTAAGCGTGCCAATTTACGTATTCGCCGTATTCAACAACAGTCTGAAGCAAACCTAAAAAAAGCAGCCAAGCTGTACAAGTCTGTATTCCACAAAAATGCACCAGCGAATGAAAAAGATCTTCATGAGCAAGCGCTTCAGCTTCTTAAGGGCATGCTAGCCAAGCTGAAGGATTTCAAAGCAAAATCGACAACAGGCAAGTTCCCTGGGAAAAATGAAATTGAAGATGGCATTCTCTCAATTTCTTCTCTTGTTGAGCAACAAGGTAGCTATAAGTTCATCGACGAGTTCTTGCGCCAAGGTTCTGGTTTAGAAGAATTTGAAGAAGATTATGAAGAGCTAGATGTCTTCTATGAAAAACAATTCTCAACATGGCAAAGCCTAGCGAACGCCCTGAGTATTGAGTTTGCGAAAAACCGTCATCTACTCAAAACCTCTGAAGTTGCGAATACCGCATTAGAAAAACTGGAAGCGATTTATAACGATGAGCGCCCTTACGGGAAAATCCGTCAAGTTCAGGGCCTAATCGAAACCGTAAGAACCATAAATGACGAAATGCTGGTAGTTCGCCGTAAAGAAGTAGCAAGTAAACTTGAAGCCGCTATCGATGATGTTCAACAACACGTAACAGACTCAAAAGCGACAGATACCATCAGTAATGATGCACTTCGCCCGTTGCAGCTGTCTCGTAAACGCTTAGAACACCTAACCAGCATTGCTGAAATCAATGAAGAGCTGAGAAATTCAGAAAGCTTAGTAGAGCAAGCTGAAGAGATCATTAACGCCTTTATTGACCAGCAAATTAAAGCAGCTGAACGCCAAGCAGCCCTTGATGAAGAGCATCGTAAAAAAGAGGCTCAAACCCCACAGCCAGACTCAACAAAAGGCTCAAGTGCTCAAGATAATGGTGCATTAGATCTAGAACCTACAGGCTCAGCTCCTTATGGTGCGAGTGCAACAAAGGAACCATTAAAAGTTGCAGAGCCTGTGGTAGCAAAACCGAAAGCTAAAAAAGTTGTGACCGTCAAAGCGGGGGCTGTATTCCAAGAGTTAGGTGATACCACTTACCTTGAAACGGAAGAAGAGTTAGACAACTACCTTGCGGCACTCAAGACTCAACTTTCTGGGTTAATTGCTTCAAACCATAAAGTTCGTATTAAGTAGCCCATTACTGCTCTTATCTACCGAGAGCAGCAGTTGAAACAACAAAGATACAAAGGAACCCACGCTCTATGAGCGTGGAAATCCAACCGAATTAGATGAGAATTCAATGAACACCAATAAACTAAAAGCCTATGCACCAAAAGCACGCGTTGCTTTTATGGATGCAGTAAAAAATAGAGCGGCAAAGCTAGGGATTTTTGAAGACCATATTAGCGACATCACGATTGATGGTGACAGCGCTATTATCGAGAAAGAAATTTACACGCGTAAACAAGGTCAGCAGCGCAATCAGCTAGTAAAACGTATTGAAGCGTTAGGCACGCACGATGGTAAGTTTGATCACACAAATGGCTTTAATCAGTTTATCAACGAAACGGCATTTACATGGTTTAACCGCCTAACTGCTGTCCGCTATATGGAAGTTAACGAATACCTAGACCACGGTTTTCGTGTATTGAGTAAAGCCGAAGGCGCACAGTTTGGTGAAGGTTTTGAGATTTTAAACTCAGCAGCTGACGTATCTGATGAGCTTGGTTTGAACAAAGACCAGATCATCGACATGGTGCTTGATGGCAACAAAGAAGAAGAGCTTTACCGCACTCTCCTATTAGGTCAATGCCACCAGCTAAGCGAAGCTATGCCATTCATGTTTGAAAAACTGGATGATGCTACTGAGTTACTACTACCAGATAACCTCACCAAAACTGATTCAATCCTAAAGGATTTAGTTAACGATATCCCTGAAGATAATTGGCAAGAGATTGAAGTTATCGGTTGGCTATATCAGTTCTACATCTCTGAACACAAAGATGCGGTTATTGGTAAAGTCGTTAAGCGTGAAGATATTCCTGCTGCGACTCAACTATTTACCCCTAATTGGATTGTTAAGTATCTCGTTCAAAACTCGCTTGGCCGTCAATGGCTAGCAACCTACCCTGACTCTGAGCTGAAAGACAAAATGGAGTATTACATTACACCTGCTGAACAGAGTGACGATGTAATCGAACAACTAAAAGCCATAACACCGACCAGCATTGACCCTGAAGGAATCAAAGTGCTAGACCCTGCTTGTGGTTCTGGTCACATTTTGGTTGAAGTGTATGAAGTTCTGCGGGAAATCTATCTAGAGCGAGGTTATCGCCTACGTGAAATTCCAGAGCTTATTCTCACTAAAAACATCTACGGGCTAGATATTGATGATCGTGCTGCGCAGATGGCTGCATTTGCTGTATTAATGAAAGCACGTGAAGACGATAAGCGTATCTTCTCGCGTGATATCAAAATGAATATCCACTCAATTCAATCCACTGAAAACATTAATATTAACCAGTTATGGGCTGATTTGGATCTTGATGGTAACAATCAAGCAGGTTCAATTGGAGATCTGTTCGCAGAACCACAATTAGATACAGGTGAAGTATCAGAAGAGAACAAAGTTTATTTCGATTTACTGTGCTACCTAAACGAACAATTTATAGATGCTAAAAACTTAGGTTCATTAATTGAAGTTGATGACCAATATCTAACCTCTCTGACTACGTTGCAAGAAAAACTAGCTGAGAAAGAACTAGGTAATCAACCAACGGCAAAAGAAGCAGCACAAGCACTATTACCTATTATTAATCAAGGCGTGATATTAGCCACAAAGTACGATGTAGCAGTAGCGAACCCACCATATATGGGTTCAAAAGGCATGAATGCGGCTTTGAAAGACTTTGCTAAAAAGTCCTACCCAAATTCTAAATCTGATTTGTTTGCTATGTTCATTGAGCGTGGTTTCAAATGGTTAACTCCTAATGGTTTTAACTCTATGGTAACTATGCAATCTTGGATGTTCCTATCAAGTTTTGAGAAGATGCGTGATAACTTACTCAACAATTCGACTATTGAAACAATGCTTCACATGGGTAATGGAGTCATGAAAATTGCATTTGGAACCAATGCAACTGTATTCCAAAATCGTAATATTTCTGGATACTGCGGTTCATTTTCATATTGTGAAAATGATGATATTAATGAACGCGGAGTACCAAGGGAATTTCCGATCCAGAACGAGCGCCTCAAAACAGCAACCTCAGAAGACTTCAATAAAATCCCTGGTAGCCCTATCGCATACTGGATTGAAAGGAACCAGTTAAACTCTTTTACTAGCAATGAAAGCTTGCGTGAGCTGGCAGACCCTAAAGCAGGAATGTCCAGTACTGATAACGAAAAGTTCTTGAGACTATGGCATGAGCTTGATTACTCAGAGATCGAGTTCAACTGTGCCGATGCTGACTTCAGTAAAGAATCTAATAAAGTTTGGTATCCATTTATCAAGGGAGGATCATATCGAAAATGGTATGGAAACCAAGATTATGTAATTAATTGGTATAAAAATGGGAAAAATATCAGAGATTTTATTGCTGCAAACCCTGCAAAACAGGTTGGCGGAAGAATAGTCAACGAAGACAAATTTTTTAGGGAGTCTATTTCATGGTCACGCATCTCTAGTGGAAATTTTTCTACACGTTACTATCCGTCTGGATTCATTTTTTCTGATGCTAGCAATGGTGCTTTTCCTCGAAAGGACTGTTGCTTAAATGTTCTTGGGTTTCTAAACTCTGAGACATGTTCAAGCTATTTGGAGTTCTTATCTCCTACAGTAAATTTCCAATCAGGTGAGATTGCCAAACTTCCTCTACATAAAAACATACATGTTAATAAAGAAGTTCATGACGCAGTAGAAGAACTAATAAGCATTTCAAAGGTTGATTGGGATCTTTTCGAGACTTCATGGAAATTTACACGTAATTCGATCGTTAGTATCTCTAAAGATTCAGTATCAAACTCATGGGATTTCTACACAGCTAAGGGGGAAGAGCATACCGAAAGATCAAAGGCTCTATCATTAGTTGTCGAAAATGCTGTCAATGATGCCTACAAAAGTGAGAACCCTACTAACTTCATAAAAGACGAAGAGATAACTTTAAATCAAAACATCAAGTATCGATATAGGAATGTTGAAAATGCTGCACTCAAATATCGTTCCGAAACAATATGCGAACTGCTGAGCTATTTTGTAGGCAATATGATGGGTCGTTATTCCCTCGACCGCGAAGGACTAGTCTATGCTCACTCTAGAAATGAAGGCTTTAAAGAACTAGCTACCGAAGGAGCATACAAAACTTTCTCTGCGGATGATGACGGCATCGTACCATTAGCTGATGAAGACTGGGTGTTTGAAGATGATGCCACTACCCGCTTCCGCGAATTTGTGAAAACCGTATGGGGTAAAGAACACCTTCAAGAAAACTTAGACTTCGTTGCAGAGAGTTTATGTCTGAATGCAATCAAACCTAAGAAAGGTGAAAGTTCGATTGATACCATTCGTCGTTACTTCTCCAATCAGTTCTATAAAGATCACTTGAAGACTTACAAGAAACGCCCAATTTACTGGCTGTTTAGCTCTGGTAAAGCAAAAGCATTCGAGTGTTTGGTTTACCTACACCGTTACAACGAAGGTACGCTGTCACGCATGCGCACCGAGTATGTCACACCACTTATGGGTAAGCTTGAGAGCCGCAAGAACATCCTTGAAGATTCTAAAGCAACGGCTTCTGGTGCAGAACTACGAGCTATCGACAAAGAACTAAAAATTATCGATAAGAAGCAAGCTGAACTGGTCACTTTCGATGAAGAGCTAAAACACTTAGCCGAAATGAAGATCAGCCTAGACCTCGATGACGGCGTTAAGGTTAACTACGGCAAGTTCGGCAACCTACTCGCTGACGTAAAAGCGATCCACGGTAAGAACCCAGAAGTAATCAAATAAATTGATTCATTGAGCAGCCTTACGGCTGCTCTTTTTCTATCTTTCGAGAATAATAATAATGAAATTACAAAGTCTAAATGACATTTTTGAACGTCGCATTTTACGAATTCCTGATTACCAGCGCGGCTACGCTTGGTCAAGACAGCAACTTGTCGATTTTTGGGAAGATATTATCCAGCTTGACCCTACCCGTGTTCACTATACTGGAGTCATTACATTAGAACCTGTTAAAGCGAAACTATGGCAAAAATGGGAACAAGATGAATGGATTATCGATGGTGTTGGATTCAAACCCTTCTATGTCGTTGATGGGCAGCAACGATTAACAACATCAATGATCCTCATTCAAGCCATTATTGAGTCTGTTGACTCAAAGGTACAACTTAACTATCAATCGCTAGATAGTATCCGCAAGCAGTATATTTTATTTAAAGCCGATGATGGTCAACGTGAAAGTTTCATTTTTGGCTACGAAAAAGACAACCCAAGTGACGAGTACCTTAAAACAACGATCTTCGGCGAACATTCACATAGCAACTTACATCAAGAAACTCTGTATACACAGAACTTACTGGCAGCAAAGAGCTACTTCAAAGAACAATTGGAACAGCTTGAACCCGATGATATTGCATTGATATTTAAGAAGTTAACTCAGAAGCTCAAGTTTAACCTGTATGAAATTGATGAAGAGATCGACGTCTTCGTTACATTCGAAACCATGAATAACCGTGGTAAGCCATTAACTAGTCTTGAGTTACTAAAAAACCGCCTTATTTATCTCTCTACGCTATTCCATGATCATGAAGGGCACGATGTTCTCCGAAGTAAAGTTAATAGTGCTTGGAAAACGATGTACGAATATCTGGGCAAAAACCCTGATGCTCCATTAAATGAAGATCTCTTTTTGCGTAATCATTGGACGATGTACTTTAAGTACAGTCGAAACAAAGGCGATGATTACATCAAGTATCTACTCAATGATAAGTTCACTGCCAGAAATGTCACTCACCCGAAAAAATCAGATGATCAAGTCACAGTCGCTGAAATAAGTGATTATGTAACTAGCTTACAAGAGTCGATTCGCCACTGGTTCTATATCCACAACCCCTACTTCTCGTTAACAGATTATAAAGACGAACAGAACAAACAACTTCTTGATAGGCTTCAACGACTAAGCTTTAGGGCTTTTAGACCGTTAATCCTTGCAGCGTTCGTTTCTAAACAACCTGTCGATGATATAAACAAGCTACTCATCGCAGCGGAACGTTATAACTTCACGCTATTTTCTTTATGCCATCGACGTTCAAATACGGGAGATTCCGAATTCTTCTCCATGGCGCGGGACTTGGTAACTAAAAGCATCAACATAGACTCAGTGATTAATACGATTAACAATTGGGTTAATAGTTACTACGACCCTCAACGATTCAAAAGTTACATAGATGAAAAATACGAGCTTGGCCTAGGTGGCTTCTTTAAATGGGATGGCTTACGTTACTTTTTGTATGAACATGATCAATGGCTTACGAAGCGAGGCAAACAATCTGCGGTTAAATTAGGTTGGTCAGACTTAAAAGCAACTAAAAAAGATAACATCACCATTGAGCACATTTTCCCCCAAACACCTGACTGTGAATACTGGAACTCGCGCTTTGGTCATTTAGACAAAGAACAAACAACTCTCATTGCTAACTCATTGGGTAACTTAGTACCTCTAAGTAGAGCTAAAAATTCGAGCCTTCAAAATGACGGTTTCAACGACAAGAAAAATAACGGTAATGGAGTCGGCTATTACAATGGTTCTGCTTCGGAAAATGAGATTGCTCAGCTTGATGAGTGGTTACCTGAATGTATCCTATCTAGAGGCTTAGACCTCTTTGATTTCATGGAAGAGCGTTGGCAAATTTCATTAGGTGATGAGCAGTTCAAAGCGCAACTCTTGCACCTAAGCTTTCTAATGAAAGCGCCAACAAACGAATCATAAATTCAAATAATTAACACGGTTTGTCTAAGAGCTTAGCTCCTCGACAAACCGTATCTGTGATTGAGCACAGTCTCAGAGCTGTGCCTTGCTTTACTGATACAAACAGAGAATTACAATTATGCGTCGGACTTTTTCGCTTATAGGCTGGGTAGCATCTTTAGGGCTATCTTCCACTGCACTCGCTAGTGTTCAGCCCCCTGTTTGCCAAGCCCTTTCTCAAGAGCTAAACACCATTTATTCAAGCTCACAGTCTGACAGCTACTCTCTCAGACTGGCAAGTGAGGTGAACCTCAACGATGAAAATCAACTGACAGTAAAGCCACCATTTACTAATGATAATTTTTCGTGGACTAACTGGACTCTAGACTCGGCAAAGTTATCATCGCCCAAATCTTTGAACTTCAGGTCAGGTGACACCTCAAAAAATGAAGACTTACAGCTACACATCAGTGGCTTTGAGTGGTGGAGAGGTCTTACTTATCAATACCAGACTAACGATAACATAACACTCCAAGGTAACTTCCATAATGCTGGGCCATTTGGCTGGTTTTATAGATCATTTTGGAATGTATTCTATTTCCAAGAACAACCTTATGTGATGGCAACTTCAGGCCTTTATAAACCAATTACAGTTTATTCCATCAAGAATGGTAACGGACAAGCAGTGTGCAACGTAGAGCCACCTATATCTGTTGATGTCAGGAAAGACAACCTCGATTTAGCTTATCGCCATGCTCTGCAATATTTTATGACGGATATCGAAGGCAACTTTGGGAGCATGGGAAGTCGGTACTATTCCTATACTCATGATTTGATGTTAGATGTCATATACCGCCCATCAGTTCATACAGAGAACGCTGACAGCGATAAAGAAGTCGATAGCTTGGCATATCTGGCTCAAAGTGACGCTTGGTCAGCTAGAGAACTGGGATCTGCGAAAAACATAGCATCAATCAACCGCTCTTACTTGAAAGGTTACTTTACTGAAACTTCTAACCAGCTCGACGCTAATAACCTTGCTTCACTAATCTTGGATCAGGTTTACGCTGATTATGACCGAAGACAGCTTGACGAAAATGGCCGTGCACAGTTAAAGCAACTCACAGAGGCTCTTTCAGACAATGATACCGAATCCATTTTGAAAAGCTGCCAAGAGAATATTAACAGTGAGTCATTCGATTACTATCATGACAACCAAAGAAATATGACTGATTGCCTCTCGCTGGTATTGGATAAGTCAATGGTGCTTGAAGATTTGGTAGCACAATGCGCCGAGCCTAATTCGAAATGTGCGCTATCGGAGGCAAATGCATTTGGTAAAAATCTCCTAATGTACGCTGCCCATATGAACAATCCGAAGGCCGTATCAGTTATGCTTAACAACTCTGAGATGATCAACACAACAACCATAAACACGGCTCGCTTTGACTTCCCACTAGCAGAAAACCTGACGACTTATGGCAGAACACCGCTGATGTATGCAGCAGAGAATGCGAGCCAAAGGACAATACAGTTACTACTAGATGCAGGAGCTGATCCTAAATTGAAAGATAGTAAGGGCAATGACTATTTCAGCTACATGGATAAGAACTGGCGATTCAACTCAAGTAAAGCACGCGCCTATTTATCCAAACCAGGGCCAAGCTTCAACTGTGAACTGGCTTCAAGTACTAGAGAGAAAGCCATTTGCTCCGATACCATGCTTTCTGATTACGACAGAGAACTTAGCTACCTGTATGGTGAAGCCTACGACCAGTCTCCCAACGCACAAGCTCTAAAAACTGACCAGAGAAAATGGTTAAAGGACATCGACCAATCATGCTCTTCTGAATCCAGTTTAGTTGAATGTCTATCGCATGAGTATCGAGAACGCATTCGAGCTTTTGAGTTCATTGCATTTAGCTCACAACCTTAAATCGTATAGTCATTTGGTACGGACGATTCGGCACTAAACCACCATATAATTGTTCACCGAATGACTGATATCAAAATATATGGTATGCAGTTAGGTACACTAACTTCACAATAAAATTGAGGAATTGAAATTGAGTAGCGAAGCCATATTGTCACAAATTGAATCACAAGATTCTTTGGTAGGCGTAAACACTATTTTGACTGACTGCATGGCAAAGCAATCTATTCAGGGCGTTATTAAAGGTGATAACCTTCATCGAGTTCTTGATGTAGTCATAGATTTTGCTACTGAAGATAGTAACCCTCTCAGCCCTCTGAGATTGAAAGCAGCAGCTTCTCTTGGACGACTCGCTGCTGTCGCTCGAAGTCGGCAAAATGAAGTTTATCAATACCTTCCTCAGCTATTTAATGATGAGCCTTGTGATTTTGATATGCTCACGGACGGTGACGAAAAACATTATGCTGCTCAATCTATAAGGCACATTCAAGACCCTTGGGTCGTAGACTACTGTTTGAGGCAAGCTGTTCTAGCTGATACAGCTGAAAATGCTCGTAGAACACTGATTCAGAATGCTTTGATTGGCAGCAGCAACCTAAGTGACTTACTTCTACTCGGCAAAGATTCATTTACCTACCTTTCTATTATTGACTCGGCTGATACTCGCATGAAGCGTGCTCGTCGGATTACAAGAGCTTGGAATGAAATAATAAAAGATTGGAACGGCGACGTTGGTAACAACGTTGGCAAATCTCTTGCTAGTTGGTTGCATTCGATTCTTATGCACTCCTCCCCTTCCGTCGAGTCAACAGTAATGATTGATATTGTTGACGACGCTTTGGCGATATTGATACGTACCATCGAGCTAAGATTTTCAAACGCTCTACTTGCAGATACCTATCAGGTCTTAGAAATATCCAGAAATGTTCTGAGTAGCAATCTTTGGGGAGAAATTAATCGGGACTCTGAGTTCCTTCCGAGAATCAAGACTAACTTGAAAGAAGCTGCTCTTGTTCTCGCTCGCCAGAATCGAACTGACAGCAACATAATGAAACAGCTTTCTAAAGCGTACTACTCAAAAGCTCAAGTCATTCCAGCACTCAAGCGTCATTTTGATTCCAGTCAAGAGTTAGACCCACAAGTCAAAGAATGGTGGTTGAATGGAGGAAAGCAAGTTATCTCGGCTAAAGAACCAGTGCACACCCTTGGTAATTCTGAAGATCAACAAATTGGCTCGCTACTTATTCAAGTAGAAACAAGTCAAAATACTATGGAGAAACTCGAACGAGCTGTCGTTCCTTTCTTAGAAATTTCAGATCCTCCTCTCGCATCGACCGTAAAGAAAGCATCAAGTGGTTTTGGTGATATGTCTAGAATCGCCCGTCAACTAGCACGAATGCGAAAATTAACGCACACCGAAAATCTAGGACAAGTCATTGAGTACAACCCAATGCAACATGAAATGCTTGGTGGACATAAATACGGTGTTCGAAAAGTCCGAGTAGTCCGAGATGGCATCCAAAAAGAATTTGGTGGAAAAATAAAGACACTGGTAAAACCTTGGGTAGAGGCTGTAGAAGATTAAGATGACAAATAACCTAGAATCACAAATATTACTCCAGAATCTACTGGAAAGGTTTAAGCCAGCGCAGGATGGTGGATACGTATTACCTGGCGAGCTGACTGAACGTGAATTTAGAGCTTTAACACATGCACTCGATCACTTAAAACAAGAAGTTGACCAGTCACAAGGAGAAGATGAAAAAACGACTTTCATTGATGTTCCTGTTGCTAAACAAGAGAAAACAGCCGAACCCGAACCTTCTTTAGTCGAGCCTGAATTAGAGTTAGAAAGCGATGTCAGAGCCGACATACCCTCTATTGAAGAAGTCAAACCTTCGGTAACTTATACCCCATTAAATATCAGTACCATGTCTCTCCCTACGCCTAAAAGCAATGTTCGAGTCTGCTTAGACTTTGGTACAGCAATGTCTAAAGCCACCTTGATTTCTGAAGAAACTGATGATGACGCAATTGAGGATATAGAAGTTATATCTCTTGGAATACCTGGTGACCAAGAAGAAATCAGTGAAAATATGCTTGTCTCATCCGTCTTTATTGATGATCTAGGTAAGATTTGGTTCGGTCAAGCCGCAGTACAGATGTCACATATTCAACCTCCTGATACCCATAGACAGCGACTCGATAATATAAAACGCTACTTATCTGAGGAAGGTTTATCCTCGGAAGTAGGTAAGCAATTCAACCCTACTAGCTCACAAATCACTTATGAAGATATGGTATTGGCTTACCTAAGCTACTTTACATGGGCAATGAACCAAGCTACGTCATTACAGGGGATAGATAAAAACATACTCCGCCGCTTTGCTATGCCTTGCTTCGACAAAATGAAACATGTCCAAGTCGTGAATAAACTCAAACAGCTATTAGGAGAAGCCCAGATCCTCGCTGATACATTTGATTTACAATTTTCTTCAGGGATCGAGTTGGATGATTTCCTTAATGCTATTACGCAAATCAGAAAGAATAATTTTAAGTTCAATTTTATTCGAGAGGATGTCACTGAGCCACTTGGGGTCGCAGGCTCCCTTATCTCGTGGCAAGAGAATGTTAACTCATTAGTAATGGTTATTGATATTGGCGCAGGTACTAGTGATTTCAGCCTGTATCGTATGAAATATGATGAGAAGTTGAAGAAAAGTGCAGCTTTAGAGATTAAAGATTCCAACAGAGGTATCACGGAAGCAGGCAACCACCTAGATAAACTACTTCAAGGCGTGATCCTCAATAAAGCAGATATACGCCAAGATAACCCTCTCTACCTTAATACATTTGGCGCGTTAAACTTACACTTGAGAGATTACAAAGAAGCACTATTTAGAGATGGTTTCATCTCCGCCACCTTATTCAACGGAGACGTTGTTGAAATCACGCTTGATGAGTTTATGGCTTTGCCTCAAGTAGAATCATTTTCAAAATCACTCAAAGAGTGTATGCAAGAAATCTTAAACAACATATCGCCTAGTTTTGTACACGCTGCTCCTAACAACGCGCTCGCAGTTGCCTTAACGGGTGGTGGTGCTCAGTTGCCAATGGTCAAAGTTCTCGCAAATGGAACCATCTCGGCTCACGGAAAAACACTGAACCTAGTACAGACACAAGAATTTCCCCAATGGTTAGCGGCTGAATACCCAGAACTAGAGCAAGACTACTCACGGATAGCTGTGTCTTTAGGCGGTGCTAGGAAAAATATTCTCCAAGCTTCAGGGCCTGCGACGATTACGTGTGATCCTGTCGGTGAGTATAAACTCGGAACATATTAACTTTACTAATTCTAGGAACGACATTTTCTTAGAACCAGAAACTAATAAATATAAGGCTCTGTAATCCAGTGCCTATTCTAAACAACGTCAGTACAAGGCTGTGCACGGTAAATACAAATGAGCAATACATACAGAAAAGACAAAGACTTAGAACCACTATTACGTTATGCAGATAATGAGATGCTTGGTGTATTAGTGAAATATCTAACGACAGATAAAGACGGTAAGACTCGTTACGCCGAGACTTTAACAAGTGATAAGCAATTTAAGGGCGCAAAAGATAACTATCAACAAGTATGGCAACTTATCGCAGGTGAGCTTCAACACTTCGGAGGTGATACGTTAGTCAATCTGTTTAGAAGATCTGGTGTTGAATACAGGGAAATACTCACGGATGTTTGTAAAAAACTAAAAATAAAGACAGATTACAAAGCAGATACTGTAAAGATTGAACAAGCGCTTTTAGCAAAATTATTCGCAGATTCATGGGAAAAAATGTCCGATTCAGAAAGGGATGCGTTACGGGAAGAATTGAAAATCGATGCTTCACTAACAAGCAGTGCCGCACTGACAGCGATTATTGCAGCTATTCGGATGGGAGGCTTTATGTCTTATCAAGTCGCAATGATTGTTGCGAATGCTGTTGCTAAGGCGCTACTAGGAAGAGGATTAACCTTAGCAGCAAACGCTGGTTTAGCTCGTGCAATTGGCGTTTTTGCAGGCCCTATAGGCATCGCAATTACTGTCCTATTAACTATACCTGCAATTAGCGGCCCTGCTTTTAGAGTGACACTACCAGCGGTTGTGCAAATTGCTGCTATGCGTCAACAAATGCTCAATGAAGAGGAGCCGATATTCTAATGGAAACAATTTTTACTTTTGACTGGGAAAAAGTCTATCCCGAAGTACTTGAAGGCTTAAAAAACGGGAAAATAACTCTAAGAGATGGGGTCGCCTATTGGACAGAACTGGCTGAGAAGTCTGGCATTGTGCAACACATGCCGTTAAAGGGAGTCGCATTTGATCCTGAAAAATTAAACGAGATAAGTAAATTAATCCAAGCTAGTCATGCCACCCAAATGGCCGCCATTGGATTGTCTACAACGATTATTGTTGGTGCTATCGTCGTTCAAACCATGTATTTAGCGAAGAAAATAGATAAGCTCCAAGAAACAATGGATCTAATTTCTTCAGAAATCAGCGCTCAAAATGTAATGTTTTACATGGAAAAATTATCCAAGTATTTTGGAGCAATAGAATCCACACGAGTCCTTTTACTGGATAAATCCTTAGTTTCAGAAACTCAAGATATCGCTGCAAACCTTATCTCTCAACTTTCTATTGAGAGAAACGAAGTTCTCTCATTGATAGATAACCTTATTTCATTTGCCGATCAACTTACCGAACGTAACCTTGAACAAATGTTGGATTTCATAACAATGGTTCTCGATATTATGCCAAAGGCGATCTATCTGGAAAGTCAGCTATGTGACCGATATGGGAAGTTCAAATTATCCGAACACCTTATGCGTGAAAATACCAAACGCTACAACCTTACCCTTCAACATTACAGAGACTGGTGTAACTCAAAAGCAAAAGCTGCGATCCGTGGAGACGCCAACCCTGTTGCATTGACCTTTCATGATAAAAAAGATGATCTAAAAGCTCTTTTTGACTCTAACAACAATAAGTCCTTACTCCAACAGCTTGTTAGCCCATCTAGAGAGTTAATTAGTTAATACCACTACTTGATGCTTGTTCGAACGTTTCTTAACCTGCGTGACTACAAGCATCTAACTATCACTTCACCATCTTCCTCACTCAGCGATTTTTACTTCATAAAGTGTTAAACTGACAAACAGTTAGCACATTTCAACAGCCACATTCAGGCGAAGTAAAACAACGATGAATATTGATCAGATCACTAGTGGGCTATTAGCCAAATTTGAAAAAAGTAGACTTGTCTTTTGGCAGGATACTGACAACGAGTTTAACGATCTCATTGAATCGCTATCTCTTGATACGTCTTACGAAAGGACTCAAGTTATCTACCTTGATACTTTGTCCCACTTGGAAGTAAAGCATCGTATTGAGCTAATGGAACCTGAAACGGCTTTCCTTCTATACAGCAACACGACTCCTAATGATCCAACCCGTGATTGGCTATACGACATCAGGCTTTACGCACAAGAGTTTTATGCAGATAGCAGCTCCATGATTCTGAATGAAATCGGTATGAACATGGAGTTTCGCCCTGTCATTGCTAAATATAAAGCATTCTTTGGTAGCAAGCAGCGCGTAGCACGATTAAAGAAAATTCTTCCACCTTCTGCTACAGAACGAGAGCTAGAGCTAGCCCTAATTGCAGCTGCATTAAAGATAGAAACACCAACGTTTGTTACCATTTTACAAACCCTTCTAGTACAACTATCCGTCGATTTTGATACCGAAGAACTTTTGGCAGAACTTGATAAGTTCAATTTAAATGAAGCGTTCTGGAAGTTTGCTTACGAAGAACTTGGATATATTGTTGAAGCAACAGGTGACTCCTGCCACCTGAAACCAACGATTCAAGAACTAGCAGTAAAGCTTCTCTTTACTGAATGCTATCAGTCTCTTATCAACAGCGGTTGTTCAAATAGTGACGAGGTCGTTGGACGGTTTACTACACATCTACTACCAATGCCTACTCAAGAGCAGCTTGAAGCAGGATATACCGCTGAACGCGTAGGTTTGAATTCAGGCCGTCGTGCTCAAGTTGTAAGCTTTGTCGTACAATTACGTGAAGGTCGCAGTTGTCAAGATGGCTATAATCGCCTTTCTCGTCGTATAGAAACTGATTATGAAATCTCAGATAAATTGCGTCTGATAGAATCACCTGAAAAACTAAGACTCGTTGAAACATTTGAGTTTGCAGACAAACAGTTATCAATTTTACTCGCAAAACATATCGCTTCATTAAGCTCAGAAGAACTGAACAGCCTTGTATCACACCGTCTCACGACTCACTGGTGTCATGTTAGAGCTGAGTTTGTGGATACAAAATACGCGAACGTTTATAAGGCAATCAAAGCAGCGAAACAGTTCTACTCTCTTAAGTCTAAATATATTGATGGCTTTGATTTTGATTCAGCTAAAGATCTTTACAGGGCTTACGAGCAAGAACTTTTCCTTTTCGATACGGCTTATCGAAACTTCTGTGAGAACGCAAACCATGTTGCTCATCAAGGCTCAGACATTCTAAAGAAACTGAAGCTGGTCGAAGACATTGAAGACTTGTACGTAAATTGGTACTTGCATGATTTAGCCATTGCGTGGGGCAAGCATGTCGACGATGAAAACTTATTAGACACATGGAAAATCAATGGCGTCTTGAACCAATATGACTTCTACAACAATGAAGTAGAACGCATCTTCCAATCGAGTCAGATAAAGCGCGTATTTGTAATTATAAGTGACGCCCTTCGTTATGAAGTCGCACATGATATACATGAGCAAATAAATAAGGAAAAACGCTTTAAGTCTGTTATCAAATCACAGCTTGGTGTCGTGCCTAGCTATACTCAGCTTGGAATGGCGTCTTTACTACCTCACAAAGAGCTGACTGCTCACATCGGAAAAGATGTTAAATACAAAGCTGATGGCCTAAGTGTTCATGGTTTGGACAACCGACACGCTGTACTTGAAAAATACCAAGGTATGGCAGTAAAAGCTTCTGATGTTCTCAATTGGACAAACGAAGAAGGTCGTAAAGCGGTAGCTGATGCTCGTGTCGTGTACATTTACCATGATCAAATAGATGCTATTGGTGATAAAGCGGCAACAGAGAATCAGACCTTTGATGCCTGTGCCGACGGTATCGAGCAAGTCAGATTACTTGTCGAGCGCATCATCAACAAATTAAACGGTAACAGAATCTTGGTCACGGCTGATCACGGTTTCTTATTTAAATCGAGCGATGTCGTTGAGTCAGATAAAACCGCGCTATCCGTCAAACCAAGTGGGACGGTAGAGGCTAAAAAGCGCTACCTTATCGGTCAACACCTTCCAAAAGACAGCTTCTATTGGAAAGGCGATATGGCCGTAACGGCTAAGTTGTCTGCAAATGGTGACCAAGCCGAGTTTATTGTTCCTCGAGGCTCAAACCGCTTTAACTTTGTGGGTGGTGCTAAGTTCATTCATGGTGGGATCATGCCTCAAGAGATTTGTGTTCCAGTCCTTCGTATTGAACACTTGAAAACGACCAAACAAAAGACGACCGCAAAACAAAAAGTAGGTGTAGTGCCACTGAGTAATGGGCTTCGTATTGTTACACTTAATGAGAAAATTGAGTTCTTACAAACCAACGCCGTTGGCGATCAATTTAAAGAGCGTAACCTAAACATTTGGATAGAAGACCCTGAAGGCACAGTTGTTTCAAACAAAGCACAGATACTATTTGACTCTTCAGCCTCAAATTCTGATGAACGCAAGCGCAATGCGATACTGACGCTAAACGGCAGCAACTTCGATCGAACTACCCCATATAAACTGATCATGTGGGATAGTGAGCAAGGTGATCGCTACGCAACTCATTCGGTAACAATCGACTTAGCAATCCAAGACGATTTTGATGATCTTTTTTAACGGAACCTATTCATGATTGACGATAACAACGATAGTAAAGCAACGGAAGTTCATCACTACCATCATTTTGACAATGAAGAAAATGACACACCTCCACAACCTGATGAAAGTCCCCTTTCTCAGGGAGAGGTCATTGCACAAGAAATCAAAGATGTTCGAGATGTCGACTTAGACGATCTCATGACCACTGAGTTCAAAGGACGCGTTGTTCGCAAAGACTTAACGAAACAGCTTAAAGAAGGGGCAAATGTCCCTGTTTATGTCCTTGAATATCTACTTGGTATGTACTGCTCGGCAACCGATGACGACCTTATCGAAGCAGGAATGGGACGTGTTAAGAAAATCTTAACGGATAACTACGTTCGACCTGATGAAGCTGAGAAGGTTAAATCTCTCATACGTGAGCGCGGTACACATAAAGTCATTGATAAGATATCGGTTAAGCTCAACCAAAAGAAAGACGTCTATGAAGCAAGCTTATCAAATCTCGGTATCAAAGATGCAGTGATCCCTGCCAGCATGGTGAAAGAGAACGAGAAACTACTGACAGGTGGTATCTGGTGTATCGTGACTCTAAGCTATTTCTTTGAAGAAGGACAAAAGACGTCACCATTCTCTGTGCTTGGTCTTAAAGCAATTCAAATGCCATCGATGAATATGGACGAAGTCTTTAATGCTCGTCGAAACTTCTCGATGGATCAGTGGTTAGATTTGCTATTGCGCTCGATCGGCATGGAGCCTACAAACCTTGAGCAAAGGGCTAAGTGGCATATCTTGGCTCGCATGATCCCGTTTGTAGAAAACAACTATAACGTCTGTGAACTTGGCCCTCGTGGTACGGGTAAATCACACGTATACAAAGAATGTTCTCCGAATTCTTTACTCGTATCTGGTGGCCAAACAACCGTTGCTAACCTTTTCTACAATATGTCTTCACGCCAAGTAGGGCTTGTAGGTATGTGGGATATTGTGGCGTTCGATGAAGTTGCTGGTATTCGTTTTAAAGACAAAGACGGCGTGCAAATAATGAAGGACTATATGGCTTCAGGCTCTTTTAGCCGAGGTCGTGACTCCATTGAAGCAAAAGCCTCTATGGTTTTCGTCGGTAACATAGACCAAAGCGTAGAAACTCTTGTAAAAACAAGCCACCTACTCGCTCCATTCCCTCAAGAGATGATCGATGCCGCTTTCTTTGACCGTTTCCATGCCTATATCCCAGGGTGGGAAATACCTAAGATGCGTCCTGAGTTCTTCACAAACCGTTTTGGGTTGATTACAGACTATCTTGCAGAGTACATGCGTGAAATGCGTAAGCAGACGTTCTCAGATGCTATTGATAAGTTCTTTAAGCTAGGTAATAACCTTAATCAGCGTGATGTCATTGGTGTGCGTCGCACTACTTCAGGCTTATTGAAACTTCTCGTCCCACACGGTGAATATACTAAAGAAGATGTTCGCACTTGCTTAACATACGCGTTAGAAGTTCGCCGACGTGTCAAAGAGCAATTGAAAAAAATTGGCGGTATGGAGTTCTTCGATGTGAATTTCTCTTATATTGATAATGAGAGTCTTGAAGAGTTTTTTGTTAACGTACCAGAACAAGGTGGTTCTCAGCTAATTGCACCAGGCATTCCAAACCCTGGAGTGATTCACTTTGTTAGTCCTGGCCATAGCGGTAAACTCGGTGTGTTCCGAGTAGAAACGCAAAAGACTGCGGGTAATGGAAAACTTACAACCTCAGGTTTAAGTTCAGATACCGAAGCAAAAGAACAAGTAAAGATCGGGTTTGAGTATTTTAAAGGCAACTTATCACGCATTGCTGCAAACAGCCAATTCTCAGACCATGAGTTCCACCTGCACTTCGTTGACTTACAGATGTCAGGTAATTCTCACAGTTCAAGCCTTGCCTCGCTGATCGCTAGCTGTTCAGCTTTGCTGAATAAGCCTATGCAAGAATCAATGGTTGTACTAGGGTCGATGACACTTGGCGGTGTACTAAACCCAGTGCAAGATTTAGCTGGTTCCATGCAAGTTGCTCTTGAAGCGGGTGCAACAAAAATATTGATTCCGATGGCATCTGCCACAGACATCCCTACCGTACCAGCAGAGACTTTTACCAAGTTCCAAGTGAGCTTCTATAGTGATCCTATTGATGCGGTATATAAAGCGCTCGGGGTTAGCTAGGCACATTCCGAGTAGATAAAAGCGGTTGTTGTGGCCGCTTTATGTAATATACTCAGATCGGTTTTAGGTATCGCCATCAGATCTGCTCTCTCGGTATTCGTGATGTTTAGTGATAGCTTTCTGGTTTTAAACCAGAAGCAATCATTACGCACCTAGCGGGTTCACCATAAAGGCGCGTTAGCTTTGCGGGATTAGGCAATTGAGGAGAAGCTTAGAATCACCCACTTCAGCTTTACTCGCTCTAATTTCACGCTCTACTTCAGCCATAAAATTATTGATTGTTTACACATGACAGGCCTCTCAAACTAAGTCGTTTCGTTGAGAAGCATAATATTTGAAAGGGGTTTCGAAATGAGATTTATAAGCTTGTGAAAACGTATCTACCAAGATGAGGTTCATGAATGTGGCTAAAGCTAAGCCTTAGTTAGCTTTGATTATCGTGGTATTCAATATCCACTTTCATAACTAAACCTTTTACCATCGCATCCCATAACGCAGGAGCATACGTTTTAAGAATAACTACACCTGAGTTTCGCTCATTACTGGAATCAGAGGCTCTGTCAATTTCCAACCATTCTTCAATAGAATATACGTCCGCACCTTGATAAAGCCAATCTCCAACGTTGCATCGAATAGAGTCTTCAGTGCCGGTTTTTATATAGATATGTCGACCTTCTCCTGTCGCTATATAATCAATCACTCCAACTTTAAGCATATCTATCCCCTCTAAATCTTATTTATTTTTTGATGACAACCGTAACGAACTTTCGTGCAGCAGTAACAATAGTAATTTAGCCCCTAGATTAACGCGAACATCTACGTTCTAGGAGCTATGAGCTATGAGCTATGAGCAATAAAGCTAAGCATTCAATTTACATATCGTTTTATTGACTTATCAATTGATGCTTCAATAACTTCAAGTACCCAATCAGAATCCCGCTTTATAGGCTCATTCAAGCAGTGATGAAGCACCGTTACTACAACTTCCGCCACCTCACTCACAAACTTATGCTCTCTTACATAATGCATTGGGTGTAATGACGTTCTTTCTCTTACCAAACAATAGACTTCTTGATAGCTTTCATCGATATCCTGATGTGACATGGCTTTGAAATGTTGCCCTTGAATCACATCGAAGCACAAACTAGTGCAATGGATTGTCAAAGGAGAATACTTCATTTATCACCTCCTAACCCACCACTATTAGCTTTTTTCAATAGACGTTCAAATGCACTTCCATCATTCCGCGTTAAATTAGGAACGAAACGGCTGTATGTCTGAAAAAGCATCTTGGTCGTCGTATGCCCCATTTGCCTAGCTATCCACTCAGGCGCTTCACCAGCGGCAAGCATCAGAGTGGCATAAGTATGGCGCGTTTCGTATGGACGACGATACTTCAACCCCATCTCTTTTAACGCAGGCTTCCAAATTCGGTCACGGACATTCCCTTTGTCCAAAGGGTTCCCTGCAGCATTTGTAAAGACGAACTCTCCTTCCCCTGTTAACTTGAATTGCTTTTCCAAAGCCTCATAAACATGAGAGTTCATTTGAATATCTCTAGCAGAACCTGTCGTCTTCACTGTATCCATTCTCCCATGTACATAAGTTTCACGAACAGAAATTGTCTTCAAATTGAAATCTACGTATTGCCACTTCAAACCATCAATCTCTGAAGTCCGCATCCCAGTAAAGAAGCGTGTGGTGAAATACGTCTTGTAATCATCCCTAATTTTATCGAGAAAATGCATTACTTCCTCAATACTAAACGGCTGGACGTCTCTTCTATCAATTCTCAACGCTTTAATGTTTTCAAACGGAGTTCTAAATTCATAACGATCTGCAGCTTCTGACAGCATCATCCTTAATGGCGTCATCACGTGATTAATAAACTCTGCTGATAGTTTCTTACCCGATTTTGGTTTAGCTAATTCGGCTCTGAACTTCAAAATATCTGGCCTAGAGATCTGATCAATAGAAGTAGTTCCAAAGTGTGGAACAAGGTATCTATAAAGGTATAAACGGATACTCTCTTTATAACTTTCTTTCCATCGACTCTCGTTTTCTTCATACCACTCAGCGGCAAAATCTTCTAATGAAATAAGGGAAGTTCCTTGTGCTTCGTGTACCGCACTTTTATAACTTCCCAACATTTCGTTCTTTACCTTTTCAGCCTTACAGTCCTCCTCAAGAAATCGAGCAGCTCTACTTGAGCTCGGAAAGTAATCCCTGTAGACGAAAGATCCCAGTCTTATGTCTGCATCTATCTGATTAAGCAGCTTTTGCAACTTCCTGGTATTTTGAATGGTATTAGGTAAGGCTGTCTGTTCTCTGCATCGGATATCGTTGTACCTAAAATCCAGAAATAGTTTTCCATTTCGTTCTCGCACTTTACCCATAACAGATACGCCCCCCAGCCATTGGAATTATATTTTGATTTCGAGATGCAGATTGATACAAATCCCGCTCAATAGCTTCCCAAATGTAGAGAATTTTGCGACCATTGAAAGGTCGGATGTAATGCTTACCTTCGATGAAAAGAGAGTCTCGCAATGTCGCGTTAATATAGTTGGCGCTAAATTTGATACGACTTGCGAGCTCTTTTGCAGTCAATAATGTTTGGTCCATAATGACCTCCTTATTTGCTAGCCAAGAATAATTTTCGTCCTGACAAGACAAACTATAGAGCCATCAATTCGTCCTATCAAGACGAATTATATACCAAATAATTATATAGAAATGATTAAATATAAGATTAAAGAATTATTAGAGATTAAATCGTTACGCGAAAAACGTAAGATTACTTTATCTGAAATTGCCGAAGCCGTTGGAATTCAAAGCTCCGCGATGTCAAAGCTTGCTAATAACAAAGGTTATACAACCACAACGACCACTTTGAATGAATTGTGTAAATTCTTCGACTGCAAGATCGAAGAGCTTATAGAGTACATACCAGAATAAGAGCCAGTTAGATAGGTATCTAGATCATAGCGTTCTCTCAACTATCCCACTTCAATTTCCCCTTCCAGATGATCTATTGTTTGGAATAAGGACTTTATCTTAGGTTAAGAAGCCCTCTCCTAATAGTACAGTTACTGCTAGTTTATTGAATACAGCAAGTGGCTAGCTTAGTTTTGCCCCAAAGCTCGTTAGAGTATAAGGTCTAACCACATTGACGCCCATATTTTCCGTTACATAATATAATCTGTGAAGAATAGCGCATGGCTGTGCGTGCAAGTATGCTTGAAGCAATGAATCGAGAGGGGGCACGCCAGAATAAAAGTTACGGCATTAATTGCTCTCTGATTCTTCTTCAATATAGATGTGCTATTCACATGGGTAATATATTCTGCTTTGGGTATCCGCAGGATGCGTGCCTGTTATGACTCACCTTGTTAGTGATTGTGCTCATTGAACTCGGTGTCCAAAACTGCTGGTACGAGCATTACTAATTTAGCCTGAAAATTTCAAATTACTTAAACAAAGTGTGTTTTCCTTTTAGAGCAATCATCTCAATGACAGTTATTAAATTAAACTCTGAACAAATTGAATTAATCCGGGCTGTAGGTGGACTGCCATCAGTGCACAAACTAAGCGAAGCTATTAAAGAGAATCCGCAAAAGTACAACTTGTTGAGACCACTTCTCAAAACAGGGTTAAATCTTGATGAGGTTGCCCGTAGATATGACTTGGGAAGAAACTTGAGGCGCACAACAGGCAGCGTTAAGTGGGACTCGGATGATGGCAGAAAAGCCCTAATTGATGGACTGGCAGAGCTTGTAAATACCACCGGTTGCTTTTATTCAGGCAGATCACTTCTAAAGTGCCATCAACAACTGACCCTTTGTATGGATAAATCTGAAATCGGCATAAAAGCTATGAGCCTGCCTAAACCACTAAAGGACGCCTTTTGGCCGGATAATAACAATGGTAAATACAGTAATCTGCATATCAAATTTTTTGAGTTAGTCAAAAGCGGTCAAATCAATATACCGGGGTTTAGCTACTCAAAGATGTACGAGAAGGAGAATATTAAAGCGCTTTCTTCGTTTTTAGAATCCAGCGTAAAGACATGGTCGACCAAGGGAATAAAGCACCCAGACATTGATCTTGAATGGACGTACATGGTCTACCTAGCAGTCTTACTGAGTATCTACAGCAAGTGTCCGTCGATTGACGATATTCGAAAATTAAAACATCCACTACTCAACAATTGCAGTTCTGTTTTCACCGAAATGAAAGATGACACGCCACTTCTCGATTACCTACCACCGCAAAAAGGTGCAAAAGGCGTGTTCGAGGGTTATGAAGGTCTAACCCGATTAAAGAAGTTCATATCTGATTTATTAAAGGAATACGGATGCGTGTTTCCCTTAACTCTACTCAAGTCCAATCCTGACGTCAGTCATAGCGATGTCACTATTCGAAGAGCAATCAAGAAATACGGTTATACCGACATCTATGAATTGCAAAAAGAGATAATTAACGAACAACTCATAGATGTGAATCTTCCAAAAGCACATATGCTCGCTATAGACTCAACAGGCATTGGCTCAGCAGGAGAGCTCAAAATAAGACGTACCATTGAAGCACCGACCTTTAAGACTAAAGTGGAAAAGTTGGGTTATCAATTTTCCTATGACGTTCAATGTAATCTCTCAGAGTTTGACGAGCGTCGAGCCGATGGTGTCTTATGTAGCACACTCATCATCGAAGTCTCCATGGTGAACCCTGAGCTATTTACGCAGAACAAAGAACCCCACAACAAAACTGAAAATGCTTATTATCATAATAGAAAGCAATACTATCGTGACCTAATGAGCTCTCCTTTTAGCTCCTTTATTATGAGTAGCGATGATGTGGTTGCAACGAGCTGTGCCCAATTATCAGAAAAGTTGCTTGCGTTGCTGAAACAGGCCAAAGAATTGAATAAGCCGAAAATTGAATACCGGTGTGATAAAACCATCCAAAGTTCACGCACGATGAATGAAATCAAAATTGGTAAGGAGCTTAAAAACACACTCTATTATCAGGCTGGGAGTCGGTTACTTCCTAGCCGTGTAGAGTTTGAATTGATTGATTTTATTAATCACCAGTCACTTGTAGTGATCATGACTCACACAGGGACAACCGACATTTGTAAGCAGTGCGACTTGTATTTTGAGGAACATCTAACCACCAATACTGATGATGAAATCAAAACCAATTCTGACTTAGCTAAAATGATATTGGCTCGGAGCTTCGGCTATCTGCAATATCTCCCTAAGCCTGGCTATTGGAATAGCTCGGAGAAGAAACTCCTAAATCACTATAAATCAAACTATGAGGATTGGGAGGCTCGTATCGAGGCCTTGGCAGGAAAGAAGTTTATCTCGGGGCGAGTAAAAAACCTACATTTCTCAAAGGGCAATGAACCGATTGTCGAAAACATTGCTAAAACCTTTACTGAAATGCATTACGTCAGGGCTGGTGGACGTATCTACCCAACGAAAGGACAACTTGAACGAGAATCCAAATCAGGGGCTTGGATACCATTCCAGCAAATTCTTGAAGACCCACTACTTGAAGCCAAATTGAGTAAACTCAGTGGACTTATCTCCTTACAAACATTTGTTGAGCAAGCCTTAGTGAATGCTGAACAGAACTTAAAAGGACAGGTTAGTCAAAAGTCACGTTTATATTTAGCTACACACTTTGAAAGAATGGCCAAAAATGATTGGCGAATGAGTCAATCGCAGAAGTTCAAATTGTGATCTGCTACTCTCGACGCAAAGCAGCAAGTAAAGCTGAAGTCATCGAATGTGTAGTCGAAGAGATAATATTTCTCATTCAGCGTATTAAGGCGGGGCGAGGACGAACATTTTAGTAGAGAACGTTAAGAGGCATCTGATGTGTTGTACTAATTCAGACCTGATCTGACAGTCACCTACTTTTGACTCGGAGCCTTTCAGATTACATCTGGGCTAGATTCATTTCGGCCCAGATTTTTTGCAACTTATCCATTGAGTCATTGAGTCATTGAGTCATTGAGTTTCTCTCTGGACGTCATTTGGCAGAAATTATTCAATATGGTCTTGTGGAAGCGTTCGCAGATATCATTGGTTTATGGCGGCATGGTTTTAGCGTGGTCGTCATCATTGATGGCCAAGTAAAGTTGGTAATCATGCTAGTTCACTCGAATACTGAATTGCTCCAGCCAAACTGGACAATTAACTAAGCAATTTTCTATATTTACACTTATTCGCATCTGTCTAGCTAAACTGATTACTCTAAGAAGTTTTTGTCCAAGAGTATGCTGAGATTTAAGTTCTTAGTGGTGAGAGCGTAGCGACAGCCTAAACTAGCCGTGTTAGTTGAACGTGGGCACTGCATGGGCACGAAAGGAACTAATTGTGCCTAACCAGACAAGAGTCAGCTGAAACAAAACCATTGAGGCTGATACGAAATGAATAACTATGTAAATGTGACAGGTACAAAAAAGCCCACACTAGGTGGGCTTTCTTTTTGAATTTGGTGCCCGCTACTGGACTCGAACCAGTGACACCTTGCATGTCATGCAAGTACTCTAACCAACTGAGCTAAGCGGGCGATGTTCTAATTTCTTATTACTACCATTGTGACAAACTCAATAGTTATGCAATAAAAACTAAAGAAGGAATGGTGCGTCCGAGTGAACTCGAATCACCGACCCCCGCCATGTCAAGGCGGTACTCTAACCAACTGAGCTACGGACGCATTCCTTTAGAACGAGGAAGATATTAACGACTGATTTATTGCGGCGCAAGTAGAAATTACACTTGAATCAACCGTTTGCTCTTATTCGCACCAATACGTTGAATTTTTAGACGTGAAACGCAAATAAAGTTGAGTTACATCACACTAAGTATTGAGTGTTACTTTACGTTATTCCTCATCTACATCGAACACGACGTTGTAATTCTCGGTATACGTACAGTTAGGCTGGCGGCTACAAGTGAAGAATCGTCGACCTTTGTAATCGCCTTGGCTTGCCAGTTTGATGATCATCGGGCTGCCACATTTCTTACAGAATCGAACTTCTTTTGATGGCTCGATCAAATCGATGTGGGCTGCCAGTAGCCTCTTCAAACGGCTCACTTGATAGCTGTGTTTAATAGATGCACCAATCAGTGGCAAGCCTGCTGATTTACAAACGTGAATCAGTAGCTTTTCGCGGTCGACTTTCCCTTTATTGAGCTCTTTACCGTTATCGAGTTCGATGATCACACGGGGTTCTAACGTTCGTGGGTCGCAGACGACAAAATCAAAGTAACTACGTGAGATCTTGTTGTTGGCGATAAACCAATTCTTCTTGTTATTCGTCTTAGCTGGAACAAGCACGTTCGACATGCTGACTTTAGCAAACACTTCCCCATGGTTACCCACAGCAGATTTTAGCGCATTATAGAATGTCGCCTGTTGCGCCGACATCAACGCCCCTTTCTTCTGGTAAGCATGGTCTTTGGTGTCATCGTGTTTCACTACATACTTTTGAATAAAGTAAAAGAACACTACCAGAACAATCACAACGATAAAGATATTAGTCATTTTCCAACACAATCAAGTCTGTATAGGGATTAAGAGAGTGGCTAGCGTATGTAGAAATACACCACCTGGCAAGCAAAAGAGCGAGAGTTACCAACCAAAATCACGACCTTTGAGCGCTGTAATCACCGAGAGCTCGCTCCCGCGCTAGACACATCTCTCCTATTTTGATGATCAAATCATCAATTACACTCTAGATTGATTTAGATCAATTTACTTGAATTTGTGATCAACTAGTCTAAAAAACGTTAGACAGATGTTAATAAGGAAGTTGATATGGAACTTAAACAAGACCCAAGATGTTATACCGACGTATGTGTTGATGGCAAATGGTTCCACTATGACCACTGCGGAACTCGAGCTTACATGTTAAAAGGTGGCGCTTCCGCTGTGATTGAACTAGCAAGAGAACCTTCTACAGAAGGCGAACTGGTTGAAATGCTTCAAGGTGTCGCTAAATAATTCACCAAATCAAAGTCTGAATTAAGCGAATAAGAGTAGATAGCTGTATTATTTCAGATAAGCACTCTTATCGCTTAGTTATGGAAGTTCAGGTTTCCTGATTACAGGGGATTAACCAAGTTTGGGTTCTCAAACGATAACGACTTTATTACGCCCTGACTGCTTAGCTTGATACAAAGCGTCGTCTGCCGATTTTAAGTGTTTCTTATAGGTACGACTATTTAACTGTTGTTCCGTTAGATGAGTCGTCGCACCAATCGATGTAGTTAATTCTAGTAAGCCAGAATGCGTTTCAATCGGTTGGTCAGCGATCGCTTGCCTTATCAGCTCAAGTTCTTTATCAGGTTCTTGATTCCCAGCAAGCAACAAAACAAACTCTTCCCCACCCCATCTTGCCACAACATCATTTGTTGATAATATTTTCTCCAAACGCTTAGCGACTTCCACCAGCACTTGGTCGCCGATATCATGCCCATAAGTGTCATTAACTTGTTTGAAGCGGTCCAAATCAAGAATAGCGAGCGTATACCCGAATGGCGACAAATGGTGTGGTATTGGCTTAGTTAACAGTTGTTCCAAGTAACGCCTATTGTATAAGCCTGTCAGTTCGCATCTTGTTGATTGCTTGAGTAACTCTTTGTTGGTCTTCTGGATGGAGCGCAACCTTATCAAAAGTAACGCGGCGCTGAACATCACCATGATACCCAACGCGACAACAATTCGATTTCGTAACTGCTGCTTATCTAAGGTCAGCTCACCCAACTCTTTCTCTGCATTTAGCAGTTCATTCTCTTTAGCTAATGATGCCGTAGCAAAATCTTGTTCGAGCAAGAAAATATCGCTCTGACGCTTGTCAAACAACAGTGCCTTGTTACCCTTGTAGTAGAGTTTGAAGTAGCGAAGTGCGTTCTCGCTGTCGCCTCTTGAGTCATAGTATTCTGCAAGTGTTCTTAAACCGAGAACCTTCCAACTTCGAGAGCCAACAATGTCGAACATTGCATACGACCGCTTAAGATCTGCAAAGACAAAATTGTCTCGATTCAGACCAATATTAGCTAAGGCTCTGTTTAAATAACACTGACCCAGTTGAAGTGTGTATCTGTCCACTCTCGGATATCTAAGGCACAGGTTTGCGACTTGCCGTGCTGACTCAAAGTTCTTTTCCGCCAACAACACATCACTCTCTGCTTTTAACAAGATGATTTTGTATCGCTCACTCACGTTATCGCCATTGAGTTTGGCAGCACTTTGATACGCCTCTCGGCCTTTCACTAACTCACCACTGCGCAGATAGGCAAAAGACTCATTCACATGCAACACACCTATGGTAGACGCTTCAAGTAATCCGCTCTTATAATAGAGTCTTTTGGCTTTTTGAATCAGCTCAAGTGCTTTAGGCCAATCTTCCAAATAGATATAAAGCAGTGCCATGTTAGACACTAACTTGCTGTTGTAGATGTGATGAGGGTACTTCTTGCCCAGATCTAAGCCTTTATGGAAAAAGTATTGAGCTTCAGGAAAGTCATTGCGGATATTGTTGATGACACCAGCCGTGTTATAGGCCTTAATCAACAACTCTTCATAGTGGAGCGATTCTGCGATATCTATCGCTGCTCTGATTTGGATTTCAGACTCCGCTAACTCACCCTTACTGATGTATTCGATCGCCAACTCAACTAGAGATTGGGCCTTTAGCCAACCCATATGTTCGTGTTGTGCGAGTGCTTTAATCTGTCTGACGTATTCGGAAACCGCTTCGGTATCCAGTTTGTGTTGGGCGAGGTTCGACAAAATCATCAATTCGTAAGCACGATAGATGGCTTTATCTTGGTTTGGGAACTTGACTTGCAGAGCTTCGAGTTGTTTGGAAGCTAGATTAGGATCACCACGGGATATATCGAGAATATCAATCAATGCAGATCCATATTGAGAGAGTAATAACTCTTTCTCTGGACTATAAACACTCGGGTTTTCAGGGCGGATATGCTTTAAATCGTCGTCATAAGTTGGATAGAGCAAATACAGCCCAAGCACAACACTCATCAGAATGACGAGGAGGAATGAACCTAACACATTGTTTCTATTCATTTATCTGCGCCATTATTGATTGTATTCCAATTTCATCGACGTTTTTCAAAGCGGCTAAACATTATACCCGACAGATATACAGATTAAAATCCTGTGCACTGGTAGATCTGAGTAGTGTTTTTCTCATTAAATAGAATAATCAGGTAACTTTCTTGATTTAACTCAGACAATCATCTACCACATTGGCGTTATAGTAATTTTCCTGTTCCTACCTCCGCGGCTTCTTTAGAACAAGCGGAAGCATAATGAGAATTAACAATGACCCAAATTAATGAACAACGTCTTGTAGAACATTTCTGCGATCTAGTGAAAATTGATAGTGAATCTCGTAACGAAAAAGCGATTGCTGAAGCTTTAGCTGAGCAACTCGGTGAACTAGGTTTTGAAGTTCACAAACTGGCGGTTTCTGAAGAAGTGTCTAATGGTTTCAACATTTACGCTCGTCTTGATGGCACTCTTCCAGGCAGCACAGTGTTCAGCTGCCACATGGACACTGTAACGCCAGGCATCGGCATTGAGCCAATCATCGAAGACGGCATCATTCGTTCAAAAGGCAACACAATTCTAGGTGGTGATGATAAGTCTGGTATTGCGGCTATCATGGAAGCAATTCGCGTAATCAAAGCTGAAGGCCAAGCACACAAAACCATTGAAATTGCATTCACAGTATTCGAAGAAGGTGGTCTATTTGGTTCTTTGAACTTCGATATGTCTTACATTAAATCTGAGCACGCTATTGTACTAGATACGGGCGGTCCGATCGGCACTATCGTAAATGCAGCACCTGGCCAACAGAAAATCGTTGCTAAGATTAAAGGTCGCCCTGCTCATGCTGGTCTAGCACCAGAAGAAGGCATCAGCGCGATTCAAGTGGCAGCAGACGCTATCACTAAGATGAACCTGCTTCGTATTGATGAAGAAACAACAGCAAACGTTGGTATTATTGAAGGCGGTCAAGCGACTAACATCGTAATGCCAGAGCTTAAAGTGGTTGCGGAAGCTCGTTCCCTAAACGGCGAAAAGCTAACAGCGCAAGTCGAACACATGATCTCGACATTCGAAGAGAGCGCAAAGCAGTTCGGTGCTGAAGTAGAAATCGAATCAACTCGTGCTTACGATGCATTCGTTATTGCAGACGATCACCCGCATATTCTTTCGATCAAATCAGCGTTCGAAAAGCTTGGCGTAACGGCAAACACCAAACGCACCGGTGGCGGTAGTGATGCAAACAACTTCAATGCGAAAGGTCTAACAACCGTTAACCTATCGACTGGTATGGCGAAAGTACACACCACTGAAGAGTACATCGCAGTGAAAGACATGGTTGCTATCACTGAGTTTGTTGTGGCTTACGTAACACAATAATCTTACTTGTGAGCTAGATGGAGACTACCATTTAGCTCATAACGAAAAGCCGAGTCCACATATGACTCGGCTTTTTTGTGTCTGTACTTAGTTGAAAGTTCGAACCTAGAAACCTCTACGCTTCCAGAACTGGCCTTCGTCTTTCGCTACTAAATCGAATGTCTTATCTGCGATGATGTTGCCTTTTAGCTCGACCGTCATACGCCATTTGCCTAGCTTGTTCGAGACAGGCGCCCAAATAGTGTCACCTAAGTAAAAATCCCAGTCGTTGTTGCCGACATACTCTTCGCCATCGAACGGTTCAAGTACCTCACCTTTATCAGTGGTGATGTTCGGGTGATAAATGCAGTAACGAATCTTCTCGCCTTTGGCTTTTTTTATATTCAAGATATAGCCAAACTCCACGTCGATTTCAGCATCAACGATGGTGGTGAACTCTTGGATTTTTGGGAGGTCTTTAGATTTTGAATCCCATGTAGAGTAGATACCATAAGAGGTCATGTCGACCACAACAGAGCGCTTTGCCATGTGTATTACCTAATAATTATGTATTACTTAATATTCATCATTTGTTGACGTCGACTCGTTAGCCAAGTTCTAATGAAACAAATGCTAGCTAAATGCTTGTTAGCAGAAAGTACAGACAGGGCTATTCTTGCCAATCTTTCGCCATTCGCTTGATCACCGAAGGTTCAATATTGTGAATAGTGCCATAGTTCTCTCGGCAAACTTCAATCACCAAGTCAGCGTTGTATTTAAGTGCAAGTTGACGATAAGCCTTCATTTCCCATTGTTTGATGAAGGTATTTGAGACCACGACATCAAGGCCTTGCTTTAGACCATTTTCAGCCGTGTTCTGACACCACTCATGTGCTTGTTGCAGCTGCCTAGGGTCAAAATGGTACTCACCTTGCTCATTCACATAATACATATCGGCTTCAACATGCAATGCATCGTAGGTTTTTGCTTTTGTTGATTTGCCAGAACCGGGCAACCCTCGAATGAGTATTAACTTCATCTGTCACTTTACAGGCTAATTCGAAACCATGAGTTTATCGTAAATAATAAAGAGTTTCTCTGATAACTGCCTTTACTCTGCGTCCGAAAACCAAGTCCTTACACTAGAGTCAGGTAATCACTGATTACTACGAGACTTCCCTCGAAGCCCGTGGATTGCTTCTGATAGAAAACACAAATAATTTACATCTATCCATTTTGCATATCGACAAGCGTATCAAACTACTATAGATTTAGATGTATAGACGTCTACATATCTAGCTTAGGGAGAAAGCTGTGCCTATTCGCATTCCAGACCAATTGCCAGCATCTGATGTTCTTCGTGAAGAAAACATCTTCGTTATGCCGTTATCAAGAGCATCGACACAGGAAATTCGTCCACTTCGAGTCTTGATCCTCAACCTAATGCCGAAAAAGATTGAAACTGAAACTCAATTTTTACGCCTACTATCAAACAGCCCATTGCAAGTGGACGTAGAGCTGCTGCGCATTGATGACCGGCCAAGTAAAAACACACCGACTGAACACCTTGATAACTTCTACCGCCAATTTGAAATGGTCAAAGGAAGAAACTTTGATGGATTGATCATCACTGGTGCGCCGCTTGGCTTGGTTCAATTTGAAGATGTTATCTACTGGGATCATTTAAAAACCATCATGGAATGGGCAAACAAACACGTGACTTCAACTCTATACGTATGTTGGGCGGCTCAGGCTGGTTTGAAGTTATTGTATGATTTGCCTAAACGTACTCGTAAAGAGAAGCTATCTGGTGTTTATAACCACGAGATACATAACCCATACCACCCTATTTTACGTGGCTTCGACGATACATTCTTGGCACCGCACTCTCGCTATGCTGACTTCTCTCAGGAGTACTTAGCTGAGCATACCGACCTTGATGTTCTTGCGACTTCTGATGTTGCGGGTGTATATCTAGCGGCGACCAAAGATAAGCGAAACGTGTTTGTAACAGGTCACCCTGAATACGACTCCCATACACTTCACAATGAATACATTCGTGATTTAGGTGAAGGCATGGAGCCTGTTATACCAATCAACTACTACCCGAACAACAATCCAGACAACAAGCCTGTTGCAAGCTGGCGTAGTCATGGGCACTTGTTGTTCTCTAACTGGCTAAACTACTGCGTTTACCAACAAACGCCTTATGATTTGGATCATTTCAGCGAAGAAAATTTCACTAAAGACGATTAAGTTCTTTATTCCGATTCAAAAACACATAAAGCCGTGTTCAGTAGGTTGTTGATAAAACGACGAATTGGACGCGTTTTTTTATGGTGGTTGAGTCGCATTCCATAATAGATTTAACACTTCAATGGGTTTGATTTTATATGATGGGTTGGTGTTCATAAGGAGCTTCACATGCCTGCCAAGCCGTCATTCTCAAACCCGATTTCGTCATCCCGACCCCATCCATTATCAAGCGTGGTTCTACTCGCCTTGATTTCGTTGGTCGGTTGCGTCTCTGTTACTGAGGGGCCACCAAAAATTGAAAGTGACCCTATTGCGATGTCTGAATCTCGAATCGAATTAGGTTTGGGCTATATGGGACAAGGCAATATGGTAAGAGCGCGTGAAAATCTTGAGCTCGCAATTAAACACGCACCTAGCTACTACCGTGCTCGGCTTTCAATGGCGCATTACTACGAACAAGTGGGCGAAGTAGACGAAGCGAGAACCACTTACCGCAAAGCGCTCAGTCTCGATTCAAGAAACGGCAATGTATTGAACAACTACGGTACATTCTTGTGTAAACAAGGCGAATACGAACAAGCCGATAAATACTTTAATCGTGCTATCGACCAGCCCTACTACTACTTGGTGTCTGCAAGTTATGAAAATGCCGCGTTTTGCGCATTTAAGGCTGGCAATACCGACCAAGCGAAGTACTACTTCAGCAGAGCGATTGACCACGATCCAAACCGCGTAAAATCGATACTACAGTTATCAAAAATTGAAGTGAGTGACGCCAATTACAATGACGCTCGACTCCGTTTATTCAAATTCCACCAGCGTTATGGCTATCAAATTCCATCGCTTAAAATCTTGGTCGATCTCGAAAACAAAGCAGGTAACAGAGCTCTAGAACAGAAATATCAGAGTAAGTTAGATGAGTTACTTTCTGCTTAGCGTATATGCAAAACACAAAAAACGGGCTTGTTGCATTAACAACAAGCCCGTTCGTAATTTCAGCTTAATATCTTAACTAAGTGTAGCGGCTATTTGAGCGCAATCCACTCTTGTCTTTGCTCGTCGTCCATAAAGGTCCATGCGATAAAGCGACTTACCTTCTGGCCTTGCGACATCTCCACGACTTTTACTTGTTTAGCTCGTAGCTTACCAAGCTCTGAACGAACCATATCAACGTTATCTTTCTTAGAAATCAATGTCGTAAACCACAAGACTTGAGTAGCAAAAAGTTGACTCTCTCTTGCCATCTTCATAATGAAAGCGGCTTCGCCACCCGGGCACCAAAGCTCGGCTTTTTGACCACCAAAGTTTAAGGTTGGTTTATCTTGCTTAGTTGATCTATCTAACTTAACTGGCTTCTTGTTCGTTTCTGGCTTGAATGACTGACCTGCTTTCTTAGCACGGTTTGCCGCTAGATTATCCAGTTTACGTTGTGACCCCTTTTCCGCTTCTTCAAGAGAGCTATGGAATGGAGGGTTACAAATAGTGACATCGTAACGTTCATTATCTTTAATCACACCCTTAAAGATAGATTCAGAGTCCGCTTGTAGGCGAGCCCGGATCTTACCTTTTAGATTAGGGTTACTTTCCGCAATGAAGTTCGCTGTTTTGATAGAGACTGAGTCGACATCAGTTCCCGTGCAGCGCCACTTATACTCTGTCGCACCAATGATTGGGTAAATACAGTTTGCACCAACACCAATATCTAGCGCTTTCACAGACGCGTGGTTATAAGGTTCGCCTTGGCCATCGCTATTAAGGATGTCAGCTACTCTGTGAATGTAGTCTGCACGACCAGGAATTGGCGGACACAAGTAACCTGCAGGAATATCCCAATGTTTAACGCCATAGTGATGCGCCAACAAAGCTTTGTTGAGTAGCTTAACGGCTAATGGATCAGAGAAATTAATGGTGTCTTCACCCACTGGGTTCTTGATCAGATGCTCTTTTAGCTCGGGCAAGGCTGCAACCAACAACTCAAAGTCATAACGACCAGTGTGCTGGTTTCTTGGGTGTAACCCACCTTGAGGTTTTTCAGCCGAACGTCTTTTCTGGGCTGCGTTCTTGTTAAAAGCCGTTTGATTGAAAGAACCCTTATTCGATGATCCTTTATTTGAACCCGGTTTGCCTTTGCTATCTTTTGCAAAAGGTCGCTTTGCTTTGTTATTGCCCGCACCTTTCGGTGCACTATTCTTGCGGCTTTTATCAGATGTGTTCTTTGTAGAAATACGCTTGTCGCTACCTTCTTTATTTTTATTGTCTTTTGTTTTTACTGATGAAGTGCTGTTTTTCGACAGGCTTAGCGTCGTTCTATTTTGTGATTGGCTCATTGGGCTACTTCTTTAAATCTAAATACATCATGAATAAACGGGCATCCAACTCAAGTTGATGATATTCCGGCTCCATGTGACAGCATAGTTGGTAAAAGGCTTTGTCGTGCTCTTTCTCTTTGATATGCGCCAGTTCGTGTACCACCAGCATTCTCAGCAAAGGTTCTGGTGCATTTTTAAAAACACTGGCGATACGAATCTCATTCTTTGATTTGATCTTTCCACCATGATTCTTGGCAACGTAAGAATGCAGACCCAACGCATTGTTGATTAGGTGTATCTTACCGTCGTAAATCACTTTGCTGATCGGTGGTGTTTTTTTCATGTAGCGATTTTTTATCTCAATCGCATAGTCAAACAGGGCTTTCTCGCTTTTTATTTCATGATTCTTTGGGTAGCGAGCTTCAAACCACGGCACTAATTTTCCCGACTCAACAAGTTGCGTCACAGGATCAAGTATGTGCTTTGGATAGCCTTGAATATAGCGTAAAGAAGGATGCATGCTGAAAGACCGTACAAGTTACACCACGACAATACGTTGTGGTCTTGAAAATTGAGCCGCATAGTGTAACTGATCACACTTTGCTAATCACCTAGGATTCGTTACACTTTAGTGAGATTCACCAAGAGCTAGACTCAAAAAGAGATTGTAAAAATGAAACGTGTTGTATTGTACGTCGCAGACAAGTGCCCGCACTGTAAAGATGCCCAAAGGTATTTAGACTCTAAGAAAATTGTTTACCGCCTGACGAATGCAAAGATGCAGCGTGGTCGTAAAGAATTACAAGCGATGGGTGCTCGTTCTATCCCCGTGCTTAAGATCGGCGATCAAGTGATGGTCGGCTGGAATCAGAAGAACTTCGATAAGATGTATAACTCAAAGAACACTTAACGTGATTTAAGAGACTTATATTTCTACAAACAAAGCCCGAATGTCCAACCTAGGATGTTCGGGCTTTGTTTTGTCTATGACATTCTAAATCACACATACCGCTTAACGAAATCGATAAAGGTTCGGTCTGCTTTTGACAGATACCCTTCTTTTCTCCACGCCAAAGATAGATTCAGCTTCACAGGGTCTTTAAATGGCACGCCTACTACGTCTTCCTCGTATTCTGTAACCAAACTGAGCAAAGCGGTGATGGCAAACTCTCGCTTCACGATAGAAAGAATCATCGGCAATAAATTGGTTTCGAACGCGATGGTCATATCGAGGTTGTACTTCTTGCAAGTAGCATCGATAAAATCACGGTGGAAGTAGCCTGATTTGAACATGATCAGCTCTTGAGCAAAAAACTCTTCAAAGGTGATGGATGGTTGCGTTGCCAGTGGGTGATCTTTGCCAACGACCGCTAGCATTTCTGAGCTTAACAGGTGGTCAGTTTCAAGATCATCAGGGACATTCTCATGGTTGATTACGCCGATATCGAGTTCGCCGTTTAACAACATTTCTCGAATCGATGCGGTGCCGGCATCAATCAAGGTCAACTTTAGGTTTGGGTATTGGCTTTTAAATGCCATCACAACTTGCGGGAAAAAATAACTCCCCATCATGCTTGGAGCGCCTAACCGCACCTCGCCTTTCTCCAACCCCTTTAACTCATTCATCGCAAGCTGCGCATCATCAAACTGCTGGGCGATTCGCTTTGCATGCTCAAACAGTACCTTTCCCTCTTCCGTTAAGGTGACGGATTTATCTCCACGACGAAACAGAATCAACTCAAGCATTTGTTCGAGTTTTTTTATGGAGATACTCAATGCGGGTTGAGCGATATGCAGCGCTTTGGCGGCCTGAGTGAAATTACCAAACTGCGCAACAGCCAGAAAATGTCGAAGTGGTTTTGATTCAAGCATGACGATATATTTAATATATAGAGGTGATATTTTTAATATATTTCTTTAATCACACTTGTGCTGATAACTTGTTCACAAATAGCTTACTAACTCGTGCAGGCACAACGTAAATGTTTGATAAAGGCAGTCCTCAATACAAACGCATCACCCAATCATTAGCGATTGGCTCGTTTATCATTTTCTGTAACCTTTACCTCTTTCAGCCAATCTTGCCGCACATGGCGGAGCACTTCCAAGTATCTGAAACTCAAATCAACTGGCTGTTTGCTGCAACAACACTTGGGCTCTCCATCAGTTTGGTGCCTTGGGCAATCGCTTCTGAAACCTTTGGCCGAAAACCCATCATTCTGTTCAGTCTGTTCGCTATTCCTTTAATTGGATTGAGCATGGTGTTCACAACTACCCTACTACAACTGGTTATTGCTAGAGCACTCATGGGAATTGCTGTTGCGGCATTCGCTGGTGTGGCGGTTGCCTATATGGTCGAGGAGTTATCACCCAAAGCATTCGCAGTCGCGATTGGTGGTTATATTGCGGCTAACTCACTAGGCGGTATCTTCGGGCGTGTATTGGGTGGCTTGATTACGGATTATTTCGATTGGCATGCGACAGTTTTGTTTTTCGTTGTCGGCTCTTTGCTTGGCGCACTCTATATTGCGTATAGCCTGCCTGACCAACAAAACTTCAAACCACAGAAAGGGCTGTTCTTTCACCATAACCGTTCTGTAATGATGCACTTAAGAAACCGTACCTTGTGGCTCGCGATGTTAGTTGGTGGGGCTAACTTTGCCCTGTTCGTAAACCTGTATTCAGTAATGGGCTTTAGGCTAGTATCCGCACCTCATTCAGTGCCTGTGGGTTTAGCATCGCTGATATTCTTATGTTACTTGGCCGGAACAGTGAGTTCTAAGCTCTCAAACAAATGGACACTTCGTTTCGATCCGTTAAACGGTATATTGATGGGCGTGTGCATTAGCCTAATTGGAATGCTGGTTTCTGCCGTCGACAAAGTCCCGTTCATGTTAGCGGGCTTGTTATTGATTAGTGGCGGCGCGTTCTTTGCCCACACTCTAGCCTACTCTTGGGTGAGTCAAAAAGCACCGAGCGCCAAAGCGACAGCAACGGCACTTTACTTAGTCCACTACTACATCGGCGGCAGTTTAGGTGGTTTCTTACTCTTATATTGCTGGCAGTTGTTTGGTTGGAATGGCGTGATTGCGGGCGGTTCAATCTTCTATGTCGCGATATTTGCTTGGGTCTACCAGTTGAAACAGCTACAAGTATCGGCGTCCAAACTCGCACAAGCATAACTACGGCTGAGTTTGTAACTCAATTAGTGCTTTTGATTAACGTCCGTTCTGATATCCTACGCAAAATTTCATTTCGGAACCTGTTATGTCGAACACTCAAAGCACAGATCTTCAAACCATCCACGACCAAGTAAAACAGTGGTTAGATGATGTCGTTATTGGTCTAAACCTGTGTCCATTCGCAGCCAAGCCACAACGTAATAAACAGATTAAGATCTTTGTGAGTGAAGCGAATACGGAAGAAGCGTTGTTGGAAGACATCATGACGCATTTCGTAGAGTTAGATAACACGCCAGTCGCTGAGTTAGAAACAACGCTGGTTGTCGTGCCAAACATGCTGCAAGATTTCTTTGACTACAACATGTTCATTGATTGGATTGAAGCATTGATCAAGCAAGAAGATTGGGAAGGTGTTTACCAAGTGGCGACCTTCCACCCAGACTATTGCTTTGGTGGCGCGGATCCAGAAGACGATGAAAACCTAACGAACCGTTCTCCGTATCCGGTTTACCATTTGATTCGTGAAGCTAGCATGGAAAAGGTGTTAAAGCATTACCCTAACCCTGAAGCAATTCCAGATACTAACATCGCTAGAGTTGAATCTTTAACGCCAGAAGAACGTCGTAAACTGTTCCCTTACCTGTTCAGCTAATAGTTCAGTTAATCGCTAACATGCTGGCTCATATTCCTGAGCGCTCTTGATGATATGGACGAGAAATGAACTGATCTCGTCCATTTTGTTTCGCAATATACAGACATTCATCGGCAACTTTGATTAGCTTATCTAACGCCGACATCCTTTCCCCTTTGGTATCCCCTGTGCTCAACTCAAAATGACACGCACCGATTGATATAGTGACAGGCTTTCTATCCAGTGTGATTTTCTTCATCTTTTGCAAAAGAGTCATGAACTTATCTTCAACACAACTTGGTGTTTTATTTGGATACCAAAGAATGAACTCCTCACCACCAAAACGCGCCACAAACTCACCTTCTTGGGTATTATTGTTCAGTACGCTTGCCACTTTCTTTAATACAACATCACCCATTTGGTGACCATAAGTATCATTAACCTGTTTAAAGAAATCGATGTCTACAACTGCCAAGGTTCCCTTCCCTAAAGATCCTTTTAACTGCTCCACTTCTGCGTTCAACGTTTTGAACAAGCAACGTCTATTTGGCAAATGTGTCAGAGGGTCATACAGTGCTTGGTACTCCAATTTCTCATTCAGTTCTTTTAGCTTTCGTTCTTGCTGTCTTCTAACCAGTTCCACTTCGATCCATGAAGCCATTAACCTCATAACGTCGATGTCGAACTCTTTAAACTCACGGTGATAAGGGGCTGGGCTTGAGAAGTTTAAGGTGCCATAAAGCTCATCATTAACGAAGATCGGGATGCCAATGTAAGACTCTAAACCAAAAGATTGGTAGGCAGGGTGAGTCGCATACTTATCATGTTTACCGCAATGCTCAATGCAGATAGGACCAATCGATTTACAAGTAATTTCGCAATAGGTAGAACGATAATCGAAGGTATCTCCGCTATTGAGCTCAACCTCTTCAGGTGTTACGCAGTGTTCAACCAAATAAGTATTACCATCGACTTTGGATAAGATTCCAATATCTAGATTGAAGCGTTCAAGCCCCATGATAAGCAGCTGAACGATCTGGCTATCGAAGCCCTTTCGATAATCATTGGTGATTTGATACAAGCGTCGTATCACAATTTCACTTTCACTGGCTTGGTTCATAACTGGGATCCCACTGCTGCCGAGTTTAATGACAACATCAATATTTGGTATATTTAGAAGAGTAAAGGGTAATAAAACATAATAATCAATTGGTTTGTATGCAAAATACCTCATTGGTCCAATGAATAAAAGTCGACTTCTTCGACTTTGCGTTAGCACCCTATTCCCGCCTTTGTTAAAATGCCCCATTAACGAAACAGAATGGATAGGAATATGAACCTTTCTCAACTAAGCCAAGAAATCTACGATCACCTTTACCGCGACATTGAAGAGTTCCGCAGCACTTTTGATCTGCCTGTTGCTGCTCCTGAAACAATGGACGAAAAAGGCGATACGCTACACACCTCTCTAGCGATCGAAGAACTAACAGAACTTGCAGAAGCTGACTCTAAAATCGAACAAGCGGACGCTATTGTAGACAGCGTTTATGTTTTGATGGGACGTTTGGTTCACCTTGGTCAAGCTAAGGTAGAAGACAACCTAGCAATCAGCTACCTGATCGATCTACTGTTGAATGTTTCTAAAAACCGCTCAATCGATTTCCTACCTTGCTGGGATGAAGTGCACTCAAGCAACATGAGCAAAGTGTGCCGTAACGAAACAGAATACGCAGAAACTGAAGCTTTCTATGCTGAGCAGAACATCAAACTGATGGCGGTTCAAAAAGGCGAGTACATCATCGCGAAGTGCGCGGAAGACTTCGTATCTGAAGGCAAAACCGTTCGCCAAGGTAAAGTACTAAAATCTGTACATTACCGTCCTGCGAACCTTGAGCCTCTAACGGCTTAAGCCAGGTTAAGACTGGTTGTTTAATGCGACCAACGGACTAAAATAGCAAACGCCACGTTTAAATAACGTGGCGTTTTATTATCTGTCAGTTAATTCTAAGTGTGTTAATTGTAGCTAAATGCTATACCAGTCGCGCCATGTGGTAAGCCGCCACATATTCGCCATTTCTAAAGGCAAACCCAGCAGACTCCCCTTCAATGACAAAACCAAATTTCTTATACAGGCTGATCGCTCTTTCGTTATCGGTATACACCGTTAACTCCATTCGCTTGATGTTAATCCAGTTATCACACAAGTCGATTGCTGTTGCGAGCAGTTGGCTACCGACACCTTTGCCTAATGCATCGTCTTTAACACCCATACCAAATGAAGCAACATGACGCCTTCTCGGGTTTACACACACTTCCATTCCCAAGTTGCCAACAATCTCATCGTCGATCATCGCGACATACGAGTACACGTTGTCGGGAATATTAGAGATTCGTTTTTGCCAGCTTTCAAGAGACGGATTTGGGAGTTGCAGCGTACCGGTATAAGCATTAGTGCATTCGTAAACTTCTTTGATTCCCTTTGCATCTGACGGTTCAGACCGTCTCACTATAATACTCATCGCAACTCCTAATATTTCTTCGCTAAATATGAAACACATCCTTAATGTGCACCTAGACACACTATCAAATAGTAAATAATTAACAATAGGTTAGATGAAATTGTTTTTATTGGGGCTGATGTGGGGAATGTATGTGGATGATCTGAAGAAGTACATTTGAGGAATCAAGGTTAGTTAAACTGGAGGTAATTCGATATGGGCACCTCGGGTGTGCCCACACCGACAAATCTATGGTGTTAGTTAGCTTTGGTTCATCATGATCTAACTAATTCTGTTCTGGTTAATCACGCTCACATTGAACTTGAATGACTTTAAGGTCTGTTGCATTTAACTTCTTAGCTAACGCTGCACCTTCTTGGTTACACTCTTCAAGAGTCGTAAATTGGGTATTGATATCCATTTCAGCAGTGCTATCCGCACCACCGATCATTAGGCTTAGAAGTAGTGTTAGTTCGTACATAAGTCATTCCTCTTTCGGAGTTTCAAAGCATCCATTCGAATAAGATACAGTGACTAGAACCACTCCTAGTTCACTTGTTTCGTTTGAGATAATTCTACTCAGACACTTGATTTAAGGCTTACCATTTTACGCCAAGTGACGACAAACTAAGCCTAAAAAATAGCACTACATCATTGTAGTGCCATTTACATTTATATGAGTATTGACTAAGTCCTAACTAGACCGACGCCGTAACAGTTTATGAAAGTTAGTTGGTGTAGAGAACAACTTCACCACCTAGATAAATCGCAGATGTGCATGAACTGGAAGGAGGTTTATCTAACTGAAAAACATGAGGTTTGCCCAGAAAAGAAATAAAGCAGTTACTGGTTGTTAAAAGGATTTTAGGCTTGTTTAATAGATGGGTTTTAACGAATAGAGAATGGATGAAAAGGAGCTTCTCGTTAAAATAACGATTTTAACGAGAACAATACCGGAAGAAATAAGTGGTATCAGGCTTTAATAGCGGCTATTCATGCCCATACGGTGTGACATGTCATCGTCCATGCGACCGCCCTTCCAGCCTCTGCCACCTAAAAGGTTTAGAACGTCGCGTGCGTTGTAGCCTTCACCACCAAAGAAATCGTTAGATACATCATTTCTCAACAATTGAATGGTGGATGCCAGCTCAGCATCGAGATTCTGTGGATCAGCAAACAACGCCAATGCAATTTGTTGTTGGCGGTTGCTCAGCTCTTTAGAACTCGTTTCGACTTGTCCGATAGAGAAGAAGTCACGGCTTCCGTAGCTCTTTACCATCTTTGCAGATAGCAGCTTAATCACCTTTTTGATTCTTCGTCTTTGGATGTATCTAAACATATTTGATCCCTTTACTAGCTCGTCTTTAACCCAATAATCAGCTGAACCAGATGACCTTTTTAGCAAATACTCTTTCTAGCCAAAAGCCCTCTCTAACCAAACAGCAGATAGGTTTGATTATCGACTGAGATACTTTTGACTTCGGTATTGAACACCGATTCTAGTTGTTCTGGAGTAAGCACTTGATCAGCTGTACCTGATGCTTGAAGTACGCCTTTATCGAGCAGCAACACCTGGTCGGCGTGTCTTAAGGTGCGATTCAGGTCGTGGTTGGCCATGATCACGGTAATACCCTTCTCCGCCACTCGTTCAATAAGCTTGTACAATAAGGCTTCTTGAGCAATATCCAGCGGAGCTGCGGGTTCATCGAGGATCAATAGCTTTGCGTAAGGATTAAGCGTCGGCCAAATTTGCAAGCACATTCCCGCCAAACGGACGCGTTGCCATTCACCACCAGACAGTGTCTGAATTGAGCGATGAAGTTTGTCTGTGATGTCCAACATCTGGCTTATCTCTTCCAAAGCTGCGTTGATTTCAGTATCAAGGCCGTGTGATGAACTTGGTAATGAGAGCGCGAGATATTGGAACACTTCTAAGTTGAAAGCAGGTCTTGCACTTTGACAAAGATAAGCACGATGCAGTGATAAATCTTGTAGAGACAGTTCCGACAAATCCTGCCCGTCGATCTTTATATCGCCTTTGTAACCATCACTAATGCCAGATATCGATTCGAGTAAGGTACTTTTACCGCTGCCATTCGGGCCGATAACGTGAGTCACCTGCCCTTGCTTGAGCTCAAATGATAGGGGTAATAAACGAGCGCCGACGCTCAGGCTCTTAATTTGAATCATGATTTTTAATTAACATCCAAATGAAGATAGGTGCACCGATACTTGTGGTCATCACACCCAAAGGCAGTTCTGCAGAATCGAGTAATGTACGCGCGCAAATATCAGCAAACACCAACAATGCAGCGCCAGCAACGGCAGATAAAGGAAGAAGGTATCGGTTATCGGTACCAATCGCTAAACGCAATAAGTGTGGCACAACCAAGCCAACAAAGCTGATTACGCCGCCTAATGCCACCGCGCAACCGACTAAAATAGACACAGCGAAGATTAAGCGCCAACGCAGTTTAGGCACGTTCACACCCAGTTGCGCAGCATGAGTCTCGCCAATCATCAACTTATCCAACTTGCTACCTTGCAGGCACAGCCAAATAATCACGGGAATCATGACTAACGTGAGCGAGTGTTGATACCAAGTGACGCCACCCAAGCTGCCCATCAGCCAGTACATCAATAAACGTAGACTGAGGTCATCACTAAAATAGAACGCCCATGTCACCATCGCGCCAGAAAGAATGCCTAACGCTACCCCCACCAGCAGTAATTTAGCCGTGGTGAGTCGCATCGTTTTTACCATGCTCACCAGAATCACGGTGAAACAGAGCGAACCTAAAACGGCGGCAATCATGAACAGTTCTGGAGTCGGAGCAAACGGCAAGAAGAACAGTACAATCACCATCGCCAAGCTTGCGCCACCAGAAATGCCAAGCACACCAGGTTCTGCTAATACGTTACCCAATAAGACTTGTAAGCTTGCGCCAGATACGGCTAACCCAGCCCCGATAGCAATCGCTGCTAATAATCGAGGTAAGCGTAAATCAATCAGTAGTTTTTGTTCTAACGTGGACAATGTGCCCAGAGGTGAAATGAAAAGATCGCCAACCATTAGGTAAATCGCACTCAGCGCGACAAGCAGTGCTGCCATCAGATAAATGGCTCGGGTCCATTTGCGCTGTTTTTGGTGAAGAAGTTGTTGGAAATCCATATCAAGCTACTTTGAAAATGTTCGCGTAACCTTACCTGTATCCCCAAATAAACTCAAGGCTCACACCGTAATGTGAACCTTGATATTTCAACCAGTTGAGAGGCTGTTTTGAACAAACAAAACAACGCCTAGGTATTAATCGTACACCAACTGACCATGGTCGAATCGAGTTTCAACTTCGCACACCATTAAGGCAGCTCGTTGACCGATAGCAACGTTTCGATTCGGGAACACGACGGCTTCGTTTTCATTCTTCGCCATTAATGGCTTATCACCATCATGACCGAACACTTCACCGTGTTTGAACGCCGTAAAGTTCTCAACGGCATCAGAGAACATGAAATCAAAGTCATCGTGCAAACGAACTATGGTTCGGCTTACGCGATAAGTAATGGTTTTCTTTGGTAAATGCTCTGGTTCTATTTCAGCAATCAGATTGCGCATCGCCAAATCGAAAGCAGTAAGCTTATCAAGCTGGTTCTCACCAATTCTTGCTACCTGCCCTAACTCCATTGTCAGTGCTTGCGCTTCAAAGTTTTCAGCGCTGTACCAGCTGAAGGTGCTCGTTGGCGCATTCGACAACAACACAGCTTCAACGTGCGCACTGTTGATAAAATCGAACAAGGCCTTGCTACGTACTTCGTGGCGAACCTTAGGGCTCACGGCAAAAGAGTAATGCTTAGATAAACGGATTGCACAGTGCAGGTCTAAATGCCAGCGAGTGGCAGGTACCGTTTCTTTGTAAAACTCCGTAACCAAGTACTTTAGATTCTTCGCGATATCCACTTCTCGATTACTCTCGTGCTGCTTATCATCAAACAGACGATTCATATTCACATCAAGAAAACGAGTATGCGCGTTGGTCGCTTCAGGGTGTGCGATGATGAACAAACATCTTGCTGTCACCACTTGGAAGCCAGTTTCAATATCCTCAATGAGCTTATCAATCAGCTCCATTGGTGAGGTTTCGTCGCCATGAACACCGGTTGAAAATATGATGTTCTTGGTTTCGGAATTATACTCCGCGGGAATCACTTCCAATACACCGCGTTGATGAAGCTTAATTTGAACACCGTTAGTCAGTACGGTCTGTCCTGCAACCACTTCTTGCTCAAGATCTAGGCTGTCAAAAAGAAATGATTGGCGAAAGAGGGTCTTCGTCATGCGCTACTCCTTAATTGCACGGCCGTATGTTAATAAATTGTACATAGAAATTGTGTTGCTAGGATCGCACTTATCAATAGAAACTCCGTTATCACTCACAAATACTACCCATATATTTTTATATTACCTGCTGACTTTACTAACCGACATCTGTTCCAAATAACTTTCTCTATTTAAAGCAACTTTTGGCTGTCTCAGCTTTTCTCAAGTCATGTCAGCAAGATAAGAGCCACGTAAGCTAACACAGCTCTTACCTGCCATGAACAGATTGAGATCAATTAATCTTCCTGATCGAGCAATCTTTCAAATTCATCGATTTGAACTTTGACCATGTCGATGCTTTGTTGCCAAAAATCAACTTGAGTCAGGTCCATTCCTAAGTGCTTTTGAACGACTTCTTCCGCCATCATGCTGCCCGTATCACGAAGCAACGAAACGTAATCGCTGTAGAACTGCTCACCTTTCGCATCGCGCTGAGCGTAAACACCTTTACTGAACAGATAACCGAACAGGTATGGATAGTTATAAAAGCTCACTTGAGAGATGCTGAAGTGCAGCTTGCTCGCCCAGAAGTAAGGGTCAGCTTCTGTCATTGCCTCGCCGTACCACTCTTTCCAAGTGGTTTCCATCAGGTCACACAGCTGCTGAGCCGTGAGCTCGCCTTTTTCACGCTGCTCGTAGAAGGCTTTTTCAAATTCGAAGCGAACGGGAATATTCACCATTAGTGCCAAAGAAGAAGAAAGCTCTTCCCACAGCATTTCAAGTTTCTCATTACGTGTTTGTGCTTGTTGTAACAAGTGGTCACGAACGATGTTTTCAGCGAAGATTGAAGCGGTTTCTGCTAGTGTCATTGGGTAGCGAGTTTGACACAACGGCATGTCTTTCATTACCCAGTTGTGGAATGCGTGGCCCAACTCGTGTGCCAGTGTCATTAAGTCAGAGCGGCTACCACTCCATGTCATGAACACAAGCGGGGTGCGTGTCGCAGCAAATTTAGTGCAGTACGCACCTAGACGTTTATTGGCTGCTGGAGCGGCATCAATCCAACCGTTCTCAACCATTAATGCGACGAAATCAGCCATCTCTGGATTTACTTCAGCGAAGGCGGTTTTAATCACTTCGATCGCTTCATCAAATGGATAAACCTTAGATTCGCTGTCACCGAGTGGTGGCATCGCTGCTAAATGGTTCCAAGGCTTCATTTCATCGAGCCCGTGAACCTTTGCCATTAATAGACCCGCTTTTTGCCCAACCTCACGATTAGCTTTAGCGACAGACATCATGGTGTCTAACGTTTCAGGCACAATGCGACTGCCGTGTAGGCTTGGATCAAGGAAATGCACATCGCTAATTTTCGAGCGCTTTTTGTTTTCTGTCAGTCGCCACCCAGCCAATGCATTTAGGATCGAAGCAAACGACTCTTGATGCGTCTTCATTGCGCCTTGAACGGCACGCCATGCCGGTTCTTGTTTGTCGAATTCGCTGCCATACAACAAGCTCGCCGCTTGAGAAAAGCCCAGAGCTTCCTCTTCACCGTCCAGCTTTAGTGACAGCTTTAAAGAACCGGTTAGGTTGTCGTATAAACGCCCCCACCCATCACGGCCATCAACCTTCATAGCCGCTAACAACTGCTCTTCAGCAACACTGAGTCGGCTGCTTGATAACTTACGAGAACTTTCAATCGCAAAACGTTGCCCTGCTACGTCCGCACTCTCATGCTCTAATACTGCATCAATAAACTCTGGTTCTGCATGAATTAGTGTGTCTTCGTAAGGACTAAATGCTTGAGACATTTCAGAGTTCAATTTGGCAACTCGACCAAGCAGTGCTTTGGCTTCTGTGTGCGTCGCGTCTACCGATGCGTGGCAGTTAGCGAAGGTGTTGATCGTGCTTAGTAGCGTGCCAGCCGCTTCAGAAGTCTGAATCGCGTTTTGCATCGCTAGAATAATGTGACGCTTTTCAACGTGTAGGTTCAACAGCTCAATGCACTGCTGAATGAGTTCAATGTCCTGTTCGATTTTTGCATCATTAAGATCGCTATAAGCAATGCTTAGATCCCAACTTGGTGTTGTCATGACTAAATTCCTTTCACGTAGGTAGTAATACCAATCAGGTATAGCGGCTGTGAACACCGCTTTATACTTCTATTTATATTTCTATTTACAGTTCTAATAGATTGTTAATTCTTAAAACTGTGTATTTTTAACACTCAGAGAATAGGCAACCCTATCGATTTAACGCTGATAAAGCTCTGTGCAAACTGAGTGACTTGAATATGGGTTATTGATGCATTCTCTATCGATAACTTCGAGTACAAGCTCGGATTTTTCCAATCAATATCAAGGCAATGCGCCAATAACATTCGAATAACGCCACCATGAGTAACCAACAATAGATTGTCACTTGGATTGTTCAAAAGTTGCGACCAAGCTTGAGTTACTCTGTTATGGAAGCTCTGTAAACTTTCCGCACCAGTCAGTTGATGATTTGCGGGATCTTGCCAAAAAGTGTCTAACATCGCCCACTTGTCTTCAAGTTCATCAAATGGGACACCATCAACTTCACCGAAATTCATTTCTTGGAAATCAGGAGCGACTGACAAAGGCACCGACATGCGCTCTGCATACAGGGTTGCCAGGTCACTGCATCGTCTTAATGGTGAGGTAATAACACCATCGAAAGCGATATCATGCTCAGCCAACGCATCACAAATCTGTTGTTGAAGGTTTGGGTTAACCAACACATCAGATAAACCATTGAGTGCAGCTTTTCCTTCAACCTTGCCATGTCTCAGTAAATAGATATTTTTGGTTGTTCCATTGACCATGAGTGCGACCTAGCCTTGAGTATCAAGCAAGTGATTAGATGGTTTTAAGTGCAGCGGCAATCCGGCAGCGACCAGTGTGACGCGTTCAACGACGCAAGCTAGCGCTTGGTTCATTCTCCCTGCATTGTCCACAAACAAGCGCGACACTTTACCCAATGGCACAACACCTAAACCGACTTCGTTAGAGACCATGATAATTTGCGCAGGGCTTTGCTCGACGCTTTGCACCAATAGTTCCACAACGGCTTCAACCTGTTCATTGGTTGTGTCATCGCCCAGTTCAAAGATGATGTTGTTCAGCCAGAGTGTTAGGCAGTCAATCAGTACTACATCATCTTGATTAAACGACTGCAGTTTCGTAGCCAATTCGACAGGCACTTCATGCTCAATCCACTGTTTACCGCGACGCTCTTTATGATGGGCGATTCGTTCTCGCATTTCGTCGTCCAAATAAGTGGCTGTCGCAATATAGTTGAGGCGTCCATTTGAACATGCTTCAAGCGCACATAATGCTTGTTGCTCTGCAAAACTCGACTTGCCAGAACGAGCCCCGCCTAATATCAGATGGCAGTTTCGCTGCTTTGTTTGATTAATTTGATTCGTGTTCGTCATAGGAAGCCGTTATAGAAAGCCATTGTAAAATGCAGTAATGAATACAAGGTAAGTCAGCAACTCAATCAACTGTTGAGCTGCCCCCAAGCAGTCGCCAGTAAAGCCACCAATACGTGCGATTAACCACTTTTTGAAGCCCACTCTAAACAGGTAAGCAATCACAACTAAAACACACGTAAACGCCAACCCAAACCACAAACTTGGTAACAGACCAACCAACATAAGGAAGACAAGTTCGCCCTTGGTTTGTTTATTGGCTAGAGGCTTACTCTTACTTGTATCCAGATCGCTAACGTAAGGCATGTCGTAAATCAGCGATGCAGCAATCGCGCGACTAAAGGTATAACTGGTAACGATAACCATAAACAGAGCAGTCATGGTGACCAGTTCATTCAAAAGAATCCACTTACCAAGCAAAGCCATGATAAGCGCAGACGCGCCATATGTGCCGATACGGCTATCTTTCATGATGGTCAAACGGCGTTCGAGCGTCATTCCACCACCAATGCCATCCGCCATGTCGGTCAACCCGTCTTCATGGAAAGCACCGGTGAGCATTAAGCTAAAGCTCATCATCAAAAAGATGGCGACTGCACTCGGCAGTATGGCATCGAGCAACAAGAACACACCGCCACACAACACACCAAGTAACAAACCAACCATTGAAAAGTAGCGACCCGAACGATTCATTCGCTCTGATGAATAGGACGTGTTCTTTGGCATTGGCAAGCGAGAAAAGAAACCCATCGCCAGCGCAAACAGCTCCCACTGATAAGTGACTCGATCTTTCAACGATCTTTCTGGTACATCACTCATTAAACCGTGACTCCAGCACTTTCGAAGCTCGCCATATTGTTATAAAACTCTGCAGCCGCACGAACAATTGGCATGGCTAAAGCAGCACCCGTGCCCTCGCCTAACCTCAATCCAAGATCAAGCAACGGTTCAGCGTCGAGCAGCTCTAGCAAAATCTTGTGACCAGACTCTTCAGAGCGATGTGCAAAGATCATATAGTCACGGCAGTTCGGTTCAATTAAGGTCGCAACATAAGCTGCAACCGACACGATAAAGCCATCGACTAATACTGGCGTTTTGTTCTGGTAAGCACCAAGGAAACCACCGACCATTTGAACGATTTCATAGCCACCGACTTGTGCTAGTACCTCTTTAATATCTTTAACTTCTTTCGCAGCTAAACCTTTGCAACGAGCAACACCTTGCTCAACCACAGCCACTTTACGTGCAAGCTGTTCATTGTTGATGCCAGTGCCTAGGCCAACACACTCATCTGCAGACCGATTCGCTAACGCACTTAAGATCGCAGATGCGCTGCTGGTATTTCCGATGCCCATTTCACCAAACATGATGATATTGGTTCCATTTGAAATGGTTCTAGAAATAAGTTCTGTACCCAGTTCAATCCCACGCTCAACCGTTTCGAGGCTCATTGCCGCTTCATTGGCAAAGTTATTGGTTCGTGTACCTAAACGCTGAGAGATCAACATGCCACTGTCTGATTCCACAGGCAACAATATCCCCGTGTCGACTACCGTGATATCGATATCACTCACCGCACAGAAGCAATTTATCGCCGCGCCGCCGTTTAAGAAGTTCAGCACCATCTGTTGTGTCACGGCACTTGGAGCAATACTCACACCTTCATCGGCTATGCCATGGTCGCCAGCAAATATGATGATACTTGGCTTATTCAATTCGATGTGCTCAACCGCAGTTTCTTTGCCTTGGCTCTGAATCAATGCCAGTTTATGTGCGACTTTTTCTAGTAAGCCAAGCGCACCGAGCGGTTTGGTTTTTTGGTCAATTCGGTGTTGGATGTACTGCGAGTATTGGGTATCTAACATAGTTTTTAAAAACGCTTATTCTGGGTACGTTGATTTAGGAGCTACTACTTAGGGATTATTACTTAGGGCGTGCGACAGAGAACACATTGGAAAGCGTCGCGTATTCCCCCCCACCAAGTCGAGATAAAGGATCCAGTGCTAGTGCATCAACCTTCAAGCGCTCACTCTCTTTATCGATCACATCTTCGGAAATGTACACGGTTTCAACTTGAGCAAAGATGAGACTTTGCGGTACTTCACCGACTTCTTTAACTTCATACAATGTGCAACCAAACGCCACAGCACACTCCTTCACTCTAGGTAAAGAAAAGCCTTCAAATTCAACCAACTCGATATTATTCGCGGTTACTTCAGACTCACCATGATCGAGCGTGGCTGCTGTCGCCGTCATCACCTCGGCAGAACTGGCTGACGCGATATGAATGACCAATTTACCCGTTTCAAGGGCATTACGGGTGGTATCTTTGATTTCGCCCGATGGCTTTTTCCCAACCGATAGCATCAGTAGCGGCGGGTTGCTGGAAACAGGCGTGAAATAAGAGAAAGGCGCTAGGTTGTACTCTTGGTCAGAAGATTCCGTCAATGCCCACGCTATCGGGCGAGGAACAACGGTTTGTGTCATCAGGTGATAGATCTGAGTGGGAGCGAGAGTATCAAGCTTGAGGTTCATAGCACGTCCTTGGTCTATGTGAATTACGACTCAGTTTACGTGTTAAGCAATGCTGTATCTATGCCTAATCAACCGAAATCGCAGAGAGTGTTCTTAATTTAATCAGTTCAAGAGCACTTTTTCTCAAATTGAGAATCAAAAAACACAACAGGGTTTCGTATCGAACACCACCAAAGCTAAAAATCAATAACTTATGTTTTGGCACCGTTTATGCTTTATTTAAAGTACTTGTTGATCTCTCCATTGATAAGTATCCATACAGTGAACACCCACACTATTAGCTACAAAATGCAACACCAAGCAACACAACCGGTTGAAAGCAACAAAGTTCAGAAAAGTGATTTAGGAGGTGTAATGATTCCGAATTCAAGCAAAAGAAAACCAAATAAATCAGGTAAGAAAACTAGCAAGAAGGTAAGGAAAATCCCACTCTCCTTTACCTAGTAAGCAACAAAGTAAATAACAAGCCCGTCGCCCAGCGGGCTTTGTTATGTTTAATACCCTACTCATGTATCACACCGCATTTATATTGCAGGCCAAGTTAAATCATCTCTTTTTCCATAAATCGCTGACTCCCCGCACACTACTGACCACTCGTTTAACAAACTTTCATTCGCTTAAAATTCAAACACTGTTTATATTAAACAAGCACTTGTGGAATGAATAAGGAATTCGAATGAGCATTTCCGGAGACAAAACATCGGTCGTAGTGGCTGGTGCAACAGGGCTAATTGGTCATCATGTAATGAGGCAGCTCATTGATGAGCCCGCGGTCGACAATATCTATGCGTTATCACGAAGATCACTCCATGCACAGTTTCACTCCAATAAACTCCACACACTCATTCATAATGACCTGCAAGTCACCAGTTGGGATGATACGAATGCGACACCTAAACTTGGCGTTATCTGCTTAGGTACGACTAAGAAAAAGGCAGGATCAAAAGAAGCACTTCGCAAAGTCGATGTTGAATTGGTTAGCCAAGTTGCACAGTCGATGAAGTTTCTTGGGGTACAACGCGTTGCCGTTGTTTCGAGCTATGGCGCTTCACCAGATTCTTATTCACACTACCTTCGTTGCAAAGGGCAAATGGAGCAAAACTTAAAACGTATTGGCTTCAAGCAGCTTTTCATCGCACGTCCGGGGCCGCTGGTTGGTGAACGTGATGAACCAAGAGCCGATGAAAAACTCCTGCAAAGTGTCTTTCCTCTGCTGTCTCCATTTATGTTTGGTAAGTTCAAAAACCTACGCCCTATTCAGTCGGAAGACGTAGCCAAAGCAATGTTGTTCCGATTATTCGAAAATAATTTCCAAAATATAGAAATTTACTCGTCAAGTGACATGCTCAATTTATTGGCAAAATATCGCTAAAAAGCTCATCTATTCACCACAATGTTGGATATCCACTCATTCTATTCAGTGGATATTACCTATCGTTCTATTTAATTACTTTTCCTTATTTTACGTTTTGTTACAGGTCGCTACTGTAGCTAACAGTATTTGCGCCCATATATCTAAGCGCCCTATCGATTTAAAGAAATTCATAAGGAAAACAAATGTCATTTTCAGCTATCGCTGCCTTAGCGGTATTCACTGGTATCCTCTTCTTTCTCTACGGACAGCAGAAAAAAGAAAACACGTTATCGCGCTTAGTTCTATTAGGTTTAGTTTTTGGTAGTGCTTTCGGCCTAGGTCTTCAGCTGCTATTTGGTGAAGGCAACCCTGTTATTAAAGAAACGCTAGACTGGGTAAACATTGTTGGTCGTGGTTACGTTGGCCTACTGAAAATGGTGATCATGCCATTAGTATTGGTTTCAATGATTGCTGCAGTAGTGAAGCTTGAAAAAGGCGGCTCACTGGGCAAAATCTCTGGCATCACAATCTCTGTGTTGCTCGCAACCACAGCGATTTCTGCGATTGTCGGTATTGTTGTGACTCAAGCATTCGGCCTATCTGCTGAAGGTTTGACAGAAGGTGCTCGTGAAACAGCACGTATCGCAACGCTAGAAAGCCGCATTGGTACTGTTTCTGACTTAACGATTCCTCAAATGCTGGTTAGCTTCATTCCAACCAACCCATTTGCAGACCTAACGGGCGCTCGCTCTACGTCTATCATCGCGGTTGTTATCTTTGGTGTGCTAACGGGTATTGCTGCACGTAAAGTAATGGCAGAGAAAGAAGAGCTAGAATCTCCAATTCGTACGTTCGTTGAAGCGGCTCAATCTATCGTGATGCGCTTAGTTAAGATGATCATGGCACTAACGCCATACGGCATCGCAGCATTAATGGCGAAAGTAGTAGCAACATCAAGCGCTTCTGACATCTTAAGCCTACTAGGTTTCATCGTCGCTTCTTACGTAGCAATTCTATTGATGTTCGTTGTTCACGGTATGTTGGTTTCTTTTGTTGGTGTAAACCCGAAAGAGTACTTCCAAAAAATCTGGCCTGTTCTAACGTTCGCTTTCACTTCGCGTAGTTCTGCAGCAACGATTCCACTGAACGTTGAAGCTCAAATCACGAAGCTAAACGTGCCACCAGCAATTGCTAACCTATCTGCATCTTTTGGCGCAACAATTGGTCAAAACGGTTGTGCGGGTATCTACCCTGCAATGCTAGCAGTTATGGTTGCACCTACAGTTGGCATCGACCCTATGGACATCAACTTCATTCTGTCTCTGATTGCAATTATCACAGTAAGCTCTTTCGGTATCGCAGGTGTGGGTGGCGGTGCAACGTTCGCAGCACTTATCGTACTTCCAGCTATGGGCCTTCCTGTAACGATTGCAGCACTGCTTATCTCTATCGAACCACTTATCGATATGGCTCGTACGGCGCTTAACGTATCTGGTGCAATGACAGCCGGTACTATTACAAGTCGCCTATTAGGTAAGAAAGACAAGCAACAAGATCTGGAACAAGCGAACGCTTAATTCTGAATCAAACAGCTCGACCAACAAAAAAACCGATGTTCATGCATCGGTTTTTTATTTTCTGTCTTATGTCAGAGCCACTTTCTGAACAGTAGAGCTTAAAGCACTAATCGAATCACTTTCTCAGCTAATGCTCCATCGCCCCCTTCACTCAACCCACTGATACCAACCGCCCCAAGCACCTGCCCTTGATGTTGAATAAAATGTTCATCAAGTTTTCTCAGAATTACTTTGATAGCTTGAGTTGAGTTGAGTTGAGTTGAGTTGAGTTGAGTTGAGTTGAGTTGAGTTGATGAATTTAAAAGATGAGAAGTTGATAAACAAATAAACTAAATAACACGAAATAAGGTTTAAATGACACAAAATAAGATTTAAATAATCCTCCTGATTTATATGCCTATATTTTAAGAGGGATTAATCGAACAATAATGAAGCATTTTAGTTACTACTATCGCGAACATTAATCGCTAATAGAGAGAAATCGTGCATTTGTTCAATAATACAATGAGTTAGCTATGAAGAATCATCATGATTGATATATGATGCAACGCTTCAACATGCTACACCACCTTGGCATCAGTTCGACAACGGGATCCTCATGAGCTTTATTATATTATTACTTCTTCTGCTATTCGTAGGCTTTACACGTTTACTTCAGTGGCGAAAAACCTCTCTGTTTTTATCTCTTGTTCTTATATCGTCATTTGTGTTGATTGGCTCAGGTTTGATCCCTCGTTATTTATTAGACGACCTACAAGCGAATTATGAAAATAAGCCTGATATCCAATGGTCTGACAATAACGCCATTGTTCTTCTAGGCGCAGGCACGCAGTTAATTAAAAGCACGCAAGAGTTCGAGCCAGCCTTTTTCTCTTTTGGTCGAATCAGCGAAACCGCAAGCCAATATAAAGATTGTGCAAAAGCGCAAACCACATGCAAAGTGATCATCAGTGGTGGTGATGCTCAGAATAACGGCGTTACAGAGGCTGAAGTTTATCAACAGCAACTGCTTAGGCTTGGCGTCCCAATGGCCGACATAATTCAAGAACCGAACAGCGTGAACACGTGGAAAAATGCACAGCTGACCAGCGACCTGATGAAGCATCATAAATTCGACAACATTGTGCTGGTTTCATCTGGCCTGCACATTCGCCGTAGTGAACTCTATTTCAACCACTTCGGGTTGGACGTGATTCCGGTTAGAGCTGATTACATGGCGGCTCAAATCTCATGGCTGCCACTGTGGTACAACTTTGCGGTAACAGACTTTGCTCTGCACGAACAAGTCGGCTTTGCTCGATACAACATCTATAATTTTATGGGCTGGAACAGCAAACGGGAAAAGCCTGGGGATGCTTAATCGCGTTCAATCAAGTTAATTCGAGCGATACAAACAAAAATGCAGCAACAATCGAAAGGTTGTTCGCTGCATTTTTTGATCCTACCTATCACAACATCATTTCTTATTCTGGCTTACGTTCTTACTCACCACCCAGTCAACAATATATCTTTCTAATCAATCTTGCTGACTTATTTTTCCAAACCCATGCCCTAGATAACGAAGTTACAGAAACACAAACGTTCAACAATTAACCGCCCATTAATTGGATGGTTGAAAGTAATTGAAATCAATCAAGATAAGTCTTTATCAAACGACAAGTTGATCAGTACAAGCCTCTGATATTTATGAGTATTTATTTTCAATTCATTTCAGTACTTTTGGCTTTGTTTTATATGACAGAGTACACCCCGCTAGAGACCCTCGGCTAAAAATACTTATAAAAACACATATAAATCGCATCTAAAAATAATAGCCAAATATTGGCACCTAGGAATTTATTCATGCTCAACGTCAGTAAAACCATGCTATTTAGCACTGCCCTATCATTAATACCTTTGACGGCTCATTCAAAAATATACTCAGACCAAATTGTCTTAGACAAGCTTGGGGAAGATGTTTGTCGCTCGGACTATCGCCCACTTACTCATACCGAAGCACAAGAACACAAAACAGCGCTAATCTCTCGCATGAACGTGTGGGACATAGCAGGCCTTCAAAATGACTGGGGGATTATGGGGTCTGGCTACCACGGGCTCATCAAACAAGGACAACCAAGCGACAATACCTGGTGTTACCCCAATACCCCAGACGCAGGCCTCCCTTACTACGAAGCGCAAGCCATCGAAACGAACAATAACCTTGATGTTCAACGCGCGTTAGTCAGCGACAACACGAACTTTATCAGACCACTGAGTTACTTGGCCCATAACCTGGGTTACGCTTGGGTTGGAGGCGACAACGGGCGTTATGTCGGTCAAGATATGGCAATAAAACCGCTTAACAATGGTTGGGAGATTAAAGGGAATAGCGATAGAAGCTGCACCGGTGATCGCTGTGACGAAAAAACAAAAATCACAATCGACAACTTCTCTTACACGCTCGATGGCAACGCATTTTGGCATGGTTTAATCACAGAACCAAACCAAGAGCTAATCAAAACCGTTTCTGCCTACGCAATAAACGAAAGTAATGAGCCTAAGCAGATCATCGTTGACCTTCAGTTTGAACAATCAACTCGTTGGCAAAAAAACAATAGCTTTGACCTTGCTGATTCGGTGATCATTTCTGATAACTTTAGTTGGCCACAAGTCGGAAAAACGGACGTAAGAGTGTTGCTAGAGAAAGGCCAACGCTTCTCTGAGAGCAATAATGGCTCTCATTCTGAATCGAGTGAACTGCAAGCTATCATTACGGTTCCCGCGAATTCAGTACTACCCTTTCAAGTCGAGTTCTTACGATCGACCATCTCTTACCCTTACCGCATAAAAGCCAACATGAGTTATGACGTTAACTTTACTGGCTTCCTTCGCTTTAGCGGCAATGCACTAAGTTCACACCCAACAAACCGACCAACAATCTCACACACCTTCACCATGGGGACTAATAGCGAAGAACAAGCGAACATACGCTATCAATGGGATCACCGTTATATTCCTGGTGAGATGAAATGGTGGGATTGGAGCTGGGCTATCAACACTAATGGATTGAGCAGCATGCAATATGCAGCAGGAGCAAGTTTGCGTCCGTTCTACACTCACGTATCAGGTCAATTCAGTGCTGAATCTCAATATTCAGGCCTAATCGATATCGGTGAAGAACACTCTGTCGACTCATTCGATGCGATGACCGCACTGAACAATCATAAAATCTACTATGTCGGCGATGTTCAGGTGGTAACTGACTTTGATTCTGAAACCCTCGCGCAGCTGGGATATGAAGATGCTCAACTTATGATTAACCCTATACAGCGATAAACAAGCTCACATTTCCCCCTATCTAAGCTCATCACACTGGTGATGAGCTTTTTTGTTGATGACAAACCCAAAGAAAGCCAAAGCACCTATTCGCCACTTATGCCCACACTGATCTCCTTTTTGTCAGTAAAAAGCTAATCGAAAAGTGCTATCCACCTAACCGCGATAAAAAAACTAGTATTTGAATATGACCAAAAAAAACGATCTATGGTGGCTCACAGCTATCGTATATAGTCCTTTATCAGCCGCACTTTGCTTAAGTGACGGAGTTCAAGATACACAATCACTACACACAATAAACAATAATCGGGCCGCTTTATGGTCTCAAAATGAGCTTTATGCAGAGCCAGATTTTGGTACTGCGTTAGGCGAACTTGAACTCAGTGCGCACGCGCAATCTTTCGCATCAGCATGGCCACAAACAGAGAAAGCGTTAGCTAATGTCCCGCAGACATTCGAAAGCTCGTTAAGCCAAGAAAGCCTAATAAACCGACTAGGTCAGGCTGGTTCTTCGACGTTGGAAGTATTAGGACCAATCGGAGATGCAGTCGCAGTCGGCTTTTGGGTCGACAACATGGTCCAAACATTCTCTCAGGAATCCTCAACTCGGCTCGATAAAGCGGCCTCTATCTTTTCCTTAGTTCCTCTAGTTGGTGATGAGCTAAACCTATTATCGAATGACATTAAGTACTTCGCAGCCAAAGAAAAAATCACCGAATTTGAAAACCAATCACATTACGTGTTTACCAACCACTCCTCAGAATTTTCTCGTTTCCACCACAAAAAAGAGGACGCAATTTCTCTACTTAACAAATACGACAATCACGTATTACACAGTGCCTCAATGTACGTCGACCACCTGCTTCTTGAAGCAGACACCGAATACCGACGACTCACCTCTGCATACGATAGGCAACTTTCTAAGCAAATGGCACGAATTGATTTAGAACTGTTGAAGTCAATCGGGCATATTTCCCCTAATTCAAATCTACACCAGTCGCTATGCCAAAATGCTCAAGACTCTTTAACAGAGCTCGAACGCTGCATTCGCATTGAAGGACCAGCACGCATCGATGATCTGATTAATAAACTGAACGCAGACGACTATAACGAACTCGCTTTGAATATACATAGCAAGAAAAGAGAACTTGTTGAAATTGCTTTGCGCCGACTATCCACACACAGAGAGAACATAATTAAACGGCTCATAGAAAAGTCAAAGCCTCACGTGGTATCGATCATTACACACAGCAAAATCAACCGAAGTATATTGGAATTTCAAGTAAGACAAAGTGGATTGAGAGAGTATGCGAAAGAAATGTGGGATATCGATTACCTGAGCGAGGAACAACTCAGTACAGCAACTATAGAAGTCCATCCCGCAAGAACTTGCTGGGGTGTTCCTTCCATTGCCCCAGGCGGTATTCAAGCTTCTCTAGATGCATGTAAAGACTCTGGCCCATTGTACGATACTTACCACCCTAAAAAGGATCCTGAGTTATCCGAATTGTTGCTAAAAAAAGTAGAATTTAATGTCGAACAGCATATTGCATCGAGGGTGGTTAATGGTTGGCCAATAGGCTTATTTAGAACTCAGCTGATCAACACAGCTAGCGCTTATATATCCGGCCAGTCATCGAATAAACTATTTGAAGAGCTAGTGTCCGAGTTAGCGAACATCGAGATTCTTAGCTACCAAACGCCTTTCAGCGAATACTTAGATAGCAAAGGAATTGACAGCTCTGATCCAAATGTTCGTAAAAGTTGGCATCAGATTAGCCGTTGGTATGAACTACTGCTAACAGAGCGACCGAGCGGCGGAGTGTTAGATCAAATCAAACAATATGAAATTTTTAAACATTTTATTCAACCTCAATTCAAGCTCGCTATTTCAATGTCTTACATCCGCTCTCTCAACTACTCGTTACCGTATCCAAGTGTATACTCTGCAGCAAACCTTAGGTTTTATGCCCCTAAAATGGCAGACATACTCGATGACGTGATGTCGCAGCCAAGCGCTCACTTTGAACGAAACTTTCAAAGCGCTATTGAAAGCATCATTGAAGAGGCAATGAAGACGACGAATGCCAACCAACTTCAATATTTATTAGGCGATCTTTCTCTCTACCTTCAAATCGCACAACATCAGCAGTCAGAATTCAATGTATCACCTAACAGCAAGCATCAGCTGTTTAACAGTACGCTTTCAACTCCTCACCTAAACTACCTTTCCAATGAGTATCAAGATGAAATGGAACAGCAGGTAGCTTATGTAGCTTCGCATGCGCTATGGAGCCAGCTAGCGGACATAAAAATAGCGTTGAACGAAGGAAGCCTTGAGTCTGCAATTGACCAACTTGGGCGAATCATTAAACAAGAAGAGCTGACTCTGCTTCCACATATCACCCATTTTCTTCTTGTAGAACTCGAAGATTGGATTGAATTACAAATAGCGTTAGAGGAGTCAGTTTATGAAAAATAGTATTATCCTAGCCCTATCAGGGTTTTTAATGCTTGTTAACTCAATAAATGCATACGCAGGAAAAGGGTCAGAATTTGGTCTTTTTTACGATGCTCCGGATGGCGTAAAAGTCATTGCTGGCTACAATTCAGACACCTACGGAAAACTCTATCGCATGTCGAGAAACCTCTATGTACAAACAAAGAGTGACGCCTACCTCTCCGATATGAGCGTATTGATCCGCAAACTGCAGCTATCGCAAACTGGACGAGAAATCTTACGACAAATAGCAACTTACACACCGGTCAATGCGCCGAATGATGGTGTTGCCCCATTAATTGAACACACGATAGGGGTCGATCAGTCTAAAGCTACTATTGTCACTGTGATAAGAGAACCAGAAGGACCAGGAAGACTCTTTGAGACGATACCCTCTATATTTGAAGATCAACAAAAGGCCTCGCTTGCTTGGCAGCGACAATTTAATGGTAAGGGGGTCTCGAATACGGTTTACTTCTCCACCACGGAGATAGTCAATATTCCAGGAACAGAGACACCGTTTGATCAAACCGTCGCATTAGCGCATGAACTCATACACGCGAGAGACTTCTCTTCTGGTGCCGTCCCTCAAGGTAATGTGCCTCTGTCTCACCGACACCTAGACACCAATAAAGCGACAGAGTATGTGATTCCAAATTATGAATATCAGACCACAGGAATTACTCACTACAACAATGCTGAACACGGTCGAGATCCCGTTACGGAAATCAGTAGTGCCAGGCAGTCAATCATCAACCTTCGTGAAGAGATGTACTTCCAATGGAAAGCGCTAGGACAAGAAAAACCTAAGGCGTATTTAAAAAATGAAAAGCTCGTGAGTGAATTTCATTTGGCTGACGATTTGGGAAAAGCAAAAAGAAACACCTATTGGCCGAAAGAGCACTACGACTACAAGCCATATACGCTTGAAACAAGACCATCCGCAACACCTCAGCATGCACCGAACTGGGATACTGTAGAAGGGAAAATGGCACATGTCGAAGTTAGACAAGCACTAAAGAAATCGTTAAGTGAAGGTAACAAACCTGCGATTGTCATCGTTGATGCTACCGAACAACGCTTATCTCAAAGCTTGCAAAACTCGCCAGCGCTGACACGCAGAGGACTCGGAAACCAAAGTTCAATTCTGAAATACGCTGCTCAAAACGATATTAAAGTGGTCAATATTTATAGCAAGCAGAATGAGACCCCACTTAGCTCCTTAAAGAAACGTAAAAAGAGCCTTCTTTATCGTTCAATTTCAGGTAAACGAACAGGCTCAGACCAAGGTTACAGTGATGTTCAATACAGCAAAGACAATCAAAGCACGTTAGTCTCAGCGCTTGAAGAAAATGATGAAGTTTTGGTCATGGCCTACTCCGATGGAAAAGTGACAACTAATGTAATCGATAGCCTATCTGGTGGCATGGATAAACAAGTGGTTGTATCCAGATACGCTAACTTAGATTACCAACCTTCAAACCTTAGTGCGGAAGAAAGTACTGCATGGAAGGCACTTAGCAACAAAGAGAATGTGAAAATGTTAGGTGGAGGTAGCCGCTCTCGCTTCAATATATGTAGCATCCAATAAACAGCATTGTCGAACTCGAAGCACCTTATATCGCTGCTCCTTTCTGTGGCCAAGCACAGCAACAAGTAGCGAGTTTATGGCCAATAAACCCGCTACTTGACTTAAAAATGAAATCACAACGAAACAAAAGTTTGAGTTAATGGGGCCGTTTATACACTGGTATTCCATCAGGAGGATCTATGAAACACTGCCCATCTTGTTCAACTGAACTGGTCGCAAGAGACGATGTAAAAATTTGCCCGCGCAATGAAATCGGCGACTGCTACTTTGATGGCTATGAGCAATATCAGCTTGAATATCATCAACTTAAAAACAACCAACAAGACTCAACTTTCGACATCGCAGACATTGTTGCCGATTAGCTGGCCAAAGCCTTAGTCGGTAACCTACTTGCTTACCTACTTACCAGTAAAGCGGTCGAAAGTGAGGCACTGGCAATGAATTATTTCTCAAATATAGAGACACGACCGGTTCAGATGAGCCCGTAAATAATTCTATGCAGTTGCCAACATTGAAAAAGCCCCGATGTAAAACACATCGGGGCTTTTAATACTTCTTCAACGCCACAAGTAATTGACGAATTAGATAGTGGTTTAGTCGAAGGCTACCACATTAGATCATCTGGGATCACGAAGTCTTTGTACGGGTCATCTTCGTCGACTTCGTCTGTGCTACCTGCCTGCGTATCAACAATAGATTCTTCGTCGCGCATCGCAATTTTGTTCGCTACTGCTGTTGGAATAACAACATAGCTTTCGCCTTGACGCGCGATACTTAGAATACCTTTACTTAGTTGCTTTTGAGTCAGGTCTTCTACGTAAAGGTATTTAACTAGCGTACCATCGGTGAAGTTGTATTTGATCTCACCGTTCTTCTGTTCGATCTTGTTCATCTCAATCAGTTGCTTCACTTGAGCTTTAATTTCTTTGCTCAACTGCTGTTCTTTCAACTGTTGGTTTAACTCTTTGTCTTTCGCTTGCTGCGCCAGTTTAGTTTCTTCTGCTGCCGCTTTTGCTTCACGAGACTGAACGCGAGACTTTTTAGAGCCCTTCTTCGCCTTCTTTAATTTTTTCTCATTTACCAAGCCAGCTTTAAGCATTTGCTCTTGGAGTGTTAACTTTGCCATGACTTTCCCAGTTCAGGATTAAAAACGACACTATCATACCTGTTTTTGAGGAATCTGTTTACTGAACAATGGCAAAATTTATGCTGATAGAGCAAGGCCGCTAGCGTTATCCCTTATCGTGATTCACAGCATCCATTTCTGGTTATTTACCGACCTATGATTTCCACAAAAACACACCACTAGTGACTTACCCTCAAATCCAAATCGTTCCTCTATTTATTAGCGTGCGCGCGTATCACTTATCATTCAGACAAAGCAATATGTTAATTATCAATGAGTAATCGAATTTATAAAACCATGGCATATATCTAATATTTGGATAATTCTGATAGAGTTATAACTCCAATGTCACAACTCTTTACTACGTTATTCTTTAAACCAATCAGTAAGGATAACGTGAAAATGAAAACTCAATGGACTTGCCTGAGTGCATTACTTGCATCAGCTTCATTCATTTCAACCTCGGCTATTGCAGATACCGATGTGTATCTGACCAACAACACCAACCAAGTGATGACGATTCAAACCAATCATACCGGTACCGACTTACTGCAACTTGGCGATGAGTGGCAACAACACGTTGAGCAGATTGGCCCGTGGGAAACCAAAAAACTGATCAGTTTCAATCGCTGGACAGGCGTAAAGTCCGGTAAGACATACGAGTTTGACACAGTGGTATCAAACTCTATTGGAGAAAGTGTCACGCTCAAGCAAACCATGGAAGGACATTGGTATAATTCGACACTGCAACATGGTTTGAGTGCCGCAGACATCAACCTAACTTTGCATGACGATCGTAATATTCATCGCAGCACAACCGATGCATTCGGGGTCAATGCAGAGCTAGCCCTCAAAGCCGATTCTACAGCGCGCTATGATGATATTTATTACACCATCACCCCACCAAAAGTAGATGAGCAACCCGAGCCGAATGCCAAGACACTAAAAGTCATGACCTATAACATCTGGGCACTGCCTGCCATCGCTTCGCATATTGGTGACCGCTACGATCTTCTTCCTCAATACGTAAAAGGTTACGACGTGTTGGCGCTTCAAGAGGTGTTTGCCAACGGACGAGATGAGTTCCTACGTGAACTTGCGAAAGAGTACCCGTACCAAACCAAGATGCTCGATAAAGATGGCATCAACATCTATGACGGCGGCGTGATCATTGTGAGCCGTTACCCTATCGTCAACGAAGCGCAATACGTGTTCCCGGATTGTACAGGCACAGATTGTTTCGCAGACAAAGGGGTAAATTACGCTGAAGTCATCAAAAATGGTCAGGCTTACCACGTGTTTGGCACTCACACCGCCTCATTCGATACGGACACAGCTCGTGACTACCGACAACGTCAATTTAAACAGATGCGTCAGCTTGCTCAATCACTGGAAATACCAACTTCAGAGACGGTTATTTACAGCGGTGACTTTAACGTGAACAAGCTGAAGTTCCCAGGCGACTACCAAGAGATGTTCGCTAACCTGCAAGCTGAAGAGCCACAATATTCAGGTTACACCGCGTCTACTTTTGACCCTCGCATCAACAACTTTGCAGGCGAACCTATGTCGGGTGGCGAGAATGTTGAGTATCTCGATTATGTAGTGGTGAGTTCAGAGTATGCTGCTAAAGCTCATAACGACAATCGTGTGGATGTCCCAAGATCAACAAGCAGTGAGTTATGGAAGCACTACAACCTTTCAGACCACTTCCCTGTTAGCGCCCTCATTAAATAACTCGGTGAACCCATAATGCATCGAGTCATCTTAATCCTAATGCTCGTCTTAACGACGGGCATTATTGGCTATTCTTGGTCATCAAAATCCACTGAAACACCGCTATCTTCTGCTCAACACACAGAAGCAAAACAGCGGGTTTCTACGACAACTGCTGACGACAATTCCATGCCAACTGCAACCGCCAGTTCGGAAAATGCAGCATCGCAAAACAAGCATGCCGAAGCAGAATCATCGGGCGGAGAAACGCATGTTGAAAACTTAAGCGAACTTGAAGGTAAAGCTCTATTCGATGAACTCGATGGGTTCTGGGCGCTTTGCAAACAACGCGATGACTGCATTGAGCAACTCGCACGATTGAAATCAGAGTTGCCAAGTATATGGTTTGAGTTACTGAGCGACTATCCGCAGCTATTCGTCGATTGGCAATTAACCCAAAGTACCATCCCTCTTGAATCCATAGAGACTCTTGAAGAGCGTGTTGCCCTATTCAAACAGTCTGCACGGCAAGTGTGGGGAGAGTTGGCCCACCAGCTATTCGCAGACCAATTTGCTCATCTAGATTTTACGCTTGACGCCAACACCCTTGAAGAGAACGAAGCGAGCCAGTTTTTGGCCAACTATCAAGATTTGCTTAGTGAATGGCAAAACAATACAGCGACATTGAACGCCGAAACCCAGCTTCAAAAATATGAACTGGCAGTCTCTTTGATACCCAGCAGCTATAGCCCTGCTGAAATCGCATCAGTCAAAGCCGACCTTCAAGAAACCTACTTAGATGAAACGCAGACCAGCAACATTACCGCGCGAGAACAACAAGTCGCACAACAGCAACAAACCGTAATGAGTTATCATGAGCAACTTGATCAGCTCAAAGCGACCTTGGACTCTCAGCGAAGCTCAAGTTATGCCACTTGGACTCAACAAGATTGGGACAATTACTATCAGCAGCAAGTATCCGATTTCAGGGAGCAGTTTTTTAGCAAGTAACGCTTTAACTTAAACCGTTACGGAACTGCGCGGGCGTTTTATTGAGCCAACCTTTAAACGCCCTTCTGAAATTTGCAGGGTCGCTATAACCAAGCCTTTCACCAATATCATCAATGCTCATGGATGTGCCAAGTAATAGCTCTTTGGCTAGTTCCACTCGAACTTCGGTAAGCAATACTTGATAACTGGAATCATGAGTAACCAGCTCTCTCCTGAGCGTGCGAGAGCTACAACCAAATTCGTCTGCGAGCTGTTCTATATTCGGGAAACAGCCTGCGGTTTGATAAAAGATCGTTTTGATCTGGTTAGTCAGCAAATGTTCCGAGTCCAATGTCTCAACTATCGACTGGCAAGACGCAAGGTAGCGCTTCAGTGTCGCTGCATCATGAGTCAATAAGGTTTGTGACAAAACCGAGGCATCAAAACGCAGTTCACAATGGCTCTGCTCAAAAACTACAGGGCACTGGAAACGCTCGTCATAGAGCTTGGCGTAATTAGTGCGAGCATAAGGCAAAGCCAAAGTGTGAATATCCAACTCATGACCAGTCAGTTCTTTGAACAAAGAGACGATTGAACTCAAGAAATACTCACTGCAGAAAGGAAGCAGATCGCCCACTTCCAAGGTGTTCTCAATCTGAATCACTGCTTGCTCGGAATCTAGAAACAATTTAACCGAGAAGATAGGTCCATTCAGGCGCAAATACTTAAAGCCCGACTTGATCGCCTCCCCGACATTTTGACTGGTCGATAGCGCATAACCCAACACACCAAAGTGGCTCAAGCTAGCGTGCTCCCCCAACCAAAGCCCCAAGCCATCATGAGGAAAACTCTGATTAGCCGCGCTAAACAACGAAAGCTTGTCAGCGTAAGTCAGCTTTCCATTCGGGTCTCGCCAATCCATGGTTTCTAAACCCACATCCATGAGTACTCTTTCAATATCGACGCCTCGTTGCTCTAGCGTATTTAACAGCAGCGCAATATCTAATGTACCCAACTGATACCGATGTCCGGTTGGCTTATACTCCGCGATAATCTCCAATCGTCTCTCCTTATATCGAGCACATTCCCATAAATATGACTACTCAGCCTCAACAACACATGCTGACAAAATCGTGATTGGCAACGCGCTCTTGTCCGAATATGACCTCCCAATTCTACGCGACTCATCGCACAATGGCTTTAGTTGTTAATTTTATGTGAACCATCGCAATGATAAAAACCAGCCCAGCCCCACACAGTTTGATTGATTCGAATGGTCAGCCGACCATCGGACATTTCGATGGGATCCCTAAACGCCTGAACATAGAGAATTTTGACTATCGAAACTCGATGGATGCAAAAGCAAACTCTTGGCAGAAGCACTTCCACTACAAACAATTCCAGTTTGTCAGCATCGTCACCGACACACACATTATCGGCGTCGCTATCGCGGATATTCGTTACTTAGGCTCGGCATTTTGTTATCTGTACGACATAGAAAACAACCATCTGGAAGAGTCATCTTGGTTGAGGCCATTAGGGTTTGATAAGCATGTAACGCCTTCACCATTTGAAGGAAAGACAAGCATTGCAGATCAAAGCATTACTTTCGATATTGAAGGCGGACAATGGCGAGTTCGCTTGAATACCAAACTCATCAAGGCCGATATCGCTTTAGAGCCTGAAACTGATAGCTTGCCCATGGCGATGTGCAGCCCAACCGGTTATTCAGGTTGGACTTACACTCAAAAGCACAATGCTTTGCGCATCACGGGCGATATCCAAATCAAAGAAGAATCACTCGATCTCGAACCAGCTCGTGCTGGGTATGACTTTTCAGCGGGTTACATGAGACGTGAAACCAGTTGGCGCTGGGCGAGCATCAACGCGAAATCCAACAGTACCGACATTGGCCTCAACCTTGCAGCAGGTGTCAATGAAACCGGAGGGTGTGAAAACGTATTGTGGGTGAATGGCACCAGACACTTGCTCAATGCCGTGCAGTTTACGTTTAGTCGTCAAAACTCGGATTTACCTTGGCAGGTAACCTCGCAAGATGGGCGCATCAACCTGACGTTTACCCCTATTAACCGACGCAGTGAAAAACTCAACTTATGGGTACTTAAAAGTAACTTCCGACAGTTCATCGGCCACTTTTCAGGCTCAATTCAAGACAACGACGGGATCATCCATCAGCTAGAGAATGTGCTTGGTCTTACTGAAGATCATTTCGCACGCTGGTAGCACACCTCGTCGGGAAACAAAAAGAAAAAAGGAACCGGAAATGGATATCGACTCACTGATCAATCACCCAGAATGGCTACTGCTTGTTTTAGCGCCCTTGTTCCTGCTTTGTATGTTGGCCGAGTATTTTATCGGCCAGAAGCAAGGTCGATTACCCGACAACTCGAGTTATAAATTGTCTGAAGTGCTCTGTAACTTTACGTTGGCGGGTATGCACCAGCTCTCCGATTTGTTAACCGGATTACTGATTGTTCAACTGTATCTTTGGTTATTCGGCTGGCACTTAATGGATATCGAAATGGGTGTGCTGAGTTTCATTGTGTTGATGGTTCTACAGGACTTTTTCTATTACTGGTTTCACAGGGCAAGCCACCGCGTTCGCTGGATGTGGGCGGCACACGTGGCACACCACAGTTCAGAACAGATGAACTTTAGTACTGCGTTTCGTCAGAGTTTAATGTACCCATTCGCAGGTATGTGGCTATTTTGGGTACCGTTGGTCATCATAGGTTTTGACCCTAAATGGGTCATCTTTGTGGTGCTGCTGAATCTAGGTTTGCAGTTCTTTGTCCATACACAATGGATACGGAGCTTAGGGCCACTTGAATACATCTTTAACACCCCTTCGCATCATCGAGTACATCACGGTCAAAACCCGCAATACATCGATAAGAACTACGCCGGTGTTTTGATCATTTGGGATAAGTTGTTTGGTACCTTCGAGCCTGAAGTTGAAATAGTTCGTTACGGCGTCACCAAACCAGTAAACAGTTTTAACCCGATAGTGGTCACCTTTCAAGAATGGAAATCCATATTCAAAGATTTAAACAACCGAGAGTTAACCATGAAACAGAAAGTTCAATTGATACTCTCGCCTCCTTCAGACTAATCAAAGCGATCAGGTCTAATACACCTTATGAAAATCAATGAGATTGAATGTGAGGTCGCTTACCCAGAAATCTCCGTTCAAGTCGGCACCTTGCACGTATCGCTTGTCTCCCATTTCTAAAGTCACAATGTATTTGCCCGCGATGAGCCCCTCTACCATGTAAAAGCCATCGCTCTCAATCTCGCTCGAATACTCAGTACCTTTCTGGATATGTTTAAAGTGGAGATAAGCACTGTTTTCTAGGTCACCTTTTACCGTGCCATCGACGCCAAATGACACCACCATTTCGATATGAGCATGAGTCAGGCCTACCTGTTTAGTATTTACAAACACAGGGTTTTGAATCGGTGTCAGGTTAAGATCGAGTGCCCCTTCATCGATATAGATAGGCAGATTATCTCGAGCTGGAACACTTGAGAATTCAAATCGGCCTTTTGCATCACTGACCGCTCGTTGGTCCAAAATTTGTAGGCTTACGCCTTGTATGGGCTGTTTGTGGTGATCGTAGACAATGCCCGTCAACTTAGAATGGTTGTATCGATTCCACTCAACAAACTCACCAATGCTTTCATCAAAGTAAGTTTTAGCACCGAATTCGGTCGTCATCTCGACACCGTATCGGTCTTCTGTTCCTTCCAGTTTAAAGAGTAAATAAGGATTCATACGAGCTTCTAAAGAGGCAGTAAACGAAACCTCATGTTTTTGATAGCGAGCCGATACGTTCGTCGTGAGCTCTTGAAAAACCTCCAGCGGATCGAGCAGGCACTCTTTACACGCATTCCTTAGGGATAGTTCCGTTCGTTCATGATGACCCGAGCCATCAATAGTTCCTGAGATATTCCACGATGTATCTGAGAACCCACTTTTGGCCAAACCAATGGTATGTAGATAGTCTTCTTGATGAGAAGCTTTGGTGTATCGATAGTCGCCAGCATATGATACAAACAGATTACGAGCCACTTTCAAATTGAGCTTAGGTTCAACGCTCAATTCGTCATCATCATCTCTTACCGCTAAAAAGGCTGTTAGGTTTGCAAGCGACAGGTTGTATTTGAAAACATCGTACTCCATTGACTCTAAGTCCAATTCATCGGTTTTATTAAGCTCTATCGATGCCGACTGATCGCCGTTGATCAAGATATCAAACTCCATTGGAAAGCGATCGAACTCTGGTAACCAACCGATATGACCCGCAAACCAGTGCGCTGGTAAATATCGTCCTTGAAAGCCAATCTGATCTTTGCCATGTTGCCTCATAAAGGCGCTACCCACGGTGAAGTAATTGGCAAGCCCATATTCAAGTGACACAGCGCCCGCTCGGTCTGCACCTTCGTTACCCACCACTTGTACGCCCCACTCGTTTCTTGGCAGAAATGCATCTTCTAAACCGGCAACGGTGATCTCTTCTTCCTGCCAGACACCTTTAGATAGGTAGTAGCGAAACTTGATGGTGTCACCGGGGGAAATATTGTCTTCTTCAACAACGAAGCGTCCAAACTCATCAGAGCGATAAGTGGTTTGATAAATGCCATTGACCAAAACATCGATGCTGATGTTTGGTTGAGTAGTTCGTTCGAGTTGAAGGTTGCCGAACTCTGTTTGTCGCTTTCGATTGGTATAATAGAGCCCATCTTCGAGGGTTTGATTCACGGTAAAGACGCTGCCATCTAATAACACATGGCCGACTTCCAGAGAGCCTTCGCCGTCATGAGCTTCTACCTCAATGTTGTAATAAACGATAGGGTTATCTTCTCGTGAATCAATCGACAAGCGAGACGAGGAGTGCTCAGTGCTTAATATGGTGTCTGAGATTGCGTAAACATCACCGCCAGTTTCACTGTCATGATAAACCGAAGTCGCTAACCGACTCGCCAAACCCACGGCGTCAACAGGCTCGAAAGCTGGCGTGTTTTCTGCTCGCTTGAGATCCTCAGCCTTCTTACGTGATTCATTTTTCATCTTAGAAATAGCGGCTTCCAGTTCAGTCAATGAACTGAATTCTGGAGTAACGGTGAGCCGATAGTCATCAATATCCCAACGCACTTTAGCCGGTATACAAGCTTGTAAGCTATACCAATGGATGTAAGTTTCTGAGTCGATGACTTGATATTTGATCGACTGGATATTGTTGTCATCGCGATAACAGATGGCTTGTTCGGTATCTAAAATGTACGGAGGAGATTCTCTTCCCACATCTTGGGGCAAATACAGTTCACAATATCCGCTCTCATCACACTGACCATTCATTTCGAGCAGATAAAAAGCGGCATTGGATATCGAAATAAAAGGCTCTTCGTAATCATCCATCATGACACGATAAAAGCTATCCCCCACTTTCCCGACTCGAACTTCAACATGGGCTGGATAGAGTTCACTCGCCTCACTCTCTGCTTTAGATTCCGAATACGCAGCAAAAGGAAACAGTGAAGCGAGTAACAAAAGTCGCCAAAGCATGCGATTGAACACTGGCTTTTACAGAGTCTGCGACAATGAAACGAGCACTACAGAACACATTCGTACAGAGGCTGTTCGTTCTGAACCAGTGAGATCTTCGACCCTTTTGGGAAAGGCTTAGTTAATTCAGCATTACGAAGTAGCACCACTTTTTCGCTATGCTCGTCGACATTCAATTTCGCAGTAAACTGAAAGTTACCATCGTTGCGAATCTTGATGCTTTGGCTGTCACACGCAAACTTAACATCTTGTACCTGCTCACCTTTCTGAACATAAACAGGTACATAACTGTTGATGTGAAAGTTCAATTGAAAGGCTGAACCATCACTGTTGGTTTTGCTTGAAGACAACGCAATGTCTGATAACTCTATGGCTTTTGCTATTGGGGAAAACCACAAGTAAGCACGATATTCACCATCAGCCATGTCAGCAGGCAGAGCATTCATACGTAAGCGAACCGTGCGTCTTTGATTGGGTTTAAGTTCTCGAATTATTGGTGGTGACACTTTAATCCAACTCGCGATATCTTCCGATTCAGCAATATTAGCGTCAGTTCGAACCAAGCCACTCGCCTTTACAGGGCGATAAATCGGTTTTATCTCCAAGCGGATCGGTTGATCTGAGTTATTTTCGACGACGATTTTTTCAGTCACCGAAGTGTCGGCATCCAAGACAAAACGAGTCGGAGCGATAAGTAGCTGAGCATAGGCTTGTGTTGTGAAGATTAAGCCGAGAACACATGAGATAAACAACTTCATTTATAATTAACCTCAAAAGGGATTGTACCGGTGTAAAGTCCTGCGGGGTGGTTAGCACCGATTTTCACTTTGGCGCCAATACACAATAATTTGCTTCTTCCATTCCCTTTGATTTTGGCTCGACCTCGCTTGGATAAACCGCAACCAAAATAAAACTTTCTAATACGCAGGCGCTTGGATTTACGAGAATGGTTTAGGTATTGCTTAGAAGGGAGGGAAACCACGATTTTTTTACCCGGCTCACCTTCAACATAAAAACGCACCACATAAACCTGACTATTGGCTGGGTTTGAATCCGCATTCTGACCCGATCCAGAGATATACATGCCTGCAAATTTGACTTCCATATTCTCAGGAATAATTTCTAGCGCATGAAAAGGGCTAGAATAAAAAATCAGACCGATATAAATCGCGTATTTGAATAGAAGACTCATAGTAAAGACGGCTGCTTTGCAACAGCCGTAATATTATACTGGTTTCATTTATTTATTGGTAAGTAACATCTACTGCAACGTTAGCAGTATATGTACCAGCAACTAATGTCGCACTTGAAGTACGTGCAGTACCACCAATATTAAGATCCGCAGTACCACCCGTAAGGGTAATAGCATTATTAAAGTCAAATTCAGCTGCAATCGTATTTACACCATTCACCAAGTTAGTATCAGAAATACTTACTGTTACTGCATCACCAGCCTCCCCAGAAAGAGTAAATGCCGCAGCTCCTGCATCACCTTGAGCGATAACAACATCTGTTGTGTTGTCTGAAGTGATGATACCGAAGTCCAAATCACTCGTTTTTGTCATTGTAATTGCTTGTTTTACTTCTAGTGTTGCATCAAAAGTGTCACTCACAGCGAAAACATTCGCTGAAGAGATAGAAAGTGCAGAGACAGCAACAACCTTAAAGACTTTATTCATTTCTTTAATCCTTTATATAAAATCGGTTTTATTATTAGGGTTACCTAACAGTCAACCAGAGTTAACAATTAAGTAGCAATAATCCTATTTAGAAAATATATATATTGACACTTATTTATAAAGAAATGGGACGCAGTGAGAATAAGATCACGCAAATAGATAGAAATAACACTAATAAAAATAATGGTATTGGAGCATTTCATCCAACAATATATAAAACTTGTTTTACATCCTAATCAGTTAATTAATCTATTTATTTAATCAAGCACACCTAATTTTTTAGAATATATTAAAAAATACAATACGAGATAAATTTGAAGTCAGACTAAAAAACGACATATATAGATCAGCATGTTGCAATAAAGTCTCAAATTTGAAACAAACTGGAGAAACCTTAACCTTGTAATAAAATTGAAATAATAACTGGCCAGGGGTTAATTATTTAACCTCACTATTGATAGTGTATTAAAAATAAGACATATCAAATCATTATTTATTACGGTGATTAAGACTATTAAATAACGTCCAAAAAGAAGAATAATTTGATATTAATGACTGATTCTGTGATTTGCTCTAATGACCTATTCAGTTTCATTTCTCACGAGCGTTGAATGCAGAAAAGCGCGTGACATTGAAAGCTTGATGTAAGGTAAATAAAAGCGGTAACACACTCATTGCTAGACTCAGAGCGCTTTGGCTGTCCAGAGCTTACTCGCCCCTCCAAATTGTGTCCGCTTCGAGCACTTTAACCGCAGCACTTTGTTGGTTCATCTTGCCAAGAAATAATCAATCTGAGGCTCCATTCCCCCGATAGCGGTCTGATTGAATAGGAATGCAGCACTTTCCTGCAATTTATTTGTGATCTGGGTTGCACGCGTACCGCATACTATCAGATACTGAACAAAACTAACCTTCAGCCACAGTAAACGTTCTGCGCTTGCTGTTCAGGAATTTCAATGAGTTCAGATAATCAGCCGACCTACTTCTTTTTCGATTACGAAACGTGGGGCGTTAGCCCAGCAAAAGACCGTCCGAGTCAGTTTGCGGGTGTTCGTACCGACCAAGATTTCAATGTTATTGGAGAGCCTCTGGTTATCTATTGCCAACCTCCTGCTGATTACCTCCCTGCACCTGAAGCAGCACTGATCACCCGTATCACACCACAGAAGGCTGCCTCACAAGGTCTTCCTGAGCCAGAGTTTATCGCTAAGATCCATGCTGAGTTAGCCAAACCAAACACCACAAGCCTTGGCTACAACAGTATTCGATTCGATGACGAAGTAACGCGTTACACCTGTTACCGAAACTTCATTGACCCATATGCGTGGAGCTGGCAGAACGGCAACTCACGTTGGGATCTGTTAGATGTAATGCGCGCTGTTCACGCACTGCGTCCTGAAGGCATTGTTTGGCCAGAGAACGAAGAAGGTTATCCAAGCTTCAAACTGGAACACCTATCTGTGGCAAACGGCATTGAACATGAGAACGCGCACGATGCAATGGCCGATGTTATTGCGACCATCGAGTTAGCGAAGAAGCTGAAAGCAGCACAACCTAAGATGTTCGATTACCTCTACAACATGCGTCATAAGCGTAAGCTGAATGACCTGGTTGATATCGTAAACATGACACCATTGATGCACGTTTCAGGCATGTTTGGTCGAGACTGCAACTACACAAGTTGGGTTGTGCCTATGGCGTGGCACCCAACCAATCAGAATGCCGTTATCGTGGTTGATTTAGCCAAAGATCCAAGCCCGTTATTAGAACTGGATGCTGATGAACTCAGAGACAGGCTCTACACCAAACGCAGTGAACTGGGTGAAGACGAGCTACCCGTACCAATCAAATTGGTTCAACTGAACAAGTGCCCTATTCTTGCGCCAGCCAAAACACTGACGGCTGAAAATGCCGAAACCATCGGTATCGATCGCCAACAATGCTTAAAGAACCTAGCACTGCTTCGTGAACACCCAGAGATCCGCGAAAAACTGATCGGCCTCTACTCGCAAGAGCGTGAGTACGAGAAGAGTGATGATGTTGATACACACCTTTACGACGGTTTCTTTTCACCTGCTGATAAAACAGCAATGAACATCATTCGCGAAACTGACCCAAATAACTTAGCAGCTTTGGATATCACCTTCAGTGACGAACGTATTAAACCGCTACTGTTCCGTTACCGTGCTCGAAATTTCCCATGGACGCTCGACGAAGCTGAACAATTGAAATGGGCGAACCATTGTCGTGAATTTTATGAGAGCCGTTTAGAAGAGTACATGCTCAACCTTGAAAACCTCGCGCACGAACATGAAAGCGACGAGAAGAAAATGGCTATCTTGAAAGCGGTTTATCAATACGTAGAAAAGTTAGCTAGCTAATTCCATTATCAAGAGACGTAACACTTTGAAAGAAAGATTGATCCAACTGGTTTACTGCTTAATCTCCTTCACCTTAATCATAGGTGCTCTTACAGCAGGTAATGCGTTACAGCACTTTTTGGATACCTCAATCCCAGGCAGTATTTTTGGCATGTTGATTCTGTTTGCCGCCATGGTGATTGGTATTGTTCCTTCGCACTGGGTACAGCCCGGTGCAAGCTTGATTATCCGCCTAATGATCTTACTATTTGTTCCGATCAGTGTCGGGTTGATGGATCACTTCGACATGCTCATCGCGAACGCATTGCCAATTATGGCGAGCGCCGTTGGTGGCACATTACTGGTGTTGGTGTCCTTATCATGGTTCTTAGACCGCTTGCTTTCGAGAGGTAATTGATCATGTGGATTCTACTCACCATCGTGGTATTCCTGTTTGCTCGCTGGGTAAGCCAAAAAGTAAACTCGCCGCTGTGTAACCCGCTGCTTATCAGCATTGGTATAATCATTCCGATTCTCACGTTCTTCAAAGTACCGTTTGAGACTTACTATGCTGACAACACCTGGATTACCTACATGCTTCAGCCTGCGGTTGTTGCACTTGCCTACCCGCTTTATGAACAGCTACCTCAAATCAGAGCCAACTGGCGCATCATTACCTTTGCTTGCACGCTAGGCAGTGTAATGTCGATGACAACAACGGCATTAATCGCAGTGGCTTTTAAAGCGGACTTAACTTTGATCGCGAGTTTGTTAGGCAAATCAGTCACCACGCCAATTGCGATGGAAGTATCAAGCCATTTAGGTGGTGAAGCAGCGATTGCGGCAATACTGGTATTGATTGTTGGTCTGTTTGGGGCAATTTTTGCTTATCCAATCTACAATCTCATTGGTATTAAGAGCCCTATCGCCCGTGGTTTAACCATGGGTACTGTGTCTCACGCTTTAGGCACTGCAACCTGTGCTGAAAAGAATCAGGAAGATGCAGCATTCAGTTCTTTGGCTCTTGTACTTTGTGGCGTCATTACCTCAATCATCGCACCGAGTATATTTTCGCTTGTAGTTTGGTTTTATTCTTAACCACCGTGAGTGCAGTTTAAACGCTGATTGTTCATTGGTTACCTGATAGATATAGCTAGTGGTTTAAAGCGTGACAAATATCCAATTAGCCCAAGCAGAACTCTGATTATTTCAGTGTTGGCTTGGGCTTTTTTTCGCATTTAGTCAGCAATAGCAGACAAATCGCGCTCTGTTTAGCGCCAATAAGTGGGATATCAATGGTAGTTTTTGCTCTTGCAATCGATTTCATCTGTGACCTCACTCTAATTATGCAAACCAATGTAACAACAACAGCACAGTAGTGATCGATATCACAGAAAATTCCTGAGCATTGCATAGAATTAAAGCCTAAGGTCAATTAAGGATTCAACATGAACAGTCGTATTACCCTGGCGCTGGAAAGTGCTCCAACAGCAATCAAAGCACTTTTGAGTGACATCGTATTAGCAGACAACTTTGACGCGACATTGTCTCCAGAACAATTTGCTAGCTTACTGCAAGCAAGTGATTTAGCGGATGACGAGCTACGTATTGCACTACTTCCTTTTGCCGCAGCGTATTCTTACGCTCCGTTATCTGACTTTTATGTTGGTGCAATCGTGCGCGGTTTGTCCGGTACTCTGTATTTTGGTGCAAACCTTGAAATCGCTGGTGCTCAACTTGGCCAAACAGTACACGCAGAGCAATCTGCAATCAGCCACGCTTGGATGAAAGGCGAACAAGGTATCTCAGATATCACGATCAACTTCAGTCCTTGTGGTCACTGTCGTCAATTCATGAACGAACTGACAACAGCAAAAGAACTTAAAGTTCAGCTTCCACAACGTGATGAAATGTCTCTGCAAGAGTACCTGCCAGACTCATTCGGCCCTGCTGATTTAGGTGTGACAACTGGCCTAATGACGAAGCTTGATCATAAATACACGACCGAAGAAACAACGCCTATTGTTGTGGAAGCGCTAGCGGCACTAAACCGCAGCCATGCTCCTTACACCAAAAACCTAAGTGGTGTTTCACTACAACTGACGTCAGGTGAGATCTTCACGGGTGCTTATGCAGAAAATGCCGCGTTTAACCCGAGCCTACCCCCTCTGCAAGTGGCGTTGATTCAACTTAAACTGGCTGGCTTCGATTTTGAACAAATTGAAAGTGCTGCTTTGGTTGAAATCGCAGAAGGTAGCATCAGCCACCTTGCGGATACGCAATCTACATTAGAAGCGATTAATCCAGACATTCCAGTGACTTACTTAGCAATCTAAGCACATCTAATTAACAAAAATTTAAATAAGCAGCCCCATTTAACGGGGCTACTTTTTTTATCCCTGCAATTAACGAAACAGCTCGCGCAAACGTTTGCTTTTATCGTTAAAATAAGTATGATCTCCCCGTTTTCAATCAATCGTTCAAAAGATCGGAAGGAATTTCTATGTTTGGTACTGCTACTCGTGAAAATGCTACTCGTGTACTTCTATTAGGTTCAGGTGAACTCGGCAAAGAAGTTGCTATCGAATGCCAACGTTTAGGTTTGGAAGTTATTGCTTGTGACCGTTATGCAGACGCACCAGCGATGCAAGTTGCGCATCGTAGCCATGTATTAGACATGTTAGACGGCGATGCACTTCAAGCCATCATTGAACTAGAAAAGCCAGATTATGTGGTTCCTGAAATTGAAGCTATTGCCACCAGCAAATTGGTAGAGCTAGAAGCGCAAGGCTTGAATGTCGTTCCAACAGCTAACGCAACTAAGCTAACGATGAACCGAGAAGGTATCCGTCGCCTAGCCGCAGAAGAGCTAAAACTGAGCACTTCTCCTTACCGCTTTGCAGACACCTTTGAAGACTTCGCTGCCGCGGTTGAATTTGTCGGCATGCCTTGTGTTGTTAAACCAGTAATGAGTTCTTCAGGCAAAGGCCAGAGCGTTATCAAAACCGAAGAAGACATCCAAAAGTCGTGGGACTATGCACAAGAAGGCGGTCGCACTGGCGCTGGGCGTGTAATCGTTGAAGGCTTCATCGACTTTGATTACGAGATCACTCTTCTCACTGTTCGTGCAGTCGACGGTGTTCATTTCTGTGCACCTATCGGCCACCGCCAAGAAGACGGAGACTACCGCGAATCATGGCAGCCTCAGGTTATGTCAGACAACGCGCTTAAAGCCGCACAATACACGGCTGAACAAGTGGTTAATGCTCTAGGTGGTCATGGTATCTTTGGTGTTGAGTTGTTTGTTAAAGGCGACCATGTGATCTTCAACGAAGTATCCCCTCGCCCACACGATACTGGTTTAGTGACATTGATGTCTCAAGACTCATCGGAATTCGCACTGCACGTACGTGCCTTTACTGGTATGCCGATCAAATCAATCACGCAATACGGCCCTTGTGCATCAGCGGTTATTCTAGGCCAAGGCACTTCAACTAACATTCGTTTTGAAGGTCTTACAGAGGCGCTAGACGCACCACAAACGCAAATTCGCTTGTTTGGTAAGCCTGATATCGATGGTCGCCGCCGCCTAGGTGTGGCGCTTACTCGTCGCAACAGTACAGAGACTGCGATTGAAGATGCTATTGAAAGTGCATCTAAAGTAAAAGTGATTTACTAACCAGCAATTCAATTCTAAACAATCACGAGTTCAAATCTGAACAATAAAAAAGACGGGCTATCAGGCTCGTCTTTTTGTTGGTGTTATCCGTTGGCTTAACTAAGCAAACTGAACTTATGTATCTGACTCAATCAAATACACTTCTTCACTGAATCGAGATAAGCCTTTCTTAACAATCTTCGGATGTTCATCGTCCGCAATATCTTGATTCAACAATGTGATTTTGTACCCAGAGAACAACTGATCGATCTCTAGTTTAGGTACGCTAAACGGAGGCCCTGCCATCTCACTTTGGTCATAATCCAGAGTGACCAGAAGGATCTTTCCACCCGGTTTCAGCAGTTGTTTTAAACGCTCTACGTACTGCACTCGCATCTCTTCAGGCAGTGCGACCAAAGACGCGCGATCATAAATGGTATCAACAGGCTGGATAGGTGCAGTGAAGTAATCGCCTGTATAGATGTTCAGTTCATCAAATTGATACAGCTCGTGCTGACCGCTAATTTGAGTCACAGTCGGCGTGTAAAGGTGCTCTGCAAAAAATGCGCGAACCGCAATCTGGCTTAACTCGACACCTTGAACATCTTCATGCTTTGAAGCTAGCCAAATCAGATCTTCACTTTTGCCACAAAGTGGAACAAACACACTCTTCTCGTAGCTAGTCTCAGTCTTTTCCCAAAATTTAATCAGAAGTGGGTTTACATCTTCGAGGTGGAAACCAATTTGGTTGGCTGCCCATTTATTGTGCCAAAATTCAGGATTATTCATCTTTCGTTCATGTTAAACAGTCATAATGCAAGGGTACAGTATAGAGAGGTAAGAGCAACCTTAGCTTGGTTTAAAGTACCAAATTGGTTTCGGCAGAATCAGAAACTGGCTAAGTTCAAAGTTCTTAAAATTGCGGAACCAACGCTTGAATTATTTGTCTATATGTTCACATTTTAAAGCAATATTAAACGTTAGAGTTGGTTTCTGCCTTAGCTAGCCCCATTTAATATGTAGTGAGTTTAGTTAAGCTGTTTTTACTCTTGTGCGTTACTGGTTACCCCTTTTGACTACCCGTTTTTGTAACCTTGTATTTTGGAGTTTGAATGAGTGTATTTCTCCGTACGACGGCCCTAATGCTTCTAGTATTGAGCCGAGCGCCTGCATTCGCAGCAGCACCTGTTTCAACGAGTTCAACTGATCAATCGCGCACTCCAGCGCAAAACCAAGTTTCATCAAACGTATTCCGCCATAGCCTAAGCGGTCTATATGGCATTAAAGCATTCGACTCACGTCCGACTCAGCCTTATACCGATTTCGACATCCTTTACAGCAAAGCTCACCAAGCACAAGCTGAGCTAGAAACTATCTGTAAAAGTACTGCCCTACTAACCAATTCAGAAGCCCTGTTCGCAGGTGTTAAATCTCAAGCTCGTGCAGAAGAGAAAATTGACCTTGAGCTTGACGGCGACGTAACAAGAATTACCGACCTAGCCCGTGCAACTATCATCGCGAACGATGTCGAGAGCTTGGTTGAAGTTTACGAAGCGCTAAGCCGTGAAGCAGACGTTGTTAAGCTGAAAAACAAGTTTAAATCGCCAGCTGACTCTGGTTACCGTGACCTTAACTTGTTGGTTCGCTTGCCTAAAACCAACATCATTGCAGAGGTTCAACTTCACTTAAAAGCGATTGCTGATGTGAAAAGTGGCCCTGAGCACGAACTATATGAAATCATCCAAGGCATTGAGCGCCACGCAATTGCAGAAAAACGCCCAATCAACGACATCGAAGCAGCGCAAATCAATAGCCTAAGACGTCAATCTTTAGAGCTTTACCAACAAGCGTGGCAGCCGTATATCACGACTCATATTAAAGCCGCGTAAACCGTTTAGAACACCACAGAATATCAACTCAAAGGGCTGCCATTAATTTGCAGCCCTTTCTTTTTGGCTAGATTACATTCTGAAGATCAGTTAGGCAGCGTGGCTAGCCGAAAAGCTCAAAGTGAATCTATCGGCTCATAGCTCTAGAAAGCTAGACGAGATAGAGATAGGGATAGAGATAAGAATAAAGGGAATAGTTTTAACGCAGTTTAAAATTAGACGTCACATACAAAAAGACCACGCTAGGCGTGGTCTATTGCTTGGCTACTTCTCGATTTTAATATTCTCGACACGGGCCTTTAGTTTTTGTCCCGGTCTAAAAGTAACAACACGTCGAGCAGAAATTGGAATGTCTTCACCAGTTTTCGGGTTACGACCAGGTCGCTCGTTTTTCTCGCGAAGATCAAAATTACCAAAACCAGACAGTTTTACCTGTTCGCCATTTTCGAGTGCCTTACGAACTTCTTCGAAAAACACTTCAACCGTTTCCTTGGCATCCCGCTTGCTGTATCCGAGTGTCTCAAACAGGTTCTCAGCCAAATCGGCCTTCGTGAGTGCCATAAAACTTTCCTCAAAGCTATGTTATACATTGCTACCATCGCCAGTAGCGCCAAAGCATTTACCCTATCCAATCAATAAGATAAGGCCGTTTACAAGGAAAGTGTATGCCAAGCTTCTGATTTTCGCCAACTTTTTTATCTCAACTATTTAATTATTCTTTCAAATCAGAAAGATAACGCGCTTGTAAATTTACATATATAGCTAAAAAACATCTATTCCCAAGCCACCAATCAGAGTTAAACTCCAAAATAAGACAATAAATAAGAATTAAAAACTTTAACGATATAAATAATAAATTTTGAGACTTTTCTCCGATACTCAATAAAATCAGCTACTTGATTTGATATCGAACTCAACAGAGGTTACTAAATGATCAGTATTAAATATGAGATTTGTATCATTTCAGAATTTAATTCGAATCGGCGTGAATAGTTTATACCGACATAGCTAATATTGCACATGAGGCGTTGATGCACCATCAACATACCAGTTAGCTCCCGAGACAAAACTCGCAGCAGGACTAGAAATAAAGGTCACCACGTTGGCTACTTCTTCAGGGGTAGCTAAGCGACCCATTGGATTTCTATCGATAACTTTCTGGAAAGTGTCCGGATCTTCACGCTTACACCGCCCCCATAAACCATCAGCAATATATGTGTCTCCAGGCGAAACAGTATTGACTCTCACCTTAGGAATGTAAGTCAAGGACAAGGATTTCATATAATGGGCTAGCGCGGCCTTCCCTGCTCCATAAGCATTGGCGTTACAAACTGTATATCCACTCGCTTTCGACCCAATATAGGTGATTGCTGCGCAACGCGACTCAAGCAATTTAGGTAAAACTAACGCAATGCCCTGTTGCGTGGCTGCAATGTCTTTTTGCAGAACATCTTCCCATTCATCAGAGAGTGCACTTACATTGGGTACAAAAATATCGATATTCGGAATTGACTCGATCCAAGCTTTCATTTGTGCCAAATCATGGACATCGACCACTTTTCCGACAACTTGCTTTGACGCTTTTCCAAGTTGTTTAAGCAGCTTATCTATCCGATGTTGAGAACGGCCACAGAACCAAACATTCGCCCCTTCGTTAGCAAAGCCTTCAACTATTTTCGCCCCAATTCCACTAGAACCGCCAGTGACAACAACATTTATATTCTCTAACCCTAAATTCATCTTAACCTCTCAAATAGCACCTACTACCGAAATAAAGTATCAAAAATGATCGCTTATATTTCAAAGAAAATTATAAAAGTGACATTTTGTGCTACCTTAAGTGTATAAAATAGTGACGGTATAGAGTAATGGATCCACTTGACGATGAAATTTGCACAACAATCAAACGCCATTTAAAAAAGGCGGGTATCTCTTATAAAGAAGTTTCAGAATTCACAGAAGTTTCCGAAATAAGCATTAAACGATTGCTGAACGGCCATCAATCGCTCTCTATTTTGAAGTTACAGAAGATATGTAAATTAATTCAGCTTCCTTTATCAGCCATTATCACAGAAGCAGAAGAAGCATTAGCTTCAGCTTCGGTGTCATTATTTACGGATGAGCAAGACACAGCCTTCTGTAAAGAGCCACCGTTGTTTACGATTTTCCACGAGATTGTCAATGAAGGAGCAAACGCCCAGCAGTTAATGGCCAGTTTTGACTTAAACGAGCCATCACTGTATATCTACCTAAGGAAACTTGAACAGTTAAAACTAATAACAATGTTATTAGGCTTAAAATTCCATGTCATTGTACCTGCCAATATAGCTTTCTCTGAACAAGCGCGATTTAGCGTCATGTTCAAAAACCAAGTCATAGATGCTCTAAAACAGGCCGTGCAATATATCGATGTAAGCAACAAACAAGCTTACTTTATTACGACCAAACTTAGGCTGACCGAAGGCGAATTTAAAGAATATAACACCAAGCTTGAGGAGTTAATGTTCGAAACCCTAAAGATCAGTCAGTCGCATAGCCGAATGACTGAAGGAGTCAACGACTATGCCGTTGTCGACATGGGCGCCAAAGGTATCTTCCACCCAAAACTCAAAGTACCAGTAAACTTAGTTTAGGTATGCCTTAACAGTGCCCATTGTTCTAACAACATTGTGCAATTACTGTTTTACGAGTTTAGTTGCCTTATCGGTTAGAGCCGCACTCGCAGGTTTCACAATCAAACCAATCCCGACAAGAAACAGTATTGATGCAACAACCTGAGCCACAGACAGCACCTCGTCATACATAAAGTAACCACTGATCAATGCAAAGATTGGCACGAGCAAGGTTAACGGTGCGGTAGTGCTTAAAGGGTATTGGATTAGTAATTTGTTCCAAACCCAATAACCAAACAGCGTAGTTGGGTAAGCCTGAAAAAGCACTGCAATCGTCGTGTTCGAATCCCATTGTTCTATGCCCTGCCAGATAATTTGGTCACCGTGTAACATGACGGCAAACAACACTAATGGAACTGGCGCAAACAACATTCCCCACACGTTAAACGCAAAAGCTTGAGTGGTTTTTGAAGCTTTAACAATTACACCCATCAGCGTCCAGCTACATGCCGCAATCATAATCAATATCACGCCGTTAAAGGTGACATTACCTGTTGCCGCTGATACCAATACTGCTAAGGCACACATGGCTAACATCGCTCCCATTAATTTGCGCATAGAAGCACTCTCCTTGAACACCCATACGCCAACTGCCATGCCGATTAATACGTTGGTTGACAGTAATACCGATGAAAGCCCAGAAGATAACCCAGCAGTGATCGACCATGAAGCCATACCCCAAATACCCACACCGAACACAAAGCCGTAACTGACTAAGTAACGCCAAGCGACATTCGGTCTTGCCACAAAAAATATCACCGGAATAACCGCTAACGAGAAACGCGCGGCGGTTGCCAACAACGGATGAACGTTGGTCACACCCATTTTTATCATCGAGAAATTGAATCCCCAAATTGCCATCACAAATACCGCTAACAACAAATCATTTCTTTTCATACTCACCCCTCCTTTGTTTTAAAAGAGTATCCCTTGAACAATAAAACCAGTACAGATACAATTTTTACAATAAAAACCAGTACAGTTAATAACGGTCGTGATAATGAGCATCTACAGAAAGCTAGCCAATCAGTTTATCGATGAAATAGAAACAGGTAAAAGACCGGAAGGCGGACGCATGCCTTCACTTCGTCAATTGGCTAAGCAGCAGGCCATCAGCATGTCGACCGTGGTGAGCTGTTACCAAGAATTAGAATCGCAGGGTTGGATACACTCGCGACCGCAAGCTGGGTATTTTGTCTCGCCTCACAAGCCTATTCATTCAACGCCTGAGTGGGCACAGTTTGAGAGTAAGGTTTCCAGAGTTAAAGAAACGTCATCGGCTCACAACTCAATCAATGGGCCTTTAGGGGTTTCGAGCACCACCAATGATGAACAATCGATTGTTGAGCTAGAACGCAGTTTCCGCCGTTCAACCAAACGGATGGGAAGCAGACTCAACCATTACCCAGATACACAAGGTGAGCCGATGTTGCGACAAGCATTATCCACTCACTTTGCCAAGCTCGATGTGCACTTTTCACCTGAAGAGATGGTGATCACGGCTGGTTGTATGTCGGCGATTAAGGCTGCACTTGAATCGTGCACTAAACAAGGCGACACCATCGCTATTAGCTCACCTTGTTTCAACGGTATTCTGGAATTGCTCGGAAAGATGTCACGCCAGATCATCGAGATCCCATCTCTCAATGACGGTGTCGACTTACAACAACTGGAAACTCATTTGAAGAACAAACGAGTGGACGCCGCGATCTTCTGTACCTCTCATATGAACCCTCAAGGGATCAATATGTCAGCTAATCAAAAACAAAAACTTGCCGAGTTAGCTAATGATTACCAAGTGCCGATCATTGAGGATGATGTGTATCTAGAGCTCTCTTACTCATCACACACACCACTGCCAGCGAAATACTATGACAAAGGCGGCTATGTACTGTGGTGCGGTTCGGTATCGAAAAGCCTATCACCGAGCTACCGTTTAGGTTGGTGCTTACCGGGAAGGTATATTAATGAATACAAAGCGCAGTTTTCTGCCGCGAGCTATGGCGTTGCCTTACCGACTCAACTCGCGGTTGCTGACTTTATCGAATCTGGCCAATACGCAAAACACGTTCGAAGAAGACGCTCTCAAATCCTTTCGTTGCGCCAGCAATACCTTAATTATTTAGCCCAACACCTCCCTCAAGACGTGAAGATAAGTAACCCACAAGGTGGCATGGTACTTTGGCTGCAAATCCCAAATTTGAACCAACCACTTTTCGCTCAAGCAGTTTCCGACCAGAACATTGATATTAGGCTTGGACATCTATTCAGCACTCTCGATCTCTACAGCAACTGCTTACGCATCAATATTGGGTATTCGTTAGACGGTGAAGCTAAGCAACAATTAGATGCTTTAATTGAGCTTATCCACATTCACAGCTAACAGGCCGTAACTTTTCAGAATAGACTTTTCATAGCCATTCGAACGCCGAATTTTAATAGCCTTTTGTCATAAAAAATAAGGCTATTATTCCTATCTTGATTCGGTTAAAGCCCCTGAACCGTAAGGAAATCCACTTACCTCAAAACCCTTAAATGCTGAGTTTGCAAGCACCCACAAAATTATGCAACTCAGCTAATGACACATCACTTTTTGTCGTCAATATACAGCCGTCAGCGCTGGCGTTATCCTGTATTTGAAGAGAACTATTATGAGTGATAAAACCAAAAAAAAACCATTACCTTCCTTTATTGAAGAACGCTTGAACTTCTATATTCAAGACCTGATTACCCAGAATGAAAGCCAGAAACACTTGGTTTTGGGTAAACGTCCACCGTGCAACGCTGTTGTCATGCAGAGCAACGATTACCTAGCCCTGTCACATAACAAGCAGATCCAACAAGCTCACCAAGCGGCAATCAGTGAACACGATGACAACGTGGTGATGTCTGCGATTTTCTTACAAGACGAAGAATCTAAATCTGCGTTTGAAACCGAACTCGCAAGCTATGTTGGAATGGAGAGCTGTTTGCTTTCTCAATCTGGCTGGGCGGCAAATATTGGGTTACTTCAAACTATCTGTCCGCCAGATACGCCAGTGTATATCGACTTTTTTGCACACATGTCGCTGTGGGAAGGCATTCGCGCGGCTGGTGCAATAGCCCATCCATTTATGCATAACAATATGAGTCATTTACGCAAGCAGCTTGAACGCCACGGTTCAGGCGTTATTGTGATCGATTCGGTTTATAGCACAATTGGCACCATCGCCCCACTACGCGACATCTACGAAATGGCGCAGGAATTTGATTGTGCAGTCGTTGTTGATGAATCGCATTCACTGGGAACACATGGGGAAAATGGTGCAGGCTTAGTTCAAGCGTTAGGGCTCACCAACCAAGTCGACTTCATCACCGTTAGCTTGGCAAAAACCTTTGCTTATCGTGCAGGTGCAATCCTTGGCCCTAAACAACTATCTAGAACCTTGCCGTTTGTGGCGTACCCTGCGATTTTTAGCTCGACGGTGTTACCACAAGAGGTAGTTCGTTTAGAGAAAACGTTGGAGGTGATCAAAGGTGCGGAAGACAAACGAGAAGCCTTATTCAATCGGGCTAAATCGCTGACTACAGGCCTCAAGCGGATTGGCTTTAACATCCGCAGTGAGTCTCAAATTGTAGCGCTAGAGTGCGGCAATGAAAGAAACACTGAACGTGTGCGTGACTTCCTAGAACAGCGTGATGTGTTCGGTGCTGTGTTCTGCCGCCCCGCTACGGGCAAGAATAAAAACATCATCCGTTTTTCAGTGAATGCCGACATGACACCAAGAGACATTGACCATGTGCTCACGGTTTGTCACGAAGCGTACAATCATCCGGAGTTAGAGTTCGTATAACTCTGTACACACCAATTCTATAACCAACAAAACGGCAGGACGGAATGGACACTATCATGTCGCGAAACAAAAAGAGCCCAGCATTTCGCTGAGCTCTTTCTTGTGCTTGTGTTCGCTGACAAAATGGTCGTGTGCTTCAACCTATGGCATTCACTAAATCCAGTGAGCAATCTTATCGAACAGTCGGTTTTTATCTGCCGGTTTGACGATAAAGTCTGACATGCCTGACGATTCCATTTTCTCCAAAGTGACGGGGGAACTATCACCTGTGTGAGCAATGATTGGCACCGAAGAGTACGCTTTATTAGCACCTCGAATTCGGCGAGAAGCTTCCACACCATCCATGATGGGCATTTCGATATCCATGAGAATCAAGTCGATCTCGTCGCTATCCAACGCGTCTAATGCTTGTTGGCCATCTTCTTTCTGCACAACATCAAAACCCTGCTTTTCCAGTAACATCGCAGTAAAGCGGCGCAAAGATTCGTTGTCATCCACCACCATAATCGTCCGCTTATTCGCGGCCTCTAGCGGTTTTGTAGGCGCTGCTGGCATCACGTAATTGGAATCGAAAAGTAAGCGGTCGATGGTCGCTTTAGTATTCAGCAGCCAAACTTGCGTTTCCACCCAAATAGGCTCGAAAGAAACGTTACGTACACGCTTAATAGGATGATGCTCATACAAGTAGATGATTCGCGCTTCAGTGAACGAAAGCAGTGACTCAATCCTTTCTAGGCAACTGGCTCGTAAGTCCAAGCTCTCCATATCAACAAAAATCAGATCGAATTCGAACTGGTATTCCTTATTTTTTAGGGCGGATGCGACATCTAAGATGGCGAGGTCGAAGCCCATAAAACGCGATATCTCGGTCATTTTACTGGTCAGAATCTTCTGGTCGCTTACCATCAACACAGTCTTCAGCTTAGTGAGATCACTCTTAATCTCTTTCACTGTATTTGAAGCCAAAGATGGGAACGTCATCGTAAACTGAGTCCATTGTTCCACTTCCGACTGACATTTAATCTCACCACCAAACGAACGCATCACCTTCTTACAAAATGGCAAACCCAGTCCGTAATTACCCGATTGGCCCGTGGTGTAAAAATCTTGGAAAATGCGTCGAATTAAATCGCTTGAAATACCCGCACCGTTATCGGTGACCATTATTTGATTGGTCACTTCATCACTGCACATCGAGACATGAATATGAAAATCTTCTGGGCTGCGATGATGGAATGCGTTCTTGAACAAGTTATACATGACGTACTTCAACAGGGTATCACTGCCCAAGAAGTCAAAGTCGCTTTGTACATCCAAAGATATCGCAGACTTATCGGCTGAACGCTTGTAGTTAAAGCTGTCTATGGCATCCTTAACCACCATTTGCGCTGAATGCTTCTTAAACGTAGAACGAGATACTCGGTTTTCATCGATTGAAGTCAGTAACAGATCTATCGTTTCGTTACCGGAATGAATGATCTCCATCGCTTCATCGCCCACTTCACGCAACTGTATAACTTCTTCACTGCTTAAAGCATATTGCCCTTTGTGATCACCACTTTTAGGGTTCGGTAATATGGATTGCATAACATCAATAGAGGTCAGTAAACCACTTAGAGGGTTTCGCATCTCATGGGCAATGCCAGCCCCAAAAGATTTCGCCAATGATACCTTGTTCTCATGTTCCACCTGATTGCGGAAGTAGAATAAGTTGCCGAATAAGTAGATAAACAAAAAGATTGGCACGTGCGTCCAATCCATTGTGAGTTCGAGGTAGAAGCCTTGTGCCACCCATGCACAAAACGTCGCAATTCCGATTCCGGCAAAGGTTTGAGCGAACATGACTTTAGTCACGTGTACCAACAAGATATGCAGGAATATGGCCGACATAAAAGACATGACCCAAACGTTGGACCAATTGTTCATCAGCAGCATGTAGAAAAAGAAACCTGGCAAACAGATAGTTACAGCGACTTGATAATAAGCCGGGAGGTACTTTCGCCATTCAAATGGGACACGATTGCGAAATATAATGCCAAAGAACAATACCGAGCAAAACAAGCGAAGCGCTAAGTTTTCGTAGGGTTGTGGAAACAAAAACTCCCACACAATGTAGTAAATTGGAAAGCCGACAAGGCCCATCCAACCCACGAGGGTTAGATTCGGTTCTGCGTATTGGTAAACTTTACGAATCGCGTTCATACGAAATACTTTGTTCTCTAAGCCCTGACGTTTATTAATTCTATGATTTAGTTTTTATACTTATATTTTGGCGCCAATTATATTACACATCACCTCCGAGCAGTGAGGTTTCAATCAAATATGTACCAACGCATTTGTTTTTATTTTTAAGCGTAGATAAATAATGCACCCTGCCGACACTTAAATTTAAGTACGAGAGTTTGGTTCAAGGGATGGGCATGCACGGTGTTCCTTTGATAACTGTGCTCAGCTTACCGTTATGTCACTGTTACTCGATGCATTTTCCGTGGTGTATCACCGTAATCAATCACAGCATAATGTTGAGTGACTCTGTTGTCCCATATCGCCATTGAGCCCTTGTTCCATTTGAAACGCACTTGATATTCTGGTTGTCGTGCAATTTCAAACAGCTGGCTAAGTAGCGAATCACTTTCTTCACGCTCAAGCTCATTGATGTAACGGGTAAATTGCTCGTTGATATATAGCGTCTCTTTGCCCGTTTCTGGATGAACTTGTACTAAGGGATGCACCACAGGCGGATTTTCTTGCGCGGTTTTCAGCAGTGACTTATGCCAATCTAGCTCGATTTGATCCGATTCAATACCTTCAAACGCGACTAATGAATGCGTTGCCGATAAGCCTCTTAGCTTATCTTTCATGCTTTCATCTAATGAATCGAACACTGCAGTCATCGAACACCAAATCGTGTCGCCACCGACATCCGGTATATATTGAGCATGTAATAGAGAGGCTTTCGATGGCAATTTGCGCCAGGTTAAATCGGTATGCCAATAACTCTCCATTGGCGCATTGCCTCGAGTGGTTTCTATCACACTGACTTGCGGTACTTGTTCTACACGTGGGAAGAAAGGATGAGCGGGTTCAAGCTCTCCAAACCGTTTTGCAAGCGCTAAGTGTTGTTCAGGCGAGAGGCTTTGCTCATCCAAGAAAATGACTTGATAAGTAACAAGAGCCTGGTACACATCATCTAGTTCACTCTCACTGCAATCCGAAAGATTTAATCCATGAATACGAGCGCCAATGTGAGGTGTAATGGGTTCAATTTTCAACATACTTTCGCTTATCGGTTAAGAGATATTAATGGAGAGTCAATTAGCTACTCGTTATTAAACCGGACAGAACCGATTTTTCTTTCCGTACCACGCAAAATAAAACCGGTTTATTCGAAAAAGAAAAGAGCCCCTACACTGGAGCTCTTTTTGTTTGTTGATACTTCCTGTATCCGTAGACAAGTCCAATCTGTAGTACTTTCACCGAAAGCCAGATCATCGATATCTCCAGTTGTGTATCACTACTAAATCTAGCATACAAACTTCAGGTTTTTCTGAGACGTAGTCGAAAGTTCGTTTAAGTAGCGTGAATTCCTGCTTATCAATCTAAGAAAACAACGCCATATCCTTTTGTTGCCTGCTACAAACCAAAAAAGCCCACAACGAGGTGGGCTTTGGCTATCTGGCTTCTAAACTTACCAAACTAGTAAGTAACTTTTGAAACCATCATTAAAACCTAAACTTAAAAGTTTGCTTGGAGCGTCAAACCACTGTAAGCCGAGTATGCATTCAACATAACGTGGTATCTGCCGCTTTGGGTGACATTCACCGTACACGTCTCGCTGTTGCCCGATCGGTAAGGTCGGCAGTCCCACGCACTAAGCGTTGGTTTATCCCCGAAACGTAGATACAGATCCGCATCGCCTGTGCCACCAATGGTGACCACTGTCAGCTGTTGGCCCTGTTCTAAGTCCATGTAGAAGTAGTCCTTTTGTCCTCGGCTGCCACTCAGTCCATTAACCGGCACGCCAGAAACTAGTTTTCCATCTGGATCTGGTCCAGGTGTTGGACCACCGCAATCCGGTTCACAACCACTATCAGTCAAACTATACAGCAGTTTATTGGTGGTTCCTCTTGTGTCAGAAACCTTATTCTCCGAGGCTCTTGAGTTCAGTAACCCTGCAAGCTGAAGCGGTGTTAAGCCGTTGTTTTCTTGTAAATACAAGGCAGCAACGCCGGCAACATGTGGTGTCGCCATGGAAGTTCCGCTAATCGTTTTATAGCCGCCATCATACCAAGCAGACTTGATTTGAGATCCCGGTGCGAATAGATCAACACAGCTGCCCCGGTTCGAGAAACTTGAACGCGAATCAGAGCTGGTTGTTGAGCCCACCGTCACACCACTTGGTACACGAGCCGGCGATGAATTACACGCATCGGCATTTGAGTTACCCGCCGCCAACATAAAGCTCACTCCGGATTGAATTGCACCTTGTACCGCGCTATCCAATGCAGTTGAACGCCCGCCACCTAAACTCATATTGGCGACTGAAGGCCCTGATGCATTTTGCGCTACCCAATCCACACCAGATATCACGCCAGATGTAGTTCCTGAACCCGAACAGCTAAGTACTCTTACCCCAACAATGTTAACGTTTTTAGCCACACCGTACTGGCTGCCGCCAATCGTTCCTGCAACGTGGGTACCATGCCCATTACAGTCACTCGAATCAGCATCGTTATCTACGAAATCATAGCCAGAAACCGAGCGACCGCCGAATTCCTCATGATTATTATTAACGCCCGTATCAATCACGTAAGCCGTTACGCCAGAACCATCAAAATTGGCATTATAGTTTCGATCCAAAGGAAGACTTCTCTGGTCTATTCGGTCCAAACCCCAAATCGCGTTACTTTGGACGGCTTCATTTGAAACAACAGGATCGATACTGAGTATTTGGTCTTGTTCAATGTATTCAACGCGAGAGTCACGTCTGAGTTGCTTTAATTGAAGTGCGTCTAGATTTGCCACAAAGCCAATAATGGAACTATCAAAAACATCGTCTGTTTTGATTGAAAACGAATTGGCCATCTGACCCACCGTTTGTTGAGTGAACTGCTGTAATCCAACCGCATCATTCATTAGCATCTGAGGTTGTTTCAATACAACAATATAGCGTTCGGTGATCGCATCATCTGATGAAGCCAACATCAGTGGAGCAATAGGTTGTTGTGAGTTTTCAGTCGAATTTAAAACCGAACCTTGAGCCAAACTTGATGCGGAATAAATACCAAATGTGGCTGTAATACAACAACTTAATACTTTCTTTAACATAGCTTGTTCCTTGATATTTTAGGTTTGTTGGTTGTTACCTACGACAAACACGAAAATGCAGACAGCTAGCGTTATACGCTCAATACGTGAAGCAACAGTGTTACAAATTCAACCTAAGACAGTACGAATGAGATTGCTTATTAATTTACATCCCTCACACTAAGAACTTCGAGTTGGAACAAACTATTTTGAAAAGCTTATGCAATCACATTTTATATAATTTGATCAAAAGCTCTAATTTTAACAAAAGTCGAATGGTTGGTTAAAAATGGTGCATGTAAGAGAAATGATCTTCTTTGTTGACATATCACACACCAAAAATCCCGAAAAAACTAAAAAATGCAGCATCAAAATCACATACGATTAGTCGTACTTATAGTGAATAAATATTATTAATTGTACTCGCCGACAGCTTATCTCTATCTTGGCTACATTACCCAACACCATAAAACAACGCGATTGCGCAGGGAAAACGATGACCGCCATTACCGATTTAGACATTCTGTTAAAGTCCATGTCACCTGATCTCATTGAAGGTGATTATGTTTTTTGTACGGTAGAGGGAGGACTAGCCGACTATGCCCACCTCAATCCGATGGCGACCTTTCGAGAAAAAGAAGGGTTAACTTTAGTACTAACAAAAGAAGTTGCGACTCAAGCGCAGTTAAGTTTCGACGGTGTGTTTAGCATGATCACTTTATCGGTACACTCGAGCCTAGAAGCCGTGGGGCTAACAGCCGCCTTTGCGACTAAACTAGGCTCGTACGGCATAAGTGCCAATGTGATTGCAGGTTATTATCACGATCATATCTTCGTCCAGAAGCACAAAGCTGATGCAGCAATAAGTGCGCTGAAAGAGTTCTCAGAAACAGATTGATAAAGAGTTCTATTACTAACAAATACAAAAAAAGCGACGTAATGTACGTCGCTTTGGCTTATTGCTTAACGCAAGCAGACTGATCAGGCATCAGTCCATTAGACGCTTAAGCAAGCTTAAAAGTAGCCACTTTGTCACTTAAACCAGCGGCTTGGCTTTTAAGTTCGTTTGACTCAGTTAAGCTGTCCTGTGCGCCCACAACCAAGTGGTCAGTGACATCTTTAATGGTCGTAATGTTTTGGGTAATTTCACCCGTCACGTGTGTTTGCTCTTCTGCTGCAGTCGCAATTTGAGTCGCCATGTCGCTAATCAAGGCAACAGACGTATTGATCTCTTCTAGCGCGAGAGAAGCTCGGTCTGCATCTTCTACAGAATGTAGTGCTAGCTTAGAGCTTGTTTCCATCAGTTCAACGGCTTGTGCTGTTGTGCGCTGTAGAACATCGATCGTAGCCTTGATCTCTTCCGTTGAAGAGTGAGTGCGTTGAGAAAGCACACGAACTTCATCAGCTACTACGGCAAAACCACGACCTTGTTCACCAGCACGAGCGGCTTCAATAGCGGCATTCAAAGCAAGCAAGTTCGTTTGCTCCGCAATGCCTTGAATAGTGGCTAATACGGTCGAGATTTCTTGAGCGTGTTTATTCAGATCGCTAATTACACTACCCGCTTCGTTCACTTCATTCGCTAGGTTGTTAATGGAACCTTTAGTGTCGACAACCAGTGCATGACCGCTGTTGGTGCTCGCCGCTGAGTCTTGCGCTGCTTTTGCCGTTTGCTCTGCATGCGATGCGATCTCTTGCGTTGCACTCGCCATTTCAGTGACTGCCGTTGCAACCATAGTGATTTCTTGCTGTTGGTGGTTAAGCTCGTCCACAGAACGGTTCGCACGTTGAGCACTTTGCTCTGACTGGCTATTTAACTGCTCTGACTGCCCACGAATATGACCAATCAACAGCTGTAAGCTGCCCACAAAGGTATTAAAGTTATGAGCCAACTCGCCTACTTCGTCTTGATTTTCAACATGAATACGTTGAGTTAAATCACCACTACCGTTAGCGATTTGCGCCAGAGCTTGAGACACATGATTTAGTGGACGGAATAGAATGGTACAAAGTAAGTTAAATAGTACCGTACAAACCACAACCACTAGCAATGTCACCAACACTTGCCCGATAACAGCGTCAAAGAGTGGCGCCACTAAAGAGTCATGATTCACCACGCTAATCGTAATTAGATTGGTTCCATCAATTGCGCGCGCATATAGCACATAGTCGGTACCTTTCAACTCAATAGAGATGTCCTTACCGCTTACCAATGCCTTTTGCACATCTGAAAAATTCAAACCAAGTGAACTGATATCCTTGTTCAACAACTTAGTGTCAGCATGCGTGTAGACCGTACCTTTATTGGTCGCGATGAACATGTAACCTTCACCCGGAAGGATTACTTTTTCAAGGCTATTTAGAATGTCGGTAATTTCAACATCCGCGCCCAATACTACCTGTTGGCCATGCAGTTGCATTGCAGTGCCCAGAGACACTACATTCGCTCCCGTTGCCGCTGCAACCGTAGGGTTATCCATGAAAACCTTACTTGGATTGGCAACCGCATTGGTATACCAGCCCCACAAACGAGGATCATCATTGCCCGGCGGCAGTACTACTCCGTTCGCGTTCTTTTGCGAACCATCAGGAAATGCCAAGAAGACATTATCAAAAGAGGCAGAATCACGAACCTGTTTTAGGTGAGTCACCAAGCTTTCTTGCTTAGACTCTTGCGACAAAGAAGTCAGCGCACGTTCTTTGGATAAGATCCAATCCGATACATATTGATTGTAAGAAGCCGATGCGCCCTCTAAACGCTGTTCAACTTCAATATCTAGTCGTTGCAATGAAGCACGAAAAGACAGTGCCTCAACCAAAATCCCCCCCAGGATAATGGCCATACTGGCTGAAATCGCCAGCTTATTTTTAAGCGAGAGTTTCTTGAACATAGGAAACCTATAATTTGGAAATAAAAGTCCGTGGCAACAAGTTTGTTGCCAAAACGGCTTGCAAGCGCGATATATTTTACGCCTTAAAATAAATTAAGAAACCGGCTAACGAATTGAATTATTGATATATGTGAACGAGGGCACGTATAGGGGCACATTCATCGAGTAAATATCATCCCCCTCTACGCCAAATGAGATCAGGCAACCTTTTGGCTGCAGCACTTATTGATTGCGCTCTATTTTCTCGGCATGCTGTAAACCTCAAAACAAAAAGGACTAAACGTATGACGTTCAGTCCTTTTTATTTATCTCAAATCTAACTAAATAGAATCTTCACTTCCTCTCAAGTCAATATTTATACTCGAATACTTAGATTGCTGAAATTCTTTAAATTACTGGCCTATAAAAACAGATATTTTTAATGAGTAGACTATTGAACCATCGATTATTTATACAGCACGCTTTATATTTATCAGCCTGTTTTTTGGGGTGTTACCTACGAGAAAAGCCAATCGCTAATAAGGCTTAGACGAATAAATGTGTTTGGTTAGCTTAATTCGATTAAGTTAATTGAGCGGTTTAACCTGTGTTACCAACGTGAGCGGTATGAGCGATGACAGCTCTTGCAAGTATCTTGTGCTGCTTCTAATCCTGATTCCGCAAGCGATACATCACCTTGTTGACTGCCTTGGAAAAGCTCCTGAAACCCCTGGTCCATTTGTGTTAACAGACGATGGAATTTTTCAGGTTGCCTCCAAACACTCTCTTTTGCTTTACTCCCCTCGTGACTGCCTTTCGGAAATAACGTCAGCAATGATTGGCTGTGACTCGTTAGCTCTAAGCTCGTTTCTTCTAGTGTCTGCCAATTCGTATCATTGCCATCTAAAGTGTCGCTGGCTTTCTCTACTAAAGTTTCGATTTGCGTAAATGCGTGTTGACGCTGTTCAATTTGGTTTGAGTAATCGGGTAAATCATCGCCTTGTTCAGCGGTAGCATAGGTACTGAGTAGAACTGTTGTAGTACACAGTAGGCCCGTCATTATCTTGTTCATATCTCTCTCCGCTAAGTTTAGCTTTTGTTGTCTAGTTTCAATAGTTCGTTTCTATGTAGTGTCTTGCTTTGATGATCCTAATTTACACAACAATAGTTGCGTGCGCAACTATTGTTGTGTAAATTAGTGCAAATCAAATTGATGCTAAGTAAATAAATACAACAGAGAGAATGACGTTATGAAAATTTGGGATCTATCAACTCGCCTATACCACTGGGCTCAAGCAGCGCTTTTCATCGGGTTAATGGCGTCTGGCATTTCAGGCAATGGTCCCCACGTTCAACTAGGGCTAGCACTGATTACCTTAATTATCTGGCGATTAATTTGGGGATGGGTTGGTAGCGAAACGAGCCAATTCAGACAATTTTTGCGATCCCCAAAATCAGTGGTTCACTATTTACTAGGAAAAGAAAGTGCTAAACCTGGTCACAACCCTGCTGGGGGTTGGATGGTTGTGACGCTACTATCAGCTTTATTCATTCAATGTATTTCTGGCTTAGCCTTAGCTGGCCTTCTTGATCACTTACCCTATGCAAGTATCTGGTTGAATGATTCAGTTTTTACCTTGCTAGAAAACATCCACCTAGCCATGGTAAAAGTGCTATCGGCTCTGGTTGCTATACACATCTTTGCCGTTCTATTCTACAAATTACGTTCAAAGCCATTAACTTGGGCAATGGTCACTGGTTTTCAAACACGAATGCAATTTGATGGCCGCGTAGCATTTGTTTCGCAATGGCGAGCGTTGTCCGTACTTACTTTAGCTGCAATGCTTACCGTTACTCTGGTTGCATTAGCGTAAATAAAAATAGGTGTAATTTGGTACACCGGAATGAATCAATGACTAAAATACTTGATAGCGAGCACACCGCTTGTTGGTTGATCCATGGAATCGCAAACAGCACAGCAAAGAGATTTGACTTTGAGCTTAAAAAACATGGATTAACTGTCGCGCTTTGCCCCACCTTGATGTGTTTATGGGAACAGGAAGGAATAACTCAACGAGCAATAGCTCAGAAATCCAAGGTAGAAAACTCGACTACAACTCGAGCCTTGAATAAGCTCGAACGTCTTGGTTTGATTGAACAACGACCCGCCCCAAGTAGCCGTCGTTCTTTCAATATTTATTTAACATACTAGAGCCGGATGAACGAAAAGAGATGATCCATCTGCTTAAAAAAATAGTATCTCGAATATAGCGCAGCTGCGACACCATGATATTAAGCTGCTAAGAGGCTGATAAATAGGACAAGTAAAGTCCTGAATCGAACGTAAAATAGGCTCATAGATGTCGTTGATGTCACATGTCGTTACACTGCATGATACCTTAAGGCTTTACATCTTGGGCGAGGTAAACAACAATCCCTGAGAATAAATCCATAACATAATGTATTTAGAAATTATGAGTAGTACAGAAAATAAAAAATCGAGTCCTCTTTTCGAAGTCGTCTTTAACGTCCTTCTTCCTTCATTCATCTTAATGAAATTCAGCGGAGATGAGCACCTAGGAACGGGCTTAGCTTTGCTTGTTGCCCTTGCCTTCCCTATTGCTTATGGTGGCATGGAGTTAATCCGCAATAAGAAGTTCAACTTCATCGCTGCGCTCGGCTTTGTCAGCGTGCTATTAACCGGCGGTATTGGTTTCTTCGAACTAGACACTCGTTGGTTAGCACTAAAAGAAGCATTAATTCCTGGTCTAATTGGTTTAGCGGTACTTGGCTCAACGTTCACTCGCTATCCGTTTATCCAAAAAGTTATCTTCACGCCAGCTCTGTTAAATATCTCTCTTATAGAAGAGCGCTTGAAGCAGTTTGGTAAGCAGGCTCAGTTTGATCGTTGCCTAATGACATCCAACTACCTATTCGCGAGTACTTTCGCATTTTCTTCAGCTATGAACTACTTCCTAGCGACTTGGATTGTGACAAGCCCTGCTGGCACCGCTGCCTTTAATGAAGAACTTGGCAAGCTGACACTTTACAGCTACCCAGCAATCGCTATCCCAAGCATGCTGATGATGTTAGGTATTTTCTACTACATTTGGCGTCAAATTCGCACGATGACATCACTAGAAACAGAACAAATTTTTATTACTAAATAGTTCTGAATTAACAAATCGCTCTGACTGCACAACAAAGAAGCCCAGCAATTAAGCTGGGCTTCTTTGTTTTTGCAGTTTCGTTTGTCAACGTGATAGATGACAGCCTCAATTTGGATTATGAATCGATCGGGCAACCCTAATGCTCTTTTCTCACGTAAATTTGGGCAACATGTCTATAAACCAATAATAATCAATGAATTGCATTGATTGAACCGACAGATGCTTTTATAGTCAATTCTGTTGGTTACTTTACAAAGCTCTACCCAATCACTGACATTATTTCAGTTGCTGTTGATAAGATCGCATAAGCTAGGTGCTAAAGGTAGACGCCAGCCGTACTCAATAAGGAATATAGATTATGAACAAATCTCAATTAGTTGAACACATCGCGACTTCTGCAGACATCTCAAAAGACCAAGCAGGCACAGCACTAAATGCGCTAGTTGAAGGGATCTCTACTTCGCTTGCTAACGGTGATGACGTATCGATCCTTGGATTTGGTAGCTTTAAAGTTAACTCTCGAGCAGCTCGCACTGGTCGTAACCCGCGAACCGGAGAAGAGATTCAGATTGCTGCATCAAAGACGCCAGCATTTAAAGCGGGCAAGGCACTAAAAGAGACGTGCAACCTGTAACACAGAAAACACAAGGAAGGTTACGATGACGACTAAGGAAAAAGCGAAAACGAGCCGAAGCAAAAAAGCAGGTAAGTCGACTAAAGCGCAAGCCGAAACGCCTAAGACTCGTCAACGCATTGAAGAGCTTCTCGAAGAGCGTGAACTGGCCAAACTGTTAGAGCTTTAGTTTATGTAAGTACTATAGTTTATATAAGAACTAAAGTTTAGGTTTAAGCAAAGTGATAGTTTGTTATCGTTCTAATGCCACTGCATATTTGTAGTGGCATTTTTGATTTAGGAGCAAGCGCCTCCAATAAATAACATTGATACCCATACCCCTTCCCACTAAAGCGACAAACACATCTGCCCAAAATCTGAACGCTAAGTAACTGATTGAGTTACATAGCTATACATATCCATACTTACCCAAATCACCTTTTTCACTATCATCATTTTCTTGTTATTGGTGAGATTATTGGAAGGGTTCATGACACGACTGTGTTCGCGCAATCCTTCTTCTTTGAGGTGATTATGAATGTCGTTCGCATGGGGATTGAAGCAAATACCCATAAAAATAAGGGTAAGTACAAAGCGATAGTTAAGTTTACTATTCGAGCCCTGTTTTATTATTCAGCTACTCGAAAAATGAGTGATAATTTCAACTCTGAAGAGAGAAAGTTATTATTTATCAAACAACCCAACTTCCTTTCTAAATTTGTCACTCCCTACTTATGTACTGGCTTTAGCAATAAAGAAAAGATCGATATCTTATCCAAACACTACGACTGGTTTGAAAACACCTTCGCAACAGAAGCTAGACACCAAATCTATAACGAAAGGCTCAATCTTTTAAAACTTGAGATAGATGACAACGTTTATCTAGTTAATCTCAGCTTTGAAAGAAACGCGAGAAAAGAGGGTGAACTCACAGTTTCATTGACCAATTCTCAACTCGAAAAAATGTATACCATTTCGTTTACTGTTTTCGACAACAACATCTACATCGGCGGTATACAGGGTGGCGCCAATGACAATGGATTTAGCCGCACATTCACCAAAGCTTTTTACGGTTTAAGGCCTAAATCCTTCATGGTAGAAACACTACGACTGCTCGCTATTAACTTGGGTATCGACAATATCTATGCGGTAAAAGAATCTGGTCATGTGTCGAACTCATTACGCTACGGTAAGAAAAACAAAGACATCAGCCTTAAATACAACAGTCTGTGGGAAGAGCACGATGGACAGCTGCATGATGACTATTTTTATCGTATCCCGACAAACCCGAACAGGAAAGATCTTGAAGCTCTAAAACGTCAAAAGCGTAAGTTGTATCGCGAACGTTATGCCTGGCTAGATCAGTATGAACAAGATCTGAAGAACGAAATGAGCCGTCACGCCCAACCCTTCATATGTAGTACCAACAATTGAACTAGCGACGGCCAGTTAATTTAGCGCAGTGACTTAACCCGGCATCTGATCTGGCTGTTAAGATGCCCCATCCAAGTAAGCTCAACCGAACAAAAATATAAAACCTCGCAATTGCGAGGTTTTATATTTGCGAGCAAAGCTAAAGCTAGTTCAAATCTGAATTCACAGTTTAGCCTCTCATCAAAGTAGCGAGTCACTCACTCTATGAGTTTAAAATCGAGCCACTCCTTTTCTTAACTCATTCAAGCTAAGTACACTTTGTTCATACTGCTTTTTACTGTCTTCCATTAGTTCGTGTGAAGCTTCAGCTTTACTATGGATGGAAAGAATATTCTGGTTAATCTCTTCTGAGACATTCACTTGCTCTTCAATAGCGACGGCGATCTGGTTATTCCTATCAACCACTCCCTGTACCTTTTCACTCAACAAAGTGAGGCTTTCTAGAGTCGATTTAATCGTTGTTTGAGTGCGTTTCGCTTTTTCAGTGCCATTATTAACGGCCGTTACTGACTGACCACTGCCTGTGCATAGCTTTTCAATAACCGCTTGAATCTCTGTAGTTGCTTCCTGTGTTTTTTGAGCTAGCACTCGTACTTCATCCGCCACTACCGAGAACCCTCTTCCAGAGTCGCCCGCTCGTGCAGCTTCTATCGCGGCATTGAGGGCTAACAAGTTAGTTTGGTCTGCAATCGCGTTAATCATCTCAATAACGGAGCTTATTTGCTGTGTCTCTCTCTCTACAGACAGCGATATTGTCGATATGTTGTCTAATTCATTAGTCAACTCGACAAAGTTTTCTTCTACTTGGTTTAGTTCGTTCTGACAAGATAATAGTTCTTGTTGGGTGCTAAAGGTGGAATCTAGAGTCCCTTGTGCATTTTGAGAGATTTCACTTGAAGCCGCCTGCATTTCATTAATAGCTGTCGCTGCCATATCAATTTCTGTTTTCTGACTTTCAAGATTTTCAGACACCGTTGCGTTCGACTCAGCTGTTTTATTCGCCTGCATTAGAGTTAATTCACATGAATCACTCACCGAAATTCGTATTCTGCCTAATAACGCTTTCGCATATTGTTTCCGCACCTTCATTCCTAAAGCAATTTCGGAGAGATCATCCACCTTACCAAAATAAATATGCTCCATTAGGGGATTATCGAATTCACTTTTCGCTATTTTACAAATACTCTCCAAACGACGCGTGAGAATATAAATTGACACAGTCCCTCCGAAAAAGAGCAATGAGAAACTTTGTAGTACAGTTAGAAATTGGGTAATATGGAGTGCATAAACAACTCCTATTAATAATAAGGATATAAAAGTTTGACGCTGCCAAAGCCTTGTTTTGGGTAATATGAGTTTGAGTGGTGTTTTTCCTTTATTTAAAATTCTATACGCTTTTTCTGCTCGTTCAACATATTCTCTTTTTGGTTTAAACCGAACCGACTGATATTCAACAATCTCGTTGTTTTCTTTTAACGGAGAAGCAAAAGCATCAACCCAGTAATAGCCACCACCTTTTCGTTGGTTTTTTACCATACCCATCCAGTTATTTCCTAACTGAATATGACCCCATAAGTCTTTAAATGCGGCTTTAGGCATATCACCGTGACGAACTACATTGTGATATTCACCTATTAGCTCTCCTTCTTTGTAGCCTGCTACTTCGTTAAAGTGTGGGCTTGCGTACTTGATCTTGCTTGAAGGGTCTGTCACTGAAATTAAATTGTACGACTCTGGGTAATCATACTCTTGCTCTACCATAAAATGCTTCCCTGTTTAAACTAGATAACAATCAACTTGTTGTGTGGCCATCCATATCACACGGTGCTGAAAGTAAAGGCACTTGCTGCTCACCTCATTGACTCAACGGCAATTCGCTATTGAGTCAACGAAATTTTCACTCAGCAAGACTAACACCACCAATATCAATGCCATCAATTTCATAATGATGTTAGATAAGACTAGCTTATGAAAAGTAAAGCAGGGGGCGTTAAACATCTCCCCCTGCAAGAGTGAAGCGTATTTACCTACACGCTACCTTGCTCACAAACTTTATCACTAAGAAAGCAGCATCTATGTATAATTAAGCTCTAATATAGCAATAAAATAAATTTTTTTATTTTAACCTTGATATTTCGACAAACTTGAGATTATTTACCTGTTACCCTGAACTCGATCCTTGTAAGATTAATGAAATCAGTCCCAAAATGGTATTAATTATCAATTAGTATTTATTTAGGCTCTCATTATGAAATGAGACTATTAAAATTTATAAAAATCACTAAATTAAAAGATTATCAAAATCACCTTGATTATGAACACAATCTATCCTTTACTATGCAACTAGTATCAAAACATATCAAAGGAAACTTATGAATGTATTAGATAAGGATTGCTTATTACAATTAGTCATTGATAACTTTCAAGAAGATGTCGCAAAGTCTGTTGATTTCAACACTGGTGAAGTTGGTATAATGTATACCAACCTTGATCATAACCTCATTTTTTGCATGGACTTATCTATTGTGGAAAAAATATATTCGACGAGATAAATTCCGAATAATCATGAACTCATGAGCAATGTTATCTTTGAAGTTGATAATTTCAAATAAGTTGTATACTTCAAAGATAATAACTTTTTCGTCAATCAATTCCTGCTTTCAATTCGCTGGTAATCTAAGAGACACTGACATAAATATTTTAAACCCATTTCCACTCATATACGCTTCGCTTTATAGCTGTATCCGGCAGAACAAACCTCTTCCAAAAACGAAACTTTAGCTTACTGGTTTTAAGCGGATATTGCATTGACGACTATTCTTGAGAAGCGCATGCTTTTGTTTCCGAGCAGAACCGTTCTTGGTCGCATTGATAGTGTCAAATGCCCAAAGCTTGTTCTGTGTAACGCACCTAATAGAATGGCAAGTCACATGAATAAAATTGTAATGTTAGTAATGGGGTTGCTTTTCACAAGTCGATTGTTTGCCAGTATTGTGCCGCATGTAGGCCAGCTTGAGCATGATGCTCCTATCTTAATTCGTTCGGCACTTATTGTCGGTGTTGCGGCTTATCTGGTTTGGACAGTATTCAAGTACTTCAAGAAAAATAAAGCCGCTGGTTCTGAGCAACTCTAGCAGAAAGAGCTTAGAAGCCCTGGTGTATCTAATTTACTTAAACTACTTATCCGCAAAGTATTCGACCAGTATTTTGCGCCACTTCCGTGACTCACGAATTTTCAATAGTGCTCGGTTTATCTCTTCTTCGTACTGGTTGTTTTCAGTGATGATAAAGCCATAATTTTGCTTTTCTAACTGATAAGGCAGCACCTCTAAATCCTCAAATTGCCCGCCTACCCTACCATTACCAATCATGTATTTGAGCACCACATCATCAGCGACAATCGCTTCAACCTCGCCATCCTCTAAAGCTGCTAATAGCCTTGGCATATCAATGTAACTCTTGTGTCGAATACCGAAACTTGTGAGCATCAGAGAAGACGTCGTGGCAACTTTGGCACCCACCTCCACACCCGCAAGATCATTCACACCTTTGATATGGGAAGAGCCTTGGCTTAGAGTCAGTTTACTGGCTAACACAGCAGTAATACTGGCGATAAAAAGCATACTAAATACGCCAATAAACACCGTGGCAATTCGTCCAGTTAGGCTCTTAAACTCAAAGTAATTGAATGGACCTCGAGTGATGAAAAGTAAACCCAGTATGAAGCTTTCTAGCCAACGGCCAGTCCGGCTTTTCATCGAGTAAAGCTTTTCGTTCTCTCCATGCTCCAATAAGTAGAAAAACGCTCCAATCACTCCTGAGATCATCACGATGACTCCAATGATAATCCACAGTGCAGGGTTCAAGAATATAGCGTGTAAGGTATGAAGATAACCCTGCTTCTTCACTGCAATGGCAAGGTGAGTTTCGTAAAAGGAATGGGAAAAATCAGCAAAAATCTCTCGCTCTGGCGTGATTGAAATGCAAGACACGCCGATGTCGATTTGCTCGGTTTCAATCGCATTGAGTAAGTCATCCAAGCGGTGGTTTTCTATCGTGTACTCAACGTCCATTTCTTTTGCAATTCTCTCCCAAAGTTCAATACTCAGGCCGTTCCATTCATTTTCCATCGAACTAATCACAAATGGAGGACACGGATAGACACCAACTTTCAGAGAAGAAGCCGACGATAAAGCGCTGAACAAAGCACAAAGAAATATGACTAAAGTTACACAATAACGAAGTGTCGATTTGAAGACCAAAAGCATCAGCAATCCTCCAGAAAGAGGCAGCGATGAATTAGATCAAGTAAGAAGCCTAACCTAACAAATGAACGTCAGTGGCTCAGAAGTGGAAAAAATTTATGATGAATTCAGTACTGCCCTAGTATTATTCTTTACTGCTTTAACTATAGAAAACCTCTACTTGTTGTTCAAAAAAATAGAGCAGCAGTTTTAACAATTGAGGAATCAGCCAGAATTAAGTGCAATAGATGACACACAAACTCCACCGCGACCTGGTCGCTATGTGTTTTTGCCTGAAGTCTCGCTACAGGCTTTTTCATTAGCTCTAAACAAAACGACTTCAATCACTGCTTTGCTAATTCAGTATCGCCTTTATGAACATCATTTAGTACCTGTTTAAGCAGCAAGTTAGCGATGGCGAAAGTACATCCATTGGTATTATCGATTTACAAAAGATAACCAAAATAGCTAAAGATAAGCCATGAGAAGCGATACAATACTAACGTTGCAAGAACGCAGCTTAGTAAACCCATTCACAGAAAACATTAAAGTAGCCAGACATGTCTAAAGATCCCGGTTTCACCACAGAATACACCCTCGACAAAACGTTTTTCGCAGAGTGTTATGATCAAACTAGCCTTCCGACTCAATTTCCCAAAGCCTATTTGAAAGGCATACTGTTTCTAATTTTTGGTGTGGTTCTACTGGAGTTTGAACTATTACCTAACGGTTACGTTGGCTGGTTCTTTATTGTTTTGAGTGTCATTGAAGCGTTCAGTGTGTACTGTAAAAGAACATGGTGGTTATGGCGACAAAGAATCAGCTCTGGCGCTGGCAGCAAAATAGTCTTTCAAGGTGACACGAACGGTGTGAGTTATAAAAACCATAAAGCGACCAACACTATCGCTTGGAGTGACATCGACCAGCTTGAGCAGACCGATCTCGGCTTTATCCTTCATGTCGGCAAACAGCGCCAATACGTCAGTAAATCTTGCTTAAGCGATGAAGCCATTGCCTTCATGATTGAACACCACGCCGCATCAAAAGCTAACTAACACCAATGAATGCCTGCCAATTTGCAGGCATTTTTAATTCACCGTAAACGGTGTGTATGGAATGACCGGACTATAACAATGAACACCGTATACCAAATCAGTGATTGTCACCTTTCAGATAAATCCAGCTATGAGAACCTGCGTCGAGCACTGGAATACGTCAATGAAGACACAAAATGTAAGACCATCTTTCTGACTGGTGACATATGTTGTAATCCAAAACACGGCGACTACGTTCGATTAGAAGCGTTCATTAGGCGACACATTAGCGATAAATCTATTTACGCCATTGCCGGCAACCATGATGACTCTTCACTAATGCGTACAGAGTTAAAAGGATCGACAATTTTCGTCACTGATAAAGCCACTATCTGTGGACGAGAAGTTTTGTTCCTAGACTCAAGCTTCAAGCCGCTCGATGACCAGCATCCACTCGGGTCTGGGCGTATTGATAACCGTGGTAAGGCTCAGCTAAAACAACAGCTAAAAAAGGCCAACAACCCTATCGTAGTTGTTCACCACCCTCTCATTCCAGTCGGTGCAGATTGGATGAAAGCCATCCGTCTAGAAAACGATGCCGATGTGATGAACGTGCTGAGAAAATATCGCGTACGTGAGGTTATCTGTGGTCACGGCCATGATGGGATAACGGCTACACAACAGGGCATAACTCAATATATGGCCCCTTCAACAGCCTATGGATTTAACCACTCTATCAATGAATACAATCGCAGTGAGAAGGTCGGGTTAAATAGAATTTCATTCTCGGCGCATTCTATCGACTGCCAAGCTATCTATTTTTAAAATTATCTCGCTTTAATCTTGTTGCTACTTTTACCCTTGTGTTCCCCATGCTTTTTAGAAAACAAATACCTAGCGGCATAAAGCTTCAAAATTTACTTTTTAAAGCTTCTTACCACCTGAAGACACAATAACAAAGTTTAAACCTCTACTTCATAATAAAAATTAGGCAGCTCAATTGTGTATGCTCTTAAAATGGCAAGAATAACTTTTAATCAGGTCTATAGTTAAATCAAAGGGAGATCGACGCTAAAATCAAACGGGAAGTTTATATGTTTCTACAATCGATAAGTAATTTTAGAGGAATTACAATAGTTCTAATCGTCATGGGACATTCGTATACTTACGGACTATCGAGCACCGATGAGATTGGAAATATTCTAAAAAACATAATAACTGGAGGTACATCGCTCTTCGTTTTTATATCAGGTTATATGTTTTACCACGTCTTCTACAGCCGCTATGGCTACAGTAAATTCGTTCTTGGGAAATTTAAAAATGTTGGTGTGCCTTACTTAATTCTCGGAAGTATCGCCACCCTCGCTTTCTATTACCTTAATTGGGGTTACTTTAATCCTATTGAGAACATGGTTGACCCGGAAAGTGCATACCGCAATGGTGTATTGTTCGAACAGTCAGATCCAGACATCATCACCGCAATAAAGTATTTGTTTACAGGGCACTTCCTCACTGCCTATTGGTATATCCCCTTTGTTCTTTTGTGCTTCTTATCTGCTCCTATGCACATGCGTTTTATCAAATTAGCGCCTAAGTCACAGCTTATGGTTATTTGTTTCCTTTCGATACTGTCTCTGTTCGTTCATCGAGCGGTTGAAGGGACTAACCCACTCCAGTCTCTGGTGTATTTTACGCCAATATATTTGATAGGGATTAGCGTGTGTATGAATAAAGAGAAGGTCACTGAGTGCTTAAATAATAAGACACTACTTCTGTTGCTATTTATCGTTGTCATGCTGTCTATTTATCAAAATCACACTGGTATCAATGGTAATTCACACAAGCCATTTTTTGAATACGATGGGATAGATGTTGTTTTTATTCAAAAGGTTGCCCTCATCTTTTTACTGTATGGAGCTCTTGAAAAATTGAGTTTTAAATCCAAATATTTAGACACCATTTCAGATACAAGCTTTGCGATTTTTTTCATCCACCCGTGGTTGCTACTGATCCTCGAAATCGCAGACGCTAAATATTTTGGTGGCACCTTAAAAAGCGATTTTAACATTACTCTCTACATAGGAATCTGCAGTGGCATTGTAGTCACATCCGTTTTCTGTGCGAAAATAATGAAGATGGTATTTCGAGGCAGCAAAAAAACAAGATACTTAATCGGCTATTAGACTAAAACGCTCTCTATAGCTCAACCTACACAGCCCTTTTAAAGGTCGCATTCCTTTGAATTACTGTATTTACACTAGCTTCTTATGGTTAAAATGCCGTATGGTACAAAACATAGAATTCTGAAGACTTGCGGCCTTTGCCACAGAGACTCTCCATTTTAAACGAAAAGACTTACTATGAATTTTGATATCAATGCATTAAAACACCACCAACTGGTCGAAGATGGTCAACTCGAGGGGTGTTACATTCATCAGCCAGTACAGGGCAGTCAGCCAGATGATAAAGCTGTTTTAGCAGAGCGCCAAGCGCTGGAAAATCTGGGGTATAAGGTGGTACAGGTTAAAGCTAAAAGCGGGACAACAACGTTTGCCGAGGCTATGCAAGAGCTTGCGAAGAAGACTGGCCACCAGCCTAGATAGTAAACGAGTGAGCAGAGAGAGTTACAACGCTCTCTAACGACTGCTTTTTGAGTCTCTCTGCCGAGTAATCTCAACATGAGCCATTTCATGCTGACAACCAATGGAGCAGATACTTTTTGCGTCAATGAGTTAGCTCCTGCTCTCACCGTTTTCCCCAAAATGAGTCACCGTTATATTTGCTCCCCAACACAAAAATGGGTTGGTACAGCAGAAATTCAGTCTATTACCTAATAATCTAGCTTTATTAGAGAACGTGACTGTTTACTGAATTAATGTTGGACGGTTATAGCACTTAGCTATGTGTCATGAGCTATGAGCAAGAATACAAAGTAAATACATGTTCTCTATTTGTCATAGTTCTAAAACTTTAAAGGAGCCACAATGAGCTCCTTTGAAGTTTAAGTTATCGCTTCAGTTACTACTGCATTTACTCGATTTAGCTACCAATTGTAATTCTATCAACTTCAATTGTGGCCTCTTCCCAGTTATCTTTTTCAACGTTGCCAACAATCGTTATCTTGTCATTTGGAGCAATCGTCAAACCAGCCCAAGCTTCATCCTCTACTTCGATCACAATTGTGTTTTTGCCATCAGTAAACTTGTACTCGTCATCTCCCAAAGAGTGCACAATGTTACCCGTCACCTGAACTTGGGTATCATCTCTTGCTTCTAGGACTTGAGCAACCGTAACAGGAGCGCTAGCCGTCGGGCCATTAAATCCGCCCGTTGCTGGTAAAGTGTTTGCTGTTGCTAAGCCTGAAGCCAGAACCAGTGTAGTAGCAATAAGTACGTTTTTCATAAGAACCTCTAAAGAGTCATAGTTTGTTTTGATTGGTGTACTATGCAGGAGGTGGTATTAATCGCGGATGAAAGTAGCGTTCATAATTCATTCATGTTGAAAATACGTAGAATGACAATACC